>CAYTCZ010000165.1:5795-7371 GCA_964436315.1 uncultured Gaiellales bacterium | reverse complement strand
CGTAGCCGACTGCTTCCCACTGGGAACGCAGTTCGGGCACGACCGACTCGCAGTAGGTATCGACGAACGGCCGGCGGCTCCGTTCGGTAAAGCCGATCAGTGCGTCGAGTCCGTGGGTGATACACCAGGTCGCTGAGCCCCCCTCATCCCATGAGGTCTCGCACTGGTAGTGGTAGACAGTGAGCCCACCAGAGCCGGAGCCCCCCGTCATGCGGGTCTCCTCCCAGGCGCTGCAGCTCACGTCTTCGAGCTTCGCGGGCAACGGAGTCCCCTGCGCTTCGGCGAGGTCGCGCTCGAACTCATTGTGTCCCCGCATCATCTCCTCGACGATGCTCTCCGAGCTGTAGCCGCCGCCAACCGACGCGCAGCCCGCGACCACAACCGCCATCCCGAGGGCGACGGCGGCGAGGACCCGGGTCGTGAGATCAGGAAACACAGCCTCGGTTGTGAGCATCGGTCGGCAACAGATTGCGAGCGATCCCGTGTTCGGGGGAGATCGCCGCTCTCCTGGTCGGCTTGGCCGATCGACTGTGCCGAGTCGGCTAGGGATCTCCCGGCGCCGATCCGAATCCCGAAGCGCGGCCGCCGTGACACTCTGCCGCAACGAGCACGCGCCCCAGCGGCTCGCGAATTGCTCGTCACATCGCGATCAGCGCCCGCCAGATCGAGGCGAAGCGAAACGGGAGCTCGCGCCACGACTCGCCGCGCGCCTCGGAGGCGAGCACGCGCCCGTCCGAGAGACCGGCGACGAGCCCGTACGCGAACGGGATCAGCGCGTACGGCATCGCGTCGATCTCGAGCAGTGGGCGCCAGGGCTCGTTGCCGGTGGCGCGAAAGATCCAGGCGTGCGGCCGTGCGCCGTGGGCCTTGCGGACTCCGCGCGTGGCGGAGAGGTAGCGGGTCTCGGGGTCGTGCGCGTCTCCGGCCGCCGCCCATCCGTACCAGGCGCGTCCGAGTCCACGCCGGCTCCGCGTCCACGACCGCCCGTTGTCGCGGCTGAAGGCGCCGCCGCCTGCGCCGCCCTGGTAGACGTAGCCGGGGGCGGTCAGATGGAGCGCGAGGGTGTGACAGTCACGGAGCGCACGACGCTTGTGGCCTTCCCAGCTGCGACCCCCATCCGTCGTGCGAACGACGGCACCTGCCTCGATGCCGACGACGAGGATCCCCTCGTCTTCGCGCGAGACGACGATGGCCGAGACCTCCGCCTCCCGGTTGGGCTTCGAGACGGGCGTCCACCAGTACCAGCGCCGGAGCGCATGGAACTCCGTCAGCTCGCTCCACGTCTCGCCGCCGTCGTCGGAGCGGAAAAGACGCGGTCCCTTCGTCCCGGCGTAGACGGTGCTCGGCCCGCAGCCGATGGCGGTCACCCGCCGCCCGCCGAAGCCGCTCGGCTGCCAGCTGAAGCCGCCGTCGTCGGAGCGGAGGAGCCCGTCGCGGCGGCCCGCGAAAAGGCGCCCCCCACACGCGCCGAGCGCAAGCGCCCATCCTTCGATTCCGACCTCCACTCGCCAGGTGGCGTCGTCGAGCGTCGCGACGCAGATCCCCGCTTCCGTCGATGCGATGAACGCCGATGGTT
>CAYTCZ010000165.1:0-5695 GCA_964436315.1 uncultured Gaiellales bacterium | reverse complement strand
TAGGACGTCTCCGTCGCTGTCGGTATGTCTTCGCAGCTCGAGGATCTTCGACATCGCACCGCCGCGCTCGAGGAAGAGCCGTGCGTTCGGCTCGTCCGCCAGTCGCCTCTAGGGAGCCTCCCTCAGCCTCAGGAGACCTTCTCCCAGTAATCGATGAAAAGGTCTTTCCCCGTTGCCGTGAAGTTGGTCCCGTCAAATTCCGCGGTAATCGAGAGCGCCGTCTCGAAGGCTTGGGGAAGGGGAAAGCTGACTCGTTGACCTTCGATCGCCACCGCAGAGCTGGCTGTGGTACCCGAGAGGTCGTAGCTGATTCCCTTGCCGCTGATCTGATCGTCGACGATCAGGTATTCCGCGGTCTCCGTGTACTCCCTGTCGGTCAGCGTGTAGCGGGCGATGTAGCACTCGGAGTAGAACCTGCCCTTGTCGTCTTGCCAGAGGACGCTGAAGTTGCGGAAATCCTTCGTGTAGGTCAGCAGGCCCTTCACGGTCGGGGGAACCTGGACGGTGCCGTCGGGAAGCTCGCGGCGGACGAACTGGTAGGTGCCCTCGATGCTCGGTGCGGCCATGGTGGTTTCTCCTCTTCTCGCTGATCAAATGAGGGGGACTTTGAAAACCTTGAGCGCATCGCAGACGCGAGGCCGATCAGGTTCATGTCTGCGGTTAAGATCATTCCCGTTCTTCGAGCTTCCGTCCAGGTGACCGAGCAAAGGACGAGAGCCGTGTGGACAGGGGCTACAGGGCTGGGGTCAGGCCGTGGCGCTGCATCACTACTGCGATCGCCTTGAGATCGGCGGACCCGCCGGCCTCGACAACCGCCGCCACCTCGCGGAAGTAGGCGGGGCGGAGGATGCTGGATCGCACACGGATAGACATTGCTCGTGCGCCCTTGGAATCGTTCATCATTGCGAACGGACGAAGGGTGGCTCTGCCGGGTAGCCTCGACGCTGGTAGTCGAATCCCGCAAGCTCGAGTCGGGGAAGCGCATGATCCTGCGGTGAGGCGTAGTAGGCGCGAATCTCGCGGATCAATCCGCTCGTGGGATCGAACAGGTACCACTCGTCCCCTCGTAGAACAGTGTGTTCGAACGTCTTGAAGTGCGTCCACTCGATCACGGCACGCCCGCTCCTCGGGTCGGTGATGATCTGATCCACAGTCTGGATCGAGCCCAGGTTTTCTACGGCCGTTTTCCACCGCTCGGCAATAGTTGCCGCGCCCTTGAACGGCCCGCCGTACATCCCCGGGGGGAAGTAGTGAACTGCCTCCGGTACAAAACAGGCAGTGACTTTCGTGACGTCCGCTTCGTTGATGCCGTCGTAGTAGGTCCTGATCAGGGTTTCCATGCCATCGTCGGTGAGCACTCCGGGATAGTCCATACCTGTCACGCTGCCTCCTCGATTTGGACACGAAGTGACAGAAACGGCGTCAAGCCTGCCAGATCGTGAGAACCCGGTGCGGACCGCGAGCGCAATTGGTCAAGGCCAGAGTGATCACGCGCTCTTCGCAGCCGATGGTGACCAGTTCATCGGAGTTGGCGAGCAACTGCACCCCGGCTGAAGGAGAAAAACAGAGAGGACCTCACGGCCCTCCCTGTTCAGCCCTTGTTGACGCTTACTGGCTACTCGGTGAAGGTCACCTCGATCCAGCCCTGGCTAGAGCTCTGGGCGTGATCGGAGGCGTCCCAGCCCTCGGGCCCGCTATCGGCATCCCAGTAGGCGAGCGCCAGCAGCCCCGTCACACCGAGGGCAAGCTGTCCGTCCTGCTCGTCGCCAGTATCGAGCGGGCGCTGCGCCTCGAAGATCCAGGTTCCGGCCGCGTCCGCCTCGGGATTCGTGTGTGTCCAGACGCCGAGCAGGCTGTTCTCCGCGGTGGCGCCGTTGTCATCTTCCCGGGTGAGGGCATCGGTCGACCACTCGTCGTCGAAGTTGCAGGTGCCGTCGTTGCCGGGATCGCCGTCACCGGGATCGTGGACTGCACCGCCGTGGTCTTCACCGCTCGCACACTCGAGCTCCCAGTGCCAGATGTCGACCATCCCGACCCCCGGCGTTCCGGTGGGTTCGTCGGCTCCCATATGCGGGCCGGAGGGATCCTCGATGCCCCACATCACCGCTGATGCGGCAGAGAGATGGGCATCTTCCGCGTTCCAGTTGTAGTCGTCCTCGACCTCGAAAAGGACGTAGACGGACTCACCGTCATGCGCGACGCGGACGCTGGCCTGCTTCGCCTCGACCTCGGAACCCTGTATTGGCTCGAGCGTCACATCGAGAGAACTGATGCCCTCCCAGTCGGCGGTGTCGCCGTCCACCGTGATCGACGCTGTCGATGCTTCAATCGCACGTCCACCAGCCTCGGACGGTGCCGGCTCCTCGGCCGTCTCAGCGGGCTCGGCCGGCGCAGGCTCCTCGGCCGTCTCAGCGGGCTCGGCCGGGGCCGGCTCTTCTGCCGGGGCCGCCGGCTCAGGCGCCGGTTCAGGTGTGGCAGGCTCGGCCGGTGCTGCCGGCTCTGCTGAATCATCGTCGCCCCCGCATCCTGTGATCCCCAGCGCGGCGACGAGGATGACGAGGACTCCGAACAGCATCACGAGTTTCCTCAAAAGCGATCACCTCCGTGCTCCAGGCAGCCCGCCTAAGAGGGGAAGGATTTGACCGAAGATCAACCAACGGAAGAACGGGCTGAAGCTTGACCCCCGAGCAAAGCAGACCCGCTGATCCAAGACGGACCGCGTTTTGTCATCCTTAGACGCGACCCTAGTGATCCCGGTGCGGCGCGACATCGGGGCTGACGCCGATCATGCGTCGGACAAGACACCGACTCTCATCGCGGCGATCTACTCATAGGAAGCGATGACCGCCGGGGTTCGCGGCGTTCCCACTGCAACAGTGATTTCGCCTCGCTCCGGACGAGCTACCGGCCAAGCTCCTTCACGAAGCGGGCCGCAATCGGCGCGGCGACCGCACCTCCGGCTCCGCCGCCTTCCACAAGCACCGCAAATGCGAGCTTCCTGTGGAAGCCGACGAACCATGCGTGGCTTTCGGGCGGATCGTCTTCTCCAAACTCGGCTGTTCCCGTCTTTCCGAACACCCTGGCTCCGGGGACGTCCGCAGCGGTGCCGGTGCCCTGCAGGACAACAGCCCGCATCAGCTCGCGGAGTAGATCGGAGAGCCCTGGGACTAATTGCCGCTCCTCGTCTGATCGCTCGCCCTTCAGGAGATGGGGCGGCCTCCAGACCCCGCTCGCCGCAGCTGCCGCCACGGTCGCGAGGTGAAGCGGACTCGCCTCGACGCGACCCTGGCCGATGCCGGCGGCAGCCTGTTCCGCGTCGTCTACGGGAGTAGGAAAGCGGCCTCCAGCGACAGGAAGCGGAAGCTCGTACGCGGCCCCGAAGCCAAATCGGTCAGCGGCATCTTCGAGGACACCGGACTCGAGGCCAGCGACGAGTTCGACGAAGGCGGTGTTACACGAGACAGCGAATGCCTGGGAGAAGGGGATCGCGCCGGAAGGTGTTCCTTCTGCATTGCGAAACGTTCTTCCTCCGACGATCGTCTCCGGAGCGCACTCGACGATGTCGCCTGGGGAAACCCCGGCCGTCAGAAGCGCGGCCGACGAGACGATCTTGAACGCGGACCCGGGCGGATAGGCACCGGCGAGCGCCCGGTTGAACTCATCCAGCGGACGGCTCGCGACCGCCCGAATCGCCCCGGTTTGCCAGTCGATCGCAACGATCGCCGCCGGCTCGGTCACCCCGGCGAGCGCAGCCTCAGCGGCTGATTGGACTTCGAGATCAAGAGTTGTCCGAAGCGGCTTCGCCTCCTCACCAGGGAACCGCTCGAGAACCTCGATGAGTTTCCCGCTCTCGTCGACCATCCTCACCTCGCCGCTCGGTCGGCCAGCGAGCTTCCGCTCGAAGACGCGCTCGAGACCAAACGTCCCGACCGTGTCGCCTTGCAGATACGGGTCTCCGAGCTCTTCCAGTTGCTCGGCCGTGATCTCTCCGGTGCCACCGAGAACATGTCGGGCGAAGCCCTCCGCCGGTGAGAGTCTTGCCAGCTCGCGCCGGAAGACGACGCCGGGGACGGGATAGAGCTTCGGCCGGACCTGCTCGTAGCGTTCCGGCCTGAGGACGGTGACCGGGACGAACCAGTCCGGCTGGACGCCCGGAGCGTCGAGATCGGCAGCAACGCGCTCGGGATCTGCGGCTACCAGTCGTTCGAGCTGTCGAAGCATCCGCCTTCGATGCTCGATCCGCCGCGGCTCAACGCCGACGGCAATTACCTCGCGCGGCTTGACGAGCGCACGCCCGCCTCGGGCCCGGATCGGAGCCCGTTCCGGCCATGAGCGAGTGACCTCAAGCCGCTGGCCCTCTCCCAACGAAGGATGAAACGCGGCGCTTGACCAATCCACGAGCCAGCTCCCGCCCTCTCGAACGAGAGCGAGGGTTCCCGAATAGACCCACTCGCCGAGCCCGGCCAGGGCGAGGCGCGCTTCGAAATTCGCGGTTGCGGAATCGCCATCGTGCTGAGTGTCCGTCAGAACGAAGCGGGCGCCCTCGACCCCCAGCGAGGCGAACATCTCCTCGTGGCGCTCGGCGAAGTCGGATGGAGCATCGATCAGAAGTGCTTCCATCAAGCTCCACTCGGATCCCTCCCAGGCACGCAGATATTCGCTGGCAACTGCTCCGGCACCCTCGTCATCCGGTTGGCGCAGGAAATCGGTCGCGAACCACCCGGCGACCCCGAGAGCCACGGCGAAACCAAGGACGAAGGCAACTCGGATTACGCGCAATGAGGTTAAGTGTGCTGAACGCGGCCACCGCCCGCTCCGCGTCGACAGCGCTCCTCGAATGCGTCAGGAGTGCATCGAGTCGGACTCGCCTGCTAACACGTGTCGCAGAAGGCAGAATCTGAGACATCCATCTCGGATCCGACGGGGTATCGGACGCCGCGCCTGTAAGCGCCGTCGTCGTCCTGTCTTCACCTCTCCTAGACTCGGGCCCGATGCCCGCGGAGAGACCTATCTTCCGCTCGCGCCATCCCGAGCTCCATCTCGCGGGCCGAACCGGTTGGCTGCGGGCGATGGTGATGGGAGCGAACGACGGCATCGTCTCGATTGCGGCACTCGTCCTGGGGATGGCCGCCGCAGGGGCATCCCGCGGGACCGTGATCACGGCTGGAATTGCCGGGCTGGTGGCGGGTGCGCTCTCGATGGCCGCGGGCGAGTACGTCTCGGTCGCGTCCCAGCGCGATGCCGAGCAGGCGGATCTCGAGCGAGAGCGACGTGAGCTGGAGACCCACCCGGTTGAAGAGCTGGATGAACTCGCGCGTATCTACGAAGACCGCGGTCTTTCCTCCGAACTCGCGCGTGAGGTCGCCGTCCAGCTGAGCGACCATGACCAGCTTGCGAGCCACGCCCGCGACGAACTCGGTCTCGATGAGGTGCGGCGAGCACGACCGCTGCAGGCCGCCGGAACGTCGGCGGTCGCCTTCGCCGTCGGGGCGGCGATCCCGGTGCTGGCTGTCAGCCTGGCAGAAAGTGATGTCGCGCGTGTGGCGATTACGGCCGTCGTCTCGTTGATCGCCCTCGCTGGACTCGGTGTGCTCGGCGCGAGACTCGGCGGAGCAGATCCGGTCCGCGCGGCGATGCGTGTGCTGGCCTGGGGAGCGCTGGCCATGGCCCTGACCTTCGCGATCGGCTTACTCGT
>CAYTCZ010000164.1:0-7436 GCA_964436315.1 uncultured Gaiellales bacterium | reverse complement strand
ACGCCTCCGCGGTGGCGGCCATTGGGGCGGAGTGATCCGCACCCGAGCCGGCGTGGCTGGCCTCGATTGATCGCGAAGATCGAGGCCACGCGGCCACGCGCGCTTTCCGAACCGGCGACGAGCGGGGTACTTCGTCGACCTCGGAGCGACGCTTCTCGGCTCCGGCATCCTGCTCGCCAACGCCGGCTTCCACTTCCACCAGGCCGAAGAGGGTCTGATGGTCGGTTGGGGCTACCAACACCGCGGCGCCCTCGGCGAGCTCGAGCTCGGCTACCTGCTGGCGATCATGGCGATCCTCCTCGAGGTCCCCAATCGCGAGATCCTCCCGCACCTCCGCCCGAACCCGCGCGCGTTCTTCAAAGACGCGACCAAGGAGCTGAACGCCGCCGCAAAGCCGAACTCGCCGTGCTCCGTTCGGTCCCCTCCACCGGCGCGGGACCCTACCGCTGATGCGCGTTGCTCGGTGCGTCCGGACTCACTCCCCGGATCGCTCGTCTCCTTGGCCTCCTTCTCTTGTGAGACGCCTGGCCGCGCCACAGACGTACGAGACGTACCAACTCTGCTTGACCCCTGGGGACGCGAAGAGAATCCGCGTTCCGGTTGCCTCGTTCTCCACCCAACCGTAGCGGCGCCAAAGCCGACCACGCCATCCCGGCTGACTGCAGGTGTGTCGGGCGAGGTCGATCCGATCATTCACCGTGCGATCGTACTCGGAGGTCTCCAGCTCGGAGAGACGCGCGGCGTCGGTACCGAAGAACTGCAGATAGTCATGGTCCATCACCAGAGCCCAACCGGCCACCACGAAGACCCGTTCGTCGGTATCGGTGGGAATGTCGTCCGGCGGCACGGAGAGCGCGGCGGCGATCTGGTCGCGGCTCATGCCGCCTCTCAGCGGACCGAGCCCGGCCGGGAGGTGAACGGAGTGTCCACTCTCTCGTTCGAGAATCGCGTCGATGCGGCAGCGGCGCTCGGCGGGGTCATGCCAATACTCATCTCGAGTCTCCGTAGCCTGGCCGGTGACCGAGAGGAGAGTGCCCACCGGCAGGTTGGCAGCGGCTTCTGCCGCGTCACCCGTCGCCTGGGTGCAGAGAAGCGGCCAACCGTCCTCTCCCACTTCGCGCGCCAGATAGACCCGGACCTCCTCCTGGGTTCGGGGCACCGAGCCCATTGCGGCTGCTAGCAGCTCCAGGTCCGGGTTTGGCCGAGGTTCCGGCGGGGACGCCTCCTCGGTGGGCTCCGGCGCTCCGACGGTCTCGGGCGGCGGCCCCTCCGGCTGCTCCCTCTGCTCGTCGCATGCCACAACTGCGAGAACGAGCGCGCAGCTGTTCCACCATCGAGTCATTGCTCCCTGGCGAGGATAGCTCTGTTCACCCGCCTGGGGCAGACCCCGGCCCTACCCGTTGGGTAGGAAGAAGAGCTCGAACCCTGCTGCAACGAGCTCTCTGAGCGCCGTGACGGCCTGGTAGGCTCCGAGCGATTCGGCTGCGGCCCTGAATCTGTCGATGTCGATCTTCGCGGGGTCGAGCGCGTGCTGCGCGAAGTCCCACGGGCCGATGCCACAGGCAGCCGCTAGCTCGCGGCTCGAGGTCGATCCTGCTGCGCTCACGATCAACGTGACCACGGGGGTCCCTGCACGGGTTCCCTCGTAGCGGCGAGCCGCGTGTTGGAGGAAGGGGACGAGCTCCTCCGAGAATGGACCGATCGCGACGATCTCGGCACTCATCCCCATGGGAGGTGCTCCTTGGGAACCAGCCGTTGCGCTGAGATGCTCCAATCATCGACCCTCAGGAATAGCCGGAACCCATGCCGAGCAAGGAGCCTCAATCCCTCGCATTCTTGTTCCGCCTCGGTCGGATCCCAGCGCCAGTAGTCCGCCACGACCGACACGAGCGCATCGAAGTCCACCCTCGCGCCATCGAGGGGGTGTTGGTTGAGATCGGCAACGTCGTGCACTCCGAGCGCTGAGCAGACGCGGCGCACCACGTCGACCGGCGCCGCGTACAACTCGAAAGGGTGAGCACAAACGGTCGTCCCCTGCGGCACGTGGTCATACATGGCTGGGCCGTAGTCGAGATGAGAGACCACGGAATCGTTGAGCGGTCCGACACCGAGGATCGACAGGCTCATCCCCGGCCCCTGGACGCGAGTGAAGCAGTCCGCACGCACCTCGTTGACGAGGGCGATTGCTTCCTTCAGCCCCGTCGACAGCTCTCGGCGCACGAGCGCCACCGCCCGCACCGTTTCGTGCTCGCACAGCAACTCGAAGATCGCCTTGGCCAGAGACTCACGCACGGGGCCCATCGGCGGTGACCTAACACGGGCGCACGGTTCTCGGGAGGTGGTGGGCTCGAGCGACGGTCGGAGCTGACGTTCCGCGGAAGGTCCCTTCGCCTCATCCGTGGTCGAACTCAAAGCCGAAGCGGCGTCGATCGCGCGTTCCGGCCATGCTCCGCCGATGCGTCGCCGAGCCATGATCCTGTTCTTGCTCCTCACGGGTGGTTGTGGGCCGGCGCCGTCGCCCGCTGAGCCAAACGAGCAAGCGGCGCCGCCTGAAGACACGGTCCCAGACCGCTCCGAGGAGCCCGCGGCCCTCGAGTGGGGCTGCCAGGTCGACGAGCGTAGTCCTCGTGTTCGCTTCGCTCGGTGCGGTGAGGTCGAGCTCCGCGTCGTGCTCACCACGAGCCTTCGCGGCGAAGCAGGGATCGCGCACTACAGACAGCAGGTGGCGGAGGATGGCGCGGTGGACATCCAAAGCGTGACCGTGGAGGGGGCGCCAGGCCTCCGCTATTCGGTTGGAGGGGCACCTCGGCTCATCGCAGCCACGGACGACGGGCTGCTCCTGGTCTGTCGCGAAGAGGACGCTTCTGCCGGGCTGTGCCGCCGGCGTCTCGCGCACATCATCCTCGAAGGGCTGCCCCCGGAGATTACCTTCGACGGCAGCTCCTACGAGCTCGCGGGGAGAACCATCGACATACCGACGGGCTGTGAGCCCGGAGAAGACAACCTGGTGGTCTGCTCCGGGGCGGAGTTGCACTGGCGAAGCGATGTCCCGCGGGAACAGTGGCACCAATCGCCCGACCTCCTCGAAACAGCGCTCCTCCGCGTCGGCCCGACTCGTCGTGTCGACGGTGCGGCCTGCCAAGTCTTCGGGGTGGAGGGCCTGGGCACGGGCTTCGTCATCGAATCGGCCGACGTGACGGTGGTGCTCTGTCGAGCGACGATGGAGGGGACGGCGGTAGTGGCTCAATGCAACCTGCAGGGCGACCAAGACACGTACCCCGAGCCGTGCACGCAGGTCTTCGGGAGCGGAGCCGTGCCGGACTTCGAAGACTGACGGCAACCGCCGGTCTGCAGAACGAGTTTGGCTGCCGCCGCTCGCGCCGATAGCTCGCCTTACTCCCCCTCGAACTCAGCCCCCCGAGCAAAGCCACCGGGCGATCGCGCCAGTCGGCGAGGCTTCTCGAGCGAGCTCTGACAATCGCGGGTGGTCGAGGGGAGCGGCCGGCTCCAGGGCCCAGAGCTGAACTGGGGTGACGTCTGTCGCGGAGTTCAAGAGTGACAGGGCAAGGGGCAGGGAGTCGGGCATCAGGGCGTGAAGGGTGAGGTGCAGTTCGCGACGCACCTCATCGTCCAGGGCCGAGTCACCCAGGATTCGCAGGAAGCGTTCTGCCGGGGCGAAGGATCGCATGCGGGCCAGGACTCGCAGCGCGAGGGTCAGTGGAAGCTCTGCCTCCACGATGGCGGGAGCGAGGCTCATGGCCTCTGTTCCGTACCGGCCGAGCGCGGCCGCGGCGAGCTCGCGAGGACCTGGATGCTCATCTCGCAGCGCAATCGCCATCCCCTGGAGGCACTCGGTCGTCGGAGGGCCTTGCCCCAGAGCGTCCACACACGCCATCCGCACTCGCCAGTCGGGATGCTCGAGCTGTCTAACGACCATGGCGGCAGCGCGCGGTTGCTCCACGTGCGTGCGCAGTCCTACGAGCAAACGGATGAGGTCGGCAGCCGACCGGCCAGCGGTTGGATCCAGCAAGGGGACGACGCCTGCTCCCGCGTGTTCGAGCGCCATCGCGGCACGCTCGCGAACGTTCTCGTCCACGTCCTCGCATCGCGACAGGAGAGCGTCGAGCGCGCGCGGATCCCCGACCTCGCCATCGCGGAAGAAGTCTTGAAAGGCATCGCACGCATGGGCGCGAACTCCCGGATGCGGGTCACCCAGGGCCCGCATCATCGGCTCCTGCCCGGCGGCCTCGACGGCGGGAAACAGTTCATAGGCCAAGGCGGCACTCGCACCGTCGAGCAGGTCTCGAACGAGGGCGATGGTGCGCTCGAAGTGGGCCGGCCCCAGGGCCTCGACGAGGTCGGCGAGATGCACGTTGGCTTCCGGGTCCTGTTGAACCCGCTGGAGCACTCGGTCCGCTTCTGGTGACTGAAGCTGGGCGCGCCGAAGGACCCAAGCGGCCCCCGAAGCGATGACCGAATCCGCTCCGAGCGCGAGTTCCAGGAGTGGTGCGACGAGAGGAGCCGGCACCTGCGCTACATCCCGCAACGACCCCAAGGCGTCGCACGCGGCGAGCGAGCCCGCTTCGCTCAGCGCGGCCATCAGTCCCGGGATCTCGGATTCGGAGAGCTGGCGCTCGGGACGGAAGGGCCCTCTCCGCGGCGCCTCTCGCTCGAGCGCTTCGGTCAGCTCGTCGCGCGTCGGATCGAACATCAGGCCCAGCCGCTCCCGGAGAAGCTCCGCAACCGCCGGCCAAAGCTCCGGCTGGCCCGCGAGCAGGCGAAGGAACGTGCGCGCCTCCGAGGACCACCCCGAGACCTCGTGGTCAGGGAACTGGCGGATCGCCGTTCGAACGTTGGTAGCCGGATGCCGGTCGGGCGGGAAGAGCCGGTCCATCAGGATGGTCCGGAGTGTCTCGCTGGGCGCCTCCTCATACTCGGCCAGGAGCTGAGTCGTTGCGGCTCCGAGTCGCTCGACGATGTCGCTCAGCCTCCCCCATGGCCACCGGTCCTCGGGCTCAGGGAGCGGACGCTGCATCAGCGGGCCCAGCAGCACGCGCCGGTCTTCCGGCGAACGATGGAGCGCTGCGCCGATCCGAACCGCAGCATCCAACACCGGGGAGGAGTGGATGTCGAAAGGGACCGGCGCACCCAAGTGCGCGAGGGCGAGAGCTGCCGAAGCACGAAGGGTGTCCGACGCTCCCGGGTCCTCGAAGAGCTCTCGGAGTACCGGCCGCGCGTCGTACGCAGCCGGCGGGAACCAGGCGAGGAGGTTCGCCGCGTAGGAGCGCACCACGTCTGGATTCTCTGCGTCGGCCACCAATAGCAGGTACCGCTCGCAGCCCTCGGCGACGGCGAGGTAGCAGTCTCGGGTCAAGGCCTGATCGTCGTAGTCGAGCTGGCGACGCCCGAAAGAGATGTCGCGGGGATGGCCTGGGTTCACGTGCGCGAGGGTCCTCGGACGGCCGGCGAGATTCTCCACCCAACCCACGCCAATGGCCGCGAGCATCTGGAGCAGCTGGTCCCGGTCGGCGTGCCTCACAACGAGGGATTCGATCAGGAAGGGCACGGCCGCGAGAGACGACGTGTAGATCGATCCTTGGTGGAGTGGTCCGCCCCAGAACCCATCGACCGCTCGTGCCCGCTCGTCGGCGTCGAGGGACACCATCCCGCGAATGAGGGACGGCACAACCGAGGCTCGTCCGTATGCGTGCTCGAGCTCGTCCCACGGAATGTCGTCGAGGCCCTCGAACATCGGCAGATGCTGTCATCCGTCGAAGCGGTCGTCACCGCCCGAACGGGAACACGACCGCCTTCCCTCGAGCGGGGGCCGAGCCGGACTTCAGTGCAGCCGCTCGTCGTCGTCCCGCACGACCCGCAGGTGGGACGCTTTTCGGGGCTTCTTTCGCTCCTTTCGCTTCCCTGGTCGCGCCCCACGTTTCACCCTCCACTGCTGCCACCGCGAGAACGCGAGCGGCACGATGGACCATGCAGTCCCTCCGTCCAGCCCGCGGATGGGTAGGAGGTTCACGCCGATCACGAGGACGTTGAACCCGAGCGCAATAATCAGGACCTGGTTGAGGTAGGGCTCGAGGGGGCCCGACGGTCCCCCGGTGAGGCGGACGTAGATGAAGCTCGGGATGAACACGAGCACCTGAACGAAGACGCCTCCCCAAGCGATCAAGGCACGATCCCACTCGGTCGCCCACTGGTCGTGGTACGCACAGCGCCCGCCAAACAGGTGGGCGTCGATGCCCGCTACGGCGAGCGAGCGCCAGCGGATCATCCACGCATGGCCGAGCTCATGCAGGAGAACGAGCAGCGCCGCCGCCAGGCTCAACGTGCCCAGCCCGAAGAAGGGCGCGACGAGCAGGGCCACCAAGAGCACCCAGTGCGCACGAATGGGAACCTCTCGGAAAGAACCGAGAAGGATGTAGCCATCCTGACTCGGCTTCCACCGACGCCATCCGCCCTTCATCGCTTCTCGCATCCTCGGGGCCGCACTCACGGTCCATCATCGCAGAAGCATGGCCCCGGTGGGACCGACTTCGAGAATTGGCGCGATCCGCGTTCCAGTCCCCCCGTCGGCCGCCTGGCACAGCGACTCCACCGTCTTCGTGAGACTCAGCGGGCAGCAGCCTACGTCGGCGAGCGGGTGTTCACTACGGTCAGGTTCCCATCCTCATCGAAGAAGGACGACACGAGATCCAAGCCCCATCTCAGTCAACCGAAGTCAGCACTGTCTGGCTGGCTCCGCGAAGCCACTCTCGATGTCACACCCGCGCGGTACTCCATCCCTGCGCGCGCGGCCGCACCCGCGCGCGGAGGAGGGGCGCATGGGCGCAGCACTCTGCCTGCGAGAGAGTCACGAATCGTACGGGCGACCGCTTCGAGCGGTGCTCGATCGGGATTCGGCACATGAAGCCTTGGTCGCGATCGCGCGGCGGCGGGCGGCCGACGACGTCGCGCTGCTCGAGCCGCTGCTGATGGCGGCGGAGACTCGTGCCTACGAGCTGCTCGGGCTCGGCTCCATTCAGGAGTACTGCGCTCGGCTCTTCGGCTGGGGTGGTCGGCAGACTCGGGAGCGGCTCCGCGTGGCCAAGGCGATGCGTTCGCTGCCCGAGATGCGCGAGCGCTGGGCGCGGGGCGAGCTGACCTACACGGTGGTGCGGGAGCTGACTCGCGTCGCGACGCCAGCGGTGGAGAGCGAGTGGATCGACTGGGCGACTCAGGACGGCATACGCCGCACGGGCCACGAGGTGCAGCAGGTCGTGATGCGCCATCGGCGCGGGGCGCGACCCTCCGACGCACCCGCGCCCTTCGAGGAGCAGCGCGTTCGCGTGGTGCTGGAGATGAGCGGTAGCGAGGCGTCGCGGCTCTCCGTGGTGCGGAGCGTGGCCGCGCAGCGCCTCGGTCACTCGGTCGACGACGTGACGCTC
>CAYTCZ010000163.1:0-7515 GCA_964436315.1 uncultured Gaiellales bacterium | reverse complement strand
CTCACCCACCGCCCGCCATCGAGCCTAACCGGAATTTCCGCTCGAGTGGCCGACGCAGCGTCACGGTTTTGCAACTTCAGCGCCGCTGGTGATCCAAGATTGCCCGATACGATCGAGCCGATGAGTCGCCGCGCGCTTCGCCGAGCTCCGGAGTCGTACAACGAGACGTTCGTGGCGGCGATGGCGAGTGCCTACCTGGACCAGACGCCGTGGACCCGCCTTCGCCTCTCGACGATTCGCGACTTGGTCGAACCGCGGCAAGGAGATCGCGTTCTTGATCTCGGCTGCGCCGCCGGGGCAGTTAGCCACTTCCTCTCGACTTTCGGCTGCGAGACGGTCGGAGTCGACTCCGAGGCCCGCGCGATCGAGGCGGCCCGAAGCGCCTTCCCCCGGCTGAAGTTCGAATCAGCCGATGTGAGCGAACTCCCGTTTCCAGACTCGAACTTCGACAAGGCGGTCGCGGCTGATCTTGTGGAACACCTCGACAACTCGACTTTCCGCCGCATGTTGCTCGAAGTACGTCGCGTTCTGTCCGAAAACGGAACACTCTCTCTCTACACGCCGAATCCCGCGCACGTGATCGAGTGGCTAAAAGCGCGGGACTTGCTGTTGGCACAGAACCCGACCCACATAGGGCTTCGCCGAGCGGACGAACTCGTGACCGAGCTGGAGTCCGCCGGCTACGCGATCGAACGCGCGGAATGGCGAGCGAGCTTCATTCCAGGCTTTCGCCTTCTCGAAGCGTTTCTCGCAGGCCGTTCCGACTGGCTGCGGTATCGGCTCTGCATTCGCGCGCGCCGATAGACGCGTCCCGCACGCAACGCCCTGACCGGCCTCATTCGCGGGGCCGCGGGGCGGGCAAAAACCGATAGCGGTCGAATCTCGAGGCCGCCACAGACCATACTTGCGAGGACATGAGGCTCCTCATGGTCACTATGTACTGGCCTCCGGCCGGAGGTCCCGGCGTTCAGCGGCCGCTCAAGTTCGGCGCGCACCTCGCGGAGCTTGGCTTCGACATCCATGTGTTGGCCCCTCACGATCCCAAATGGCTTCACCGGGATGAGTCGCTGGCGGTCCCGTCCGGCATCGCGGTTCATCGATCACGAAACGTCGGCCCGCGCACCTATCGACCGGCCGAAGAGCTCCGTGAGGTCTCAGGGATCAGGCGCACGACGCTCAGGACGAAGCTGATCGCACGGGGTGCATTGGTGCCTGACGCGGCAGTCCTCTGGGAGCTGACTGCGATCCCTGCAGCGATCCGACTTGTTCGGCAGCACGGCATTGACGTCGTGCTAACCACGTCGCCACCCGGTTCGGTCCATCTCGCCGGTGCCGCAGCTCAATGCGTGACCGGGGTGAAGTGGGTTGCCGATCTGCGCGACTCCCTGGTCTCGCATTCGCATCGCCGGCGGGAGTTCCGTGGCGAGCGGCGGCTTGCCCGGCTTGTCGCCCGTCGGGCCGACGCGGTCGTGGCGGCGTCTGAGGCCATTGCCAGAGAGACAGCGGAGCTGTGGCCAAGCCGACGCCTCGAGGTGATCGGCAACGGAGCCGACTTCGACGATTTCATAGGGCTCGACTACTCCCGGGGAGAGCGCTTCCGGATAACGCACACCGGCAGCTTCTTCGGACGGCGCGATCCTCGGCCGTTTCTCGAAGCGCTGCGGCAGTGCGGCGACGATGTTCAGGCGCGCTTTGTCGGAGATTTCCGCTCCAGCGATCTCGCGTACGCGGAGGACCTCGAGGTACGTGATCGGCTGGAGCTCTTGCCGTATGTCGCTCGCGGCGATTCACTGGCACTCCAGCGTGATTCAGAGGCCTTGTTGCTACTTGTCCCTGAAGCTGACGGACGTGGTCGAGGCATCCTTACAGGCAAGGTGTTTGAGTATTTGGCAGCCGAGCGACCGATTCTGGCCGCCGTTCCGCCTGACGGCGAAGCGGCCTCTCTCATCCGTGAGGCGAATGCCGGGATCGTCGTCGCTCCCGACGACGTGTCCGGCCTTGCCTCCGCCCTCTCGGGGCTCGAGCGTCGCTGGGAGCGCGATGCCCTGGCGCCGACCCGGCTTCCGGCCGTCCTCAAGCACCGCATCTCTCGTCGAGCGCGCGCGGAGGAGCTTGCGGAGCTCCTGAGGAGTCTCTAGTGGTCTCCCCGGCAAACACACACGCCACCTCGCCGGCGCGCATGTCGGCGTCCTCGGTCGTGCCCAGATTTCAAACCAATATGAACGCGAGTGGGTGGGCACGAAATCAGTTGTCGTGCGAGTGTTCGAGGGACACTCGCACTGGCCTGCTCGGTTATCGGGCGGCCAGGCGGGCGCGTGCTCGCCGGAGAGACCACTCGTGAGCGTTCAGGCGCCAACGCTGCCCGCCCGTCCGGCGGCTGCGGACGTTCGAACCACTGTCGTTGACGCGCTTCTCTTCGTCACGGTCTTCACGATTACGTTTCAGCGCATTCGCTGGGACGTTGGAGGCAACGACGTCAACATCTCAGACATCACCGCCACACTCTTTGTTGCGGCGTTCGCGATCTCGCGATTCGAGCGCCGGGACTGGGCACTTCCTCGGACGTGCGCGATCCTCTCCCTTTTCTTCGCGGCGTTCGCGATCGTGTACTTGATCGGCTTCTTCAACGTCGAGACGGTCGCCGATCGCGATCAGTTCGCGAAGGGGATGGTCAAGTTCGTGATCCACTTCTCGTTCCTGATCGCCGGCGCCGCCCATCTGGCCCGCCGATCGGAGGACTACTACTGGCGGGCGCTCGGATGGTTCGTCGGAGGGATAACGCTCAACGCTCTCTACGGCCTATTCGAGCTCGGCTACGCCGAGGCTGGGCGCGGAAATCTCGACCAGGTGGTCCTCGAGCCGATCACCGGCACGGTCCGGGGCGGCATTAACGTGTTCGGGGCGGTGAACGGCCAGGAGGTGTTTCGCACCAACGCGCTGATGCTCGACCCGAACCATCTTGGGATCGTGCTCGTCATTCCCCTCCTAACGCTGCTTCCGGTCTACCTGCGGCTCGAGCGAGGACACCGGCTGCGGCTCCCGCTCGCGGTGCTGTTGGCGTTCCTGTTCATCGTGGAGCTGGCGACCCTCTCACGGAGCGGTCTCCTCGGCCTGGCGGCCGGGTTGTTCGTTCTGGCAATCCCGTATCACCGACTGTTTCTCAAACCGCGGTTTCTCATTCCGCTCCTCGGAGTCGCGGCGATTGTGGCCGCCGTTGTCGCTCAACGGACGAGTTTCTTCGAGACGGTCTTTCGCGCCCGAACCAGCCTGAGCGGAGGCTCGTCGCGCGTCCATCTGGAGATCTATGAGCTGCTGCCGCCGGTGCTCAGTGACAACCCCTTATTCGGGCTCGGACTGAACACGTTTTCGACGTACTTCGAATTCATCACCGGGCGGACAAACTGGGGCCCGCACTCGTACTACATAGCGCTGCTCACGGAGACGGGAATCATCGGAACCGTGCTCTTCCTTGCGTACCTCGTGTACTTCTTCGTGCGACTCGGTGCGTTCCGCCGACTTGGGCGATCGCTCGCTGCCGCTGGGGATTCGCTGGCTGCTGCGCGAGTGAGGCCGTTGTCGTGGGGGCTCACAGCCGCCCTCGTCGGCACTCTTGCGGCCAACGCCTTCTACCTGACGATGCAGTTCTACTACTTCTTCGTCTTCGCGATGTTCGCGTTTGCGGCTCCGCTGGTCTTCGCGCGGCGGTGAAAGTCGCAGTCCTAACCACGTCGTATCCACGCTTCGACGGCGACTACGCAGGGCGGTTCATCGCCGACGCTGTCGAGCGTCTCGAGGCGCGAGGGATCGAAGTAGACGTTGTCGCACCGGGTCGGTATCGGGACTTCGGACTTGCGTACGACCGAGGCGTCGCGTCGAACGTTCGCAAGCGTCCCTGGGCCGGCGCACCTCTTGTCGCCTCCATGACAAGCTCGATTCGCCGAGCGGCCCGCACAGCCGATCTGGTCCATGCTCATTGGCTACCGGCCGGTGGAATCGCGGTCCTCTCGGGAAAGCCGTTCGTGGTGACGCTTCACGGGACCGACGTCGAGGTCGCGAGGAGAGCGCCGCGACTGGCGCGGGCCGTCATGCATCGTGCCTCCGCGGTCATTGCGGTGTCGCGCTCACTCGCGCGTGAGGCGATCGCGCTGGGCGCCCACTCGGTCGAGGTGATACCAAATGGCGTCGAGCTGCCGGCGGACGTTGACGGGGACGAGGCCGAGCCCCCGGAAGTGCTCTACGTCGGACGGCTTTCTCCTGAGAAGGGCGTGACCGATCTTCTGGCGGCGGCCGACGGTCTGAACCTCGTCATCGTCGGCGACGGTCCGCTTCGGCGGGACGTCCCCGGCGCGCTCGGCTTCGTGCCCCGGGAGGAGTACGAGCACCGACTTAGTCGGGCGGCGATCGTCGTCTGTCCATCGAGACGCGAGGGCTTCGGTCTCGCCTGCGCAGAGGCGATGGCATTCGGCAAGCCGGTGGTGGCAACTGCCGTCGGGGGACTTCGCGATCTCGTCGTCGACGGAGAGACCGGGATACTCGTGCGCGCCTTCGACCCCGGCGCTCTGCGGGCCGGGGTCGATCGACTGTTGGCGGATAAGGCTCTTCGCCACCGGCTTGGGGCCGCCGGCCGCGCGCGGGTCGCCCGACTCTGCGACTGGGACACCGTCACCACGCAGACGCTTGCGGCGTATTCCGCTGCGTTACGGTAGTCCGTTGTGGCAAACGCTCTGCCCCGGATTGTCTTCTGGCTTGCCGGCGGCGCCCTTGTGTGGACGCATGCTGGCTACCCGCTTGCGGCGGCGGCGCTCGCGCGTCTTCGACCGCGGCCGGTGCGCAGGGAGCCGATAAGTCCCAACGTGACCGTGATCGTCGCCGCCCACGATGAAGAGGCCGTGATCGAAGCACGGCTAAGGAACCTCCTAGCGCTCGACTATCCAGAGGACAGACTCGACATCGTCGTCGCGTCCGACGCGTCGAACGACGCGACGGACGAGATCGTCGAGCGGATTGCGGGCTCGGAACCGCGCGTCCGGCTCATCCGAGCGCCGCGGGGTGGCAAGGTCGCTGCCCAAAACCTGGCGGTTCGTGAGACGGCCGGCGAGATCGTGGCGTTCTCGGATGCCAACTCGACGTGGGCTCCCAATGCTCTCGAACAGCTCGTCGCCAATTTCGCAGACCCTGAGACGGCCTACGTCTGTGGACGGTTGAGCCTCCTCGACGCCGACGGGACGAATCGTGAGGGTGCGTACTGGCGCTACGAGGTCTGGCTGCGAGCCCAGGAGTCCGCCATCGGCTCAGTGACGGGCGGCAACGGCTCGATCTATGCGCTTCGCCGCTCGGACTACGTCGAGGTCGATCCACGCTTTGGTCACGATCTGGCTTTTCCGTACGTGATGGTGCAGCGGGGCCGGCGTGCAGTGTACGAACCCGATTCCGTTGCCCATGAGAAGCCTGCCCGCGATCTCGAGGACGAGTATCGACGCAAAGAGCGCATGTTCGAGCACTGTTGGCTGATGCTCTTCGAGGGCGAAATGTTCGGGAACGTCGATCCGGTGTACCTCGGCCAACTCGTCTCACACCGACTCCTGCGGTACGGCAGCGGAGTGCTCCATATCGCCCTCTTCACCGCAAGTGCCGCGCTCGCACGAGAGAGCGGGTTCTACCGGTTCGCGCTCACCAACCAGCTGGGCTTTCTCGCGCTCGCGGCCGCTGGACGTGCCCGGCTCCCGATCCCCGGCGCCGCACTCGCCTACTACTACGTGCTTGTCACGAGCGCGACCGTTACCGCGCTCGTCCGCTACCTGCGCTTCGGTGTTCCTGCAGTCTGGGAGAAGGCGGAAGGAACGAGATGAATCGCGCGCTCGATGTCGCCGGTGCGTCTTTGGGTCTTTTCGTCTCGAGCCCACTCCTGGCTGCAGCGGCGATCGCGATCAAGCTCGACGATGGGGGCCCGATTCTCTACCGCCAGAAACGGGTCGGAAGGCACAGGCGCGAGTTCGAGCTCCTGAAGCTCCGAACGATGGTCGTGGGCGCCGAGTCCATCGGCGCCGGCTGGGCGGTCAACGAGGGGGATCCACGCATTACCCGTGCCGGACGCGTGCTTCGTCGCCTCTCGCTCGACGAGCTTCCCCAGCTCTGGAACGTTCTCCGTGGGGACATGAGCCTGATCGGTCCGAGACCGACGCTCGCCTATCAGGTCGAGCGCTACACGCCGCGGCAGCGCCGGCGCCTCGATGTCAAGCCAGGTATCACAGGTTGGGCCCAGGTCAACGGGCGCGCCTCCCTACCGTGGAAGGAGCGGATCGAGCTCGACGTCTGGTACGTCGACAATCGCTCGCCGCTCGTCGACCTAAAGATTCTGCTGAAGACGCCGACGGCGCTCTTCACCGGGACGTACAAAGGCACGACGGGTGGCTGGGAGGCATCCAGCGCCGCAGACGCGAGGAAGCGCTAGCTTCTCCCCTCGCGTGTTCTCGGATCGAGGAAGCCGTACAGGAGGTCGACGACCAGGTTTGCGAGCACGATCAGCAGGGTGAGGACAACGGTCAGGCCCATGACGGTGGTGTAGTCGCGGCTCTGGACTGACTCGACGTAGTATCGGCCGACCCCGGGAATCGCGAAGATCTGTTCGATGACGAATGATCCAGTGACGATGAAACCGAGAACGGGACCGAGCACCGTTACCGTTGGAATAAGTGAGTTGCGCAGCACGTGCGCCGTGATGACGCGGCGGTGGCGGAGCCCCTTCGCTCGCGCCGTCCGGACGTAGTCTTGCTGGAGCGTCTCGAGCATCGAACCCCTCACGAGTCGAGCGATGGCCACCATCGGCACCAGGGAGAGCGCAAACGTGGGCAGGATCTTGTGTCGCCAACTCGCCCAGCCGTTGGTCGGGAGGCCCGTGAAGTCACCGAGTTTCAGCGCGAAGAAGTAGATCAGGAGAGTGCCGACGAGGAAGCTCGGAATCGCCGAGCCCAGCCCGGCGAAGATCTGAGCGCCGTAGTCGAAGAGCGAGTTCTGACGCACCGCGGAGAGGACACCGGCCGGTAGTCCGATCAGGACCGCCCACGCGAACGCGAGCAGCCCGAGTTCGATCGAGCGCGGGAAGTGCTCGGCGATGATGTCGTTGACCGTGCGGTCTCGACGAACCATCGATGGTCCGAAATCCCAGGTGAACACGCCTTTGACGTACAGCGCGTACTGCTCGTACCAGGGCGCGCCGATGTTGAATTTCTTCTCGAGGTTGCGCTGTATGGTCGGATGAATAGCGCGTTCGGTGGTTCGGAACGGAGTTC
The DNA here is from genome assembly GCA_964436315.1 of uncultured Gaiellales bacterium. Classification (GTDB taxonomy): domain Bacteria; phylum Actinomycetota; class Thermoleophilia; order Gaiellales; family Gaiellaceae; genus CAYTCZ01. The sequence continues at coordinate 226 of CAYTCZ010000163.1, read as the reverse complement.
CGCCGATCTGTCTCATCATCAGGAAGGTGATGAGGATGACCACGAGGAGAATCGGGATCACCCAGAGGATCCGACGGACGACGAACGTAGCCATGGCTACAAACGGCTTCGAGAGGATATCGCGCCGCGGAATGTGATGTTATCAGGGACCGAGGGAGCAAATTTCCCTTGAGAGCCTATCCCGGTAGGTGCGGTGTCGTCGGGGACGGATGAGACCAAGCAGCTT
>CAYTCZ010000162.1:0-7669 GCA_964436315.1 uncultured Gaiellales bacterium | reverse complement strand
ACTAGGCGCCGCCTCGCTCGGCGGCGGGGGGACACTAACTGCCGGAGCCGCCGGCCTCAAAGACGGCACAGACCGCGACGACATCGAGGCGCCAGTTTTCTTCGAAATCCGCGTACTCCTGAGCTTGCGCCGACCAGCCCGAATCGGTCCGGATGCTCACCGTCAGGGCAGCAGGAGGTTGGGTCCCGTCGCCGACGATTGCCGCGCCACCGCCGATCGAAGCGGCGCCTTCTGGGCAGCTCGCGTCAACGGCCTTCGCGTCGGTCGGAGTGTTATCGCTTGACGCCGTCTGGATCTGAAACTCGAGAGACGGTGGCGGAGCACCGTTCTCACCATCGGCAAGGCTCTCGGCGACCTGTGCAACCTCCGCAACCTGGGCCTCCTCGGCCGACGGGACCGTATCCAGCGTCGATTCGTCGATCTGTTGACCGGTCAACGAGTTGTCCTCGACCTTCCCGCCCGCAACGGCGCCAGGAGCGATCTTCGGTCGAGTGATGGCCTGATCTGCAATCTTTGGCTCTGTAACTGCACCGTCAGCGATCTTGTTCTCGCTTACGGCGCCGTCGGCGATCGCCCCTTCTTCGACGGCCGACTCCGCAATCGCCGAAGCGGTCACGGCGCTTGCCGCAAGGGTGGCCGCCGTCACTGCCCCCTGTCCGAGCGTTGCTTCTTGGGCGACTTCATCCTCCTGACTGAGGGCGACAATGCCGACGATGATTCCGCCGAGTGCGAGGAGCAGTGCAATCGCGGCGAGGACGATCGGCAGCGAATCGCGCTTCGGTTCTTCGGGTGGCCCTGGCGGCGCCGGGCCGCCCTGCCAGGCTGGCTGAGTTGAGCCGGGATCGTAGGCCATGATTCTCTTGTGATCTTTCTGCGCAGCATTGCGGACTCCTTCGATTCAGACGGATTCGTGTGGCACACGCTGTGGCATCGGCGCGTTGGTAGGCTCGGGCTATGGCTGCGGATCGAAATCCCGACAGCTTCGGAGCGCGATCGACGCTGACCGTCGACTCGGCGTCGTACGACATCTACCGACTCGATGCGCTCGAGGCTCAGTACTCCGTGAGCCGGCTTCCCTACACGCTGAAGGTTCTGCTCGAGAACGTTCTCCGGCTCGAGGACGGCTCAACCGTGACGACGGCCGACGTCGAGGCCATCGCCGAGTGGGCTCCGTCAGAGGAGCCGGGCCGGGAGATCTCGTTCCGTCCCGCTCGGGTACTGCTCCAGGATTTCACGGGGGTGCCGGCGATAGTCGATCTCGCCTCGATGCGCGATGCGATGCGATCGCTCGGTGGCGATCCGTCGAAGATCAACCCTCAACTTCCCGCTGAGCTCGTCATCGACCACTCAGTTCAGGTTGACGAGTTCGCGACGCGATTCGCGTTTGCACGAAACGTGGAGCTGGAATTCGAGCGCAACCGAGAGCGTTATGCGTTTCTCCGGTGGGGTCAGACAGCCTTTGACAACTTCAAGGTCGTTCCACCGGGGACGGGGATTGTTCATCAGGTCAATCTCGAGTTCTTGGCGCGCGTCGTCGAGATTCGTGACGGACAGGCGTTCCCCGACACGCTGGTCGGCACGGATTCCCATACGACGATGATCAACGGACTGGGCGTTCTCGGCTGGGGCGTTGGCGGCATCGAAGCGGAGGCGGGGATGCTCGGAGAGCCACTCTCGATGCTGGTGCCCCAGGTCGTCGGTTTCAAGCTCACGGGCTCGCTGCCTCAGGGAGCGACCGCAACGGACCTCGTCCTCACAGTGACGCAAATCCTGCGGGAGCTGGGCGTGGTCGGGAAGTTCGTCGAGTACTTCGGCCATGGCCTCGCCGGGCTCCCACTCGCGGACCGGGCGACCATCGGGAACATGTCGCCAGAGTACGGGGCGACCTGTGGTTTCTTCCCCGTGGACGACGAGACGCTCCAGTACCTTCAACTTACTGGCCGGAGCGAGGAGCAGGTCGCGCTCATCGAAACCTACTCGCGAGAACAGGGTCTCTTCCACGACCCTGACCATGAACCGACCTATTCAGAGGTTGTCGAACTCGACCTTGCTTCCGTCGAGCCGAGTCTGGCGGGCCCGAGGCGTCCGCAGGATCGGGTGCCTCTCGGGGGTGCAAAGGAGGCGTTTATCCAAGCACTCTCGTCCTTCGGCGTCGATTACGGAAACGGACACGATCAGGACCTCGCGGAAACCTTTCCCGCGAGTGATCCGCCCGCGGACACTGAGCCGGGCGGTCATGTCCACGACGGATCTGAGCATCCCCCGGATACTTCGGCGACTCACCCTCCAACGGAGTCAGCCGTCACGGTCGAGACGAACGGCGACCAGTACGAGCTCGAACACGGCTCAGTCGTGATCGCGGCGATCACGAGCTGCACGAACACGTCGAACCCGAGTGTCATGGTCGGCGCTGGTCTCCTGGCGAAGAAGGCCGTTCAGGCTGGTCTCGAGCGAAAACCATGGGTCAAGTCGAGCCTGGCGCCCGGATCCAAGGTGGTCACTGACTACTACGAGAAAGCCGGTCTCGACCGCTATCTCGACGAACTCGGCTTCAACGTCGTGGGCTACGGCTGTACAACATGCATCGGGAACTCAGGACCTCTTCCTGAGGAGATCTCTGGCGCAATTGCGGACGGCGAGCTCGTGGTTTGTTCAGTGCTGTCTGGCAATCGGAACTTCGAGGCACGGATCCATCCGGAGGTCAAGGCGAACTACCTCGCGTCTCCGCCTCTCGTGGTTGCGTACGCACTGGCCGGGCGCATGGACATCGACCTCGCGACAGAGCCGCTCGGCCGCGACAAAGCGGGACGTGAAGTCTTTCTCTCTGACATCTGGCCGAGCCCCAAGGAAATCCAGGAGACCGTTGCTGCCTCGCTCTCCTCTGAGATGTTCACGGAAACCTACGCCGACGTGTTCAGCGGCGACGCGAACTGGCACTCGCTCGACGTCCCCGGCGGTGATCTTTTTGCGTGGGAGCCCGACTCCACGTACGTTCGACGCGCCCCGTACTTCGACGAGATGGGGCTCGAGCCAGGCACCGTCGACGACATCGTCGGAGCGCGCTGTCTGGTCATGGTCGGAGACAGCGTCACGACCGACCACATCTCTCCGGCCGGAGCGATCAAGGCCGATGGCCCGGCTGGCCGCTACCTCGTCGACCATGGTGTAGAGCGCCGCGACTTCAACTCTTACGGGTCTCGACGCGGAAACCATGAAGTCATGGTGCGCGGCACGTTCGCGAACGTTCGCCTTCGGAATCTGCTCGTGCCTGGCAGCGAGGGCTCCTGGACCGCTCACCTTCCTGGCGGCGAGGAGATGTCCGTGTTCGAGGCGTCTACCCGTTACATCGCCGACGGGGTGCCGACGGTTGTGATCGCTGGCAAGGAGTACGGCTCCGGGTCATCTCGGGACTGGGCAGCGAAGGGACCGAATCTCCTCGGCGTCAAAGCCGTCATCGCGGAGAGCTACGAGCGGATTCACCGCTCGAATCTGGTCGGAATGGGTATCGTGCCGCTCCAATTCGAGTCCGGCGATTCCCCTGGCTCGCTCGGCCTGACCGGTCGGGAGCGCTTCACGATCGAAGAGCTCGAGAATGGCGAGGCTCGCATGGCGGTGGTCACTGCGGAATCGGACGATGGTGAAGTAACTCGCTTCGAGACTCGAGTGCGTCTCGATACGCCGCGCGAGCGAGACTACCTCCGACACGGAGGCATCTTGCTCTACGTCGTCCGACGCCTTCTCGGCTCCTAGCGGCGGCGGTGCCGCCGGGGGAGGCTGTGCCCCTAGCGACGGCGGCGTCTTCCCGGGGAGGCCTAGCGGTATCCCCGTCGGGCTTCGGTTCGTCATGGGGCGGCTCTTCGAGCTCCTGACTCGCCGCGATGCTCGTCGATCCGGGGTTTCTCGGCTTCGTGCTCGAGGCGATCGTCTCGACCATCGCCGTTCTTATCGGCGCCCTCGATGGAAGCGCCGTAGTGGTTCTCTCCCTCGTAGGCTCCACGGACGTGAAAGCTCGCCCACCGATGAGTTGGAAGCAGCCTGCGAGCGAGTCTGCGGTGCGTCAACACTCAGAAGGGGCACACGCGCCCCTTCGAGAGATCGACAGCGAAGCGGCTATCGTGCAAGCCATGATTATCGAACGCACGGAAAATCCATCCTGGCTCTCAAACGCGTACCTCATCGCGGAGGGCTCCGGCGGTAATGGGGTTCTGGTCGATGGAAACGGCGTTGTGGATCCACTCATCAATCGGGTCGAGAGCGACGGAATCACGATTACGCACATTCTCAACACACATCATCATGCGGATCATGTTGTCGACAACGTCGAGTACAAGGAGCGGTTCGGTGCTCCGGTGCTCGCTCACGAATTAACGGCGAAGTCGCTCGGCGGTCAGGTGGACGAGACGATCCGGGGTGGCGATGTGGTCCGCTCGGGTGACCTGGAGATCAAGGTGATCGAAACACCCGGACACTGCAAGGGCCATCTCGCATTCCTCGTCAATGACACCGACTGCCTGACCGCGGACTTGATCTTCAAAGGGACGGTCGGCGGCACGGTCGATCCAACCGGCAGCTACGACGACTTGCGCGAGTCGATCATGGAACGCGTACTGTCGCTTCCACCCGAAACGCGCCTGCATCCAGGCCATCGTGAACCCACGACCGTTCAGGCCGAGTGGGACTCGAACCCGTTCGTCAGGATCTGGCGGGGCCTCGACTCCGAAGGTGCCGAGATCTGCCTGGTCGCAGGCGACGAAGCGACATTGGTGCTGTGGGCTCCCGACTACGATGGGGGTCACAAGGCATGGGTGCGCTTCCGGAACGGCCAGAACGCGGTCGTGGGAGGCTCTCGCATCGAGCGTCGGTAGCAGCCTCATCCGGTCAGGGTCCGCTCGATCGCGACTTCGATCGCCTGAGCATCGGGAATGAGCGCGCGATTGAGGGAAGGCGCGGCAGGCACCCGGACATCGGGCGCGCCTACGCGCTCGATCGGGGCATCCAGTAACCAGAAGCCCTCGCCGGCGATGCGGGCCGCAACCTCGGCGCCGAAGCCACCGGTCAGGTTCGCCTCGTGGGCGATCACAACGCGGCCGGTTTGTTCGATCGACTCGAGGACAGGGCTCAAGTCCAGGGGAGACAGCCAGCGAAGGTCGATCACCTCGGCGCGTATTTGTCGTTCTGCGAGACGCTCGGCCGCGGATAGCGCCTCGCCCACCATCCGGGACCAGCTCACAACCGTCACGTCGGTGCCTGATCGCACGATGCGGGCACCGCCGAGATCCTCGAGCGGCCCGTCGAGTGAAACGTCCGCCTTGACCGGATACATCGCGCGGGTCTCGAGGATGATCGTCGGGTCATCGCTCGCGATCGCGGTCCGAAGCATCTCGTAGGCGTCCTGATTCGTCCCCGGAAGTCCGATCCTCAGACCTGGCACATGTGCGAAGAACGCCTCGAGCGACTGCGAGTGCTGAGCGCAGGCGCCTGGCGTCGCGGCCTGCTGGGCGCGGACCGTAATCGGACACGTGAACTCACCTCGAGAGACGTAGCGGATGTTCGCGGCTTGATTGACGAGTTGATCGAGGGCGACCAAGAAGAAGTCCGAGAACATGATCTCGACGATCGGTCGCCGGCCCTTCATCGCGGCACCGATCGCGCCCCCGAGAATCGCAGATTCGGAGATCGGCGTGTCGAAGACGCGCTCTCCGAATTCCTTTCGGAGTCCCTTCGTCGATCCGAATGGGCCGCCCGGCAGTCCGATGTCTTCGCCGAAACAGAGAGCCTCGGGGTATTCGCGTAGGCCCCAGCGGAGAGCTTCGTTGACGGCCTGGATGTACGATAGCTCGCGGATCCCGGACTCGACTGCCGACTCAGGCATACAGCTGCTCCCGGGCCGTGTTGAGGTCTGGAAGCGGATATGAGTCTGCCTCTGAAAGCGCTGCGGCGAGGGTCCGTTTCGCTTCGAGGTCGAGTTCGGCAGCTCGCTCCGTGCCGATGCGATCGCGGAGCCGCGTAAGCGGCTCGCGTTCTATTGCCGCCTCGATCTCTCCTCTGGGGCGGTAATGCTGGGGGTCGAGGTCGTAGTGGCCGACGATGCGCTCGGTTAGGGCCTCGACGATGCTCGGACCACCACCGTCACGGGCTCGATCAACCGCCACTCGTACAGCGGCCTCCACCTCGTCGGCCTCGTTGCCGTCGACACGGTCGCTCGGGATTCCATACGCCGGAGCGCGCTCCGCGAGAGTCTCAGTTCGAATCATCGCAGCGATCGGTGTGAGTTCCGAGTAGACGTTGTTCTCGATGACGATCACGAGCGGCAGATCCATGACGGCGGCGAAGTTCAGCGCCTCGTGCACCGCTCCCTGGTTCATCGCGCCGTCACCAATGGAGCAGAGCGCGACTTCGCCAGAGCCATCGAAGTTACTCGCCAGCGCTGCGCCGGCGGCGATCGGGACCCCCGCGCCCACGATCGAGTTCTCGCCGAGCAGGCCGTGTTCCTTCGACGAGAGATATGCGGAACCACCACGCCCTCCGCAGAGCGGTGAATCCCGTCCCATGAGTTCGGCATAGAGATGGACGAGCGGAAGACCTCTGGCGATCGCCCAGCCGTGCCCTCGGTAGGTGACGACCAGGGAGTCGCTCGCCTCGAGCGAGCGGCACGCGCCGACCGGGATCGCTTCCTGCCCGCAACACAGATGGAGTGAGCCTTCGATTTTCCCCTGGGCCTTGAGCTCGGGCAGCGACTCCTCGAACTGTCGAATGACCGCAATCTCTCGGTACGTTGCTTCGTCCGTCGCCATCAGTCTTTCGTCGCTTCGCGCGATCTCGCTCAATCCTGGGCCGAGGACGACGGAAGGAGATTGGCGTACAGGCGGTCGATGATCTGCTGGCCGCGCGCCACGCATTCGTCGACACTTCCGTCGTGGGGCGGCTCGAGTAAGTCGAAGTGCCCATATCGATCCTCGTCACGCACGAGCATCGCGAACGAGTGCTCCACGTCTCGGCTGACTTCTGGTGCGACGTACCTGACGGCAAAGCCAATGCGCGGATTCAACGACCGATTCGGACCCGAGCCGTGGACGACCCCGATGTGGTGGAGAGAAAACTGACCCGGCTCGAATACGAGCCTCACGGTGTCGGCTTCGTCGACCTCCATCTCGATCTCTTGTCCCCTGGTGAGAGCGTTTTTCTCCTCGAAGGTGTCCCGATGGACGAGTTGGCCCATGTTCTGCGTTCCCCGAACGACCTTCATGCACCCGCTTTCCTCGTCGCTCGGAGACAGAGCGATCCAGAGTGACGTTGGGTGGATCGAGCGCCCGGGCGCGCGTTTAGACAGCCGCGTAACCTGCGCGGGCGGTGTCTTGGCGATCAGGTCAGCCAAGTAGTCCTCAAGCCTCTCGTAGCACTGCCGATACGTCGAAACCTGATCCCGCGTCAGAGCGTCGAGTGGCGACAGGTATCCGCCGACGCCATAGCGTGCGACCTGGGATTCAGCCAGCTGCATCGAGCCTCCTTGATTCTCGAACGTGCCGCGGCCGCGAAACAGTCTTCGCAGCGAGGATGGCCGCCATCTTGGTCACGCGGCTCGCGCGCTGTCAAGCCGTGAGGCGGTGCCGAGAACAGCCCTTGACACCGGCTATCCGGGCTGGGAAAGATCCGCAAGAGAATCGTTTTC
>CAYTCZ010000161.1:0-7702 GCA_964436315.1 uncultured Gaiellales bacterium | reverse complement strand
AGTGGCTCGACGATGCGATCGACCTCGTGCGTCCGGGAATGACCACGGATCGCATCGCGGAGGTCTGGCCGACGGCCGAGGAACTCGGCTTTCCCAGTGAGGAATCCTGTTTCGGTCTGCAGTTCGGGCATGGTCTGGGTGTCGGCCTCTATGAGCCACCGATGATCTCTCGCCTGCACTCGTTCGATGACCCGGTCGAGATCGAGGAAGGGATGGTCTTCGCCCTGGAGACGTACTGTCCAGCGAGCGACGGCGAATCCGCCGCGCGGATCGAGGAAGAGGTCCTCGTCACGGCAGACGGCTGCGAGATTCTTACCCGGTTCCCCGCGGATGAATTGCTCGTCACCGGCCGCACCTACGTCCGGGGAGCCGATATCGCGGACCTCGAGAAGCGCGGCGGCAAGGCGGAGCAGTCACTCGTCGAATGAGTGACCTAGACACGTCCGCCGCCGAGGCACCTGTCGGCCAGGCTCCCAACTACCTCGACCTCTATCGGCGCATGACGCTCATCCGCGGGTTCGAGGACCGCGTGCAGTCCCTCTTCCTCAAAGGTCACATCCACGGGACCACTCACCTGTGCTCCGGACAGGAGGCTGTCGAGGTCGGCGTCGCGAGCACTCTCCGTCCCGGCGACCGGGTTGCCGGAACCTATCGCGGTCACGGCCACGCGCTCGCCCTGGGGCTCACGCCGCAGAAGTTGATGGACGAGCTTCTCGGCCGAGCTACCGGGATTTGTGGGGGACGCGCCGGGTCGATGAATGTCGCTGACCTCGAGCACGGGCTGATCGGGTGCTTTGGAATCGTCGGCGGGAGCATCGCGGCCGCGACAGGCGCGGCGCTCGCTTTCAGAAAGTCTGGGCAGGTTGCGGTCGCGTTCTTCGGGGACGGCGCCGTCAACCAGGCCTACTTCTACGAATGTCTCAACTTCGCGAAGGTCTTCTCGCTTCCGGCCCTCTACGTCTGCGAGAACAACGTGTACGGCGAATACACGCGCTCTGAGAACGTCACCGCCGGCACTCCAACGTCACGGACGGAGGCGATGGAGATCGCAACCGAGATTGTCGACGGCAACGATCTGTGGGCCGTGCGGAAAGTGGTCGAGACCGCACTCGATTCGGTTCGCGCTGGAGACGGTCCGGCGTTCATCGAGGCCAAGACCTATCGATTCGTCGGGCACTCGCGAAGCGACGCAGGCGCGTATCGGCCTGAGGGCGAGCTCGATCGATGGCGTGAGCGAGACCCACTCCTCATCGCTCGTGAACGTCTGCTCGCGGACTACGAGATTGCGCTCGACCAGCTCGACGAGCTCGAGGCGGATGTCACCGCCGAGCTCGACCAGGTGGAGACCGCGGCGTTGGCGGCTCCGTTCCCGGAGCCACCGGAACAGGCCACGGAGTTCAAGGAGTGAGTTGATGTATCACGTCGGAAAGCTCTCCGAGACGCCCGCGACAGAAGGCGTGTACGAGGGGCACTGCGACGGCTACACGCGCGTATCCCTGGTCGATCAGGCCGCCGGATCGTTACATCAGACGCTCGCCGTCTCTCTGCTCGAGCCGGGTGGGAGTCTCCAGAAACATCTGCATGCCTTTGAGGAGGGGTTGTACCTCCTCGAGGGTCAGCTGGCCCTCGATGTCGCCGGGGCGCAGGAAGATCTTCAGGCCGACGACTTCGTCTTCATCGAGAAGGGCGTCCCCCACGCGCTCGCGAATCAGTCCTCCGCACCGACTCGATGGCTCGAGGTGAACGCGCCCAGGCAGGGAGCCGATCTCGAGGATACGGTCTTCCTGAACGGAGGCGGCGAGGGGGCGGACGTGGACCTTCCGTACCGGCGTGGTCGCTTCGACGAGAGCCAGCTCCCGCCGCCAAGCGACACGATCGGCCTCGCCGGCTTCGGCGCTGCCAACGTTGGGGGCGCATCGCTATCGATGCTCATCGACAGCAACTTCGGTGCGAGTCAGTTCAACCTCTTCGTGGTCGAGTACGGGCTCGGCGGTTTCATCACGGAGCACGATCACCCCTTCGAAGAGGCCTTCTTCTTCCTCGACGGCGAGATCGAGGCAGTCCTCGAAGGCGAGACGTATACGGTCCACGCCGGAGAGTACTGCTGGAGTTCCGTCGGGAGCATGCACACCTTCAACAACCGGTCCGACAAGCCAGTGCGCTGGCTTGAAACGCAAGTGCCCCAGCCGCCCGCCCGGCACCAGGCCCGCTTCCGCAACGATTGGGACCGCTTGACGGGTACCACGGCCTAACGCGACAAGGAGGAACGAGTGCCAAGGAAGATCGTCGACACCATTCTCCCGACCACCATGGTTGGCTCATACCCGAGGCCGCACTGGTTCAACTATCAGCTCGAAGGCCGTGACGTCCGAGTCGCCTTCAAACACGTCGATCACGCTGAGGCGTTCGAAGATGCTACGGAAGTCGTCATTCATGACCAGGAGGAGGCCGGGCTCGACATCGTGACCGACGGCCAGATGTGCTACGACGACTACGTCGGGGTCATCGGCTCGTTCTGCTGGTACATGTACGAGCGTATTCCGGGGTTCGAGTCCGCGAAGGAGGAGCATCCGTCAGCCGTCGGGGCCGCGACCCGGACGAAGGAGATCGAACTCCTTTCGGACTGGGGCGGCGTGATCAATAGCGCCCCTGTCGAGCATGGCCCGATTCGGCTGGTCGACCTGTACAAGATCGCCAAGCGATATGCGACCCACCCGCTCAAAGTCTCGGTCGGCGCCGGGCCCGTCAACCTGGCCTGGCACGTCTACTACGAGCACTACAAGGACCCGCGCGAGCTCAGCTTCGCCCTCGCGCCGATCTTCAACGCGGAGATGAAGGCGCTCGTCGAAGAGGGCGCGACGTTCCTCCAGCTTGAGGATCTGGGCGCATGGCTACCCCTCTTCACGGAGGACGAGAGTGACTACGAATGGATTTCCGAGGTCATCGCCCAGTGCGTTGACGGAGTCGACGCCAAGATTGGCTGGCACTTTTGCTATGGAAACGCGTGGGGCAATCAGCTCTCCGGAATCTTCCCCGCAGGGTACGAGGCAGTGCTGCCCCACTTCTACGACGTGCCAGTCGACCAGTTCGTCCTCGACTATGCGAACCGGGAGATGGCCGACATCGACGCCCTGAAGTCGCTCCCCGAGGACAAAGAGTTGGCGGCTGGCGTCGTCGATATTCGAACGACGATGGTCGAGACGCCGGAGCAGATCGCCGATCGCATCAGGAAGGTGATCGAGGTCGTGCCGCCCGAGCGCGTGTACCTGACCACCGACTGCGGTATGAAGCCACTTCCGCGAATGGTGGCGAAGATGAAGCTGAAGGCACTCGCGGAGGGCGCCCAGATCGTGCGGGACGAGATCAGCTAGGCACGCAGATTTGGCCCCTGGCTTCACCCTCTCGCGCTCGACGAGGCGGCGGGCGGAAGCCAGGGGTCGGTTAGACCACGCGGTAGGCGGGCTCCTGCCCGGTGAGGACGGCGACGATCGCATCTGATGCTTTGGCCTGCGATTCCCGGAGTGACTCTTCAGAGTAGAAGGCCGAGTGCGGCGTGGCGATCAAGTTCGGGACGTCGCGTAGCGTGGCCACGTCCGGCGGCTCCACTTCGAAGACGTCCAGGCAGGCGGCGGCCAAGTGTCCGACCCGAAGAGCCTCGATGACGGCCTCAGTCGATACGACCGGACCGCGGGACGTGTTGATGAGAACCGCCCCTCGCTTCATCCGTGCGATCGTCTCGCTGTTCAGGAGCGAGCGGGTGGAATCCGTCAGAGGCACGTGCACCGAGACGTAGTCTGAAGCACCCAGCAGTTCCTCGAGGATTCCCTTCGGATCAACCTCGTCAGCGCCGACCTCGCTCTCTGGCACATACGGGTCAAAGGCGGCGACCCGAAGGCCGAACGCCTGCGCGCGGCTGGCGACTTGGCTCGCAATTCTCCCGTACCCCAAGAGGCCGAGAGTTCGCCCGCGAAGACGATGAACGGGTACGAGTTCGTCAACTCCCCATCCGCCCGCGCGAACGATCTCGCTTCCCGTCACGATTCGGCGTGCAGCGGCAAGCAGGAGGGCCATCGCGTGGTCGGCGACCTCCTCGACGCAGTAGTCGGGAACATTGGTCACGACGACGCCGTGCTCGCGTGCCGCCTCGAGATCGATGTTGTCGACGCCGACGCCGTAGCGGGCGATGATCTTGCACCGCTCGAGCGCCTCGATCGTCGTTCGATCGAGGGGCGCGTACGTCGTCAGGACCGCGTCGGCCAGCCCGGCGCGGGCGCGGATATTCTCGGCGGACGAGTCGGATAACACCTCCAGCGACGCGCCGATCTCGGCGAGCCGTTCACGCTCGACGTTCGTGTCGGGAAACGCCTGATCAGTCAGAACGACGCGGAAATCCATCGCGCCTCCGTTGACGCCGTCGGGTCTCTGCTATTCGAACATCCGCTGGTCGTGGGGGTGGAGCGTGAAGATGATCGGGCCGTCTGCAGTCACGAGCACGTTTTCTTCGAGTCGCACGGTCTGTTGCAGGCCTGGATGGCCGGCAAAGGTCTCGATGGCGAAGTACTGGTTCTCCTTGAGCTCCGCGGGATAGTCGAGGGAATACGCCCGTGAGACCCAGTACCCCTCGTAGAGGGAGAGGCCGATCGAATGCGCGAACTGCTGCAGGCTGACGGAGCCGTATCGGTCGTCGTCGTACTCGGGGAAATGCTTCGCAACGTCAGCAGTTGTGTTACCTGCCTTCAGCTCGCCCAGCGCCGCATACAGGGACTCGTAACACTCGCGGTAGAGGGCTTTGATCTCCGGCGTCGGCTCGGCGTCGACGAGGAAGCAACGCACGAAGTCGATGAAGTAGCCGCCAGGTCCGACGGCGTTGATGTCGACGATGACCAGGTCGCCCTGTCGAATGATCTTGTCCGTGTGCCAGCGACGGTACGGGCTCGTGTTGCCACCGGAGGCGACGATGATGTCATAGACGAAGTCAAAACCACTCTCGTAGAGGAACTCGTTCACCTTCGCGGTGATGTAGCTCTCCTTGACGCCCGGCTTCAGCCATTCGTTCTGGATCTTCCACATAGCGGCGTCGCCGTGGGCCGACGAGATCTTGAGACACTCGATCTCATCCGGCGTCTTGATGGCCCGCGCTGCCGACATGGCCGGCCAGGCGCTTGCGAGCTTGATACCGCGGCTCGTCAGCGTCTCGAAGGCACCCATATCCATGACGTCGATCCCGATCTGCTCGTTCTCGACGCCCGCCTCCTGGAGCACCTCGTAGACGGAGTCGGCCATCTTGCCGACCATGAGCTCCTCCCCGCCTTCTGCCCAGCGCCAGGTCATCGCCGGTCGAATTTCTCCGTCTAGCCACGGCGCATCGATCTTGGCGCACTCGAGGTCGGACCCGACCGTTTCGAAGAGGACAGGCTCTCCCTCGACCGGGAGCACGCAGTAGCGGATGAAGATGTTGTGCTTCCAGTTCCCCTGGAAGGTGCCGGTGACGTAACGAATGTTCTCGCCGACGAAGAAGATCGCCCCACCGAGGCCTTTCGCAGCGAGTTCGCTACGGGCCCGATCAAGCCGGTCCCGGCGCATTCGCTCGAAGTCGACCCGATGCTGCCAGTCGGTCGACGTCGTCGAGTACACCCGGCGCGGGTCGACGTGGTGAGGACGCTGCAGGAAGCTCGTGTCGAGCTCGTAGTCGTGACGAATACCCGTTGCCATCAGTGGCTCCTCCGTAGATTGTTAGTGACACTAAAGGGAATTGCGCGCTACTGTACGAAAACAGCAGTAAGACTTCAAGGTGCACCGCTCACGATTGGCTGCAGCAGCAGCGGCAGCGTGGGATGGTGGGCGACCCGGCGTCGGGTGAGATCGAGCAGAGAGGTTTCGGGAGATGGAGGAAGGAAAGGGCAAGGCATCCAATGCGAAGGGAGCACGCTCCGATCCGGCCTCGGCTGACGGCATCGGCCGTCGGCTCGCGGAGCTCAGGAGCGATCGGAATCTGAAGGTCTCAGAGCTCGCTCGGCTCGTGGATGTCACGCCGAGTCTGATCAGTCAGATCGAACGCGGCCAGTCGCGACCCTCGGTCTCAACGCTGTTCTCACTTTCCAGGACGCTCGACGTACCGGTCGACGCATTCTTCACCGATGACGATTTGGACGCCTTCCGTCCGCTGAGTGAGCGTCAAAGTCCTCGAGCTGAGGCACTGCCTCGATCCCAGCTGCAGCCTCAATCGGTTGACGACGAACGAGCCTGGGTATCGTCGAACAGTTCACCGCACCGGTACGTGGTCAGACAAGAGGAACGGGCGAAGATCGATATCAGGGGCGGCCTCCGCTGGGAGCGTCTAACTCCCACCTCCCTGGACTGGATCGATTTTCTGGAGCTCGTCTATGCCCCAGGAGCTGAATCCGACTCCGAGCTCTATCGACATCCGGGTCTCGAGATGGTAGTGGTCGTCGAGGGACGGCTCCACATCTCTGTGGGCTTCGATCGATATGAACTCGAACGAGGCGACAGCATCTCGTTTCCGTCCTCTGTTCCTCATCGATATGTGAATCCTGGCGAGACGGTCGCGCGGGCAATAACCGTGATCTTGAAGGACGGAGTCTGACCGGCTCAGTCGGACTGGAGGTGACCGCCATGAGAGCCGCCGTCTACCACGGAGCGCGAGACGTTCGGGTCGAGGAGGTCCGAGAGCCGCCTCCGCCAGGGCGCGACGAGGTCGCGATCGCCGTTCACCGGGCTGGGATCTGTGGGACGGACTCCTCGGAGTACGCCGCCGGCCCGAAGCTCATTCCGGTCGGCACGATACATCCTGTCAGCGGCCGTGTCGCGCCCCTCGTGCTCGGCCACGAGTTCGCGGGTCGTGTCGTCGCAGTCGGAGAAGATGTCGACTCATTCAGACCCGGAGACCGGGCCGTTTCCGGCGCCGGAATCTCGTGCGGGACCTGCCAGTGGTGCCGCGCCGGCCGTACCAACCTGTGTGCCAATTACTACACGCTCGGGCTCCAAGCCGATGGTGGGCTCGCGGAGAGAGTGAACGCGCCCGTTTCGAGTTGCCTGCGAGTTCCGGAGAACTGCTCGGATGAGGCGGCCGCGATGGCCCAGCCGTTGGCGGTAGCGATTCACGCGATCCGAAGGAGTGGCGTTGGCGCTGGAGAGACGATCGCAGTGATTGGGATCGGTGGCATCGGCTCGTTCATCGTCACCGCTGCTGCGGCTCGAAGGGCCGGGTCGATCATCGCGATCGATATCGATACGCAACGCCTGGAGGCGGCGAAGAAGCTCGGAGCGACGGTTCTCGTCAACGCGGCGGAGGAAGATGCGACCCGGAGATTGCTGGCTGAAACGGCGGGAGAAGGTGCGCATGTGACCGTCGAGGCCTCGGGAGCCCCGGAGGCTGTGCGACTGTCTTTCGCGACTGTGCGGCGCGGCGGGCGCGTCCTGATGGTTGGCTTACACGGAGAGCCTCGTTCGCTCAACCTTCAGGAGATGACCCTCCAGGAAGTCGATCTCGTTACGAGCGTCGCTCACGTCGCCAACGACGATCTCCCCGAAGCGCTTGAGCTGCTCGCTACTGATCGCATTGCGCCACTCGTGCTCGGCTCAGTGATCCCCCTCGAAGCGATCGTCGAGGAGGGCCTTGTCCCGCTCGCTCGAGGGCAAGCGTCGGGGAAAATCATCGTTGACACGTTGTCGGCGACTTAGA
>CAYTCZ010000160.1:0-7776 GCA_964436315.1 uncultured Gaiellales bacterium | reverse complement strand
TTTCGACGCGCGGGTGTTTGACTAGCTGTGGCGAGTGTGTGCAAACCGGACGGGGCACCGGTACACCGTCAGCGAGCTGCTATCGGAGCCGGATACTCCATCACGTCGGAAACCGCGTCCCGCAGCGCTGGCCCGAAGAACCGCTCGGTGAGATGGAGGCCGAGGTCGATACCGGAAGTGACGCCGGCGGCGGTGATCACCGAGCCTTCGTCGACAACGCGCCCCTCGACGCGGAGGTCGACCGCCGGAAACTCTGCTCGAAATTCCTCGAATCGCGAATGGTGGGTTGTCGCAGTGCGCCCGTCCAGAAGCCCGGCCCGTCCGAGCAAGAACGACCCAGTGCACACCGACGTCGTGAGCGGAGCCTCTACGCGACTTTCAAGCCACGCGACCGGCGCTGCGAAGGCAGCTTCGTCACGCGTGCCAGGGCCACCGGGCACTACGACGACATCGAGCTCAGGAGTATCGTCGAACGTTCGATCTGGGACCACGCGGAGACCGCCGCGCAACGACACCGGCTCCATCGACTCGGCAATGGTGAGCAAGCGCACGTCCTTCTTCCCGTAGTCACGCGCGAGCGCCAGTGCCTCAAACGGGCCAACGACGTCCATCTCTTCAGCCCCTGGAAAAATCGCGAAGCCAACCGTGAGGGTCATGTCGCGACGATATCAGCGCGTCCGTTAGCGTCTCACCCCTCCAATGGTGAGTGACACCACAACTCAGCAGGTCGGGATGGGACTTATGTTCTATCCGCGGGGCGGCTCCGCGCAGGTTGTCCGCTACCTGTCTCGCGCGCTAGAGCACGAAGGCTGGCACGTCCAGCTTGCGACCGGCTCCTTGGGACCGCCGGGAGCTCAGACCAACGCTTCAACGTTCTTCGAGGGATTGAGCGTCGCCAAGGCCGACTACACACCGGCTCTCGAGCGCTTCGAGCGTGGGGAGGATCAGCTCGCCGGTCCAGTTCCGTTCCACGGATCGTTCGAGGATCGCGCGGGCGCGCCGGATCCCGTCTTCGCTGCCCTCGATCCGATGCAGACCGAGACGCAGATCGAGGCGTGGGAGCATGTGTTTGACGAGGCGGACCTCGGTCGATCAGACGTCATCCACCTTCATCACCTGACTCCGATGCACGATGCCGTCGTCCGCGCCTTTCCCGATCGGCCGCTCGTGACGCACCTTCATGGCACCGATCTGAAGATGATCGATCGGATTGAGCGTCTCGATGACGCGTCCCGGCGCCTCGGGATGGATTTGGCCGGACTCGCTCAGGTCGCGGCTGATGGCGTGCTCCCGTCGCTCGACGTGCTTCCAGAGGCCGAGCGGGAACTGATCAACAGCACGCGGATCGGCCAGTACCGCTACGGGATCGCCTGGGTAGAGCGGATGCGAACGGACGCAGCGCGCGCCAAGCGAATCATCTGTATCTCGCCACACGATGCATCCGAGACGGTTCGGCTCCTTGGGGTCTCTGGCGACATCATCGACGTTCTGTCGAACGGGGTCGATACCGAGCTCTTCGCCCCGTCCGATGTCACTGTCGACAGGCGACGAGCTCTCCTACACCACTGGCTCGTCGACCACCCGCTCGGATGGGACGAGGGCGGCGGGCCCGGAGGCATCTCGTATCCGCCGGACGCGCTCGACGCCTTCTTCAGCGCCAACGGCGAGCCTCTGCCCGTCCTCATGTTCGTCGGGCGGTTCCTCGGCTTCAAGCGTGTTCCGCTCTTGATCCGGGCCTACGCGCTCGCGCGCCCGCGCTTGCGTGTGCCCGCCCCCCTTTTCGTCTGGGGCGGCTCGCCCGGCGAGTGGGTTGGCGAACATCCGCACACGGTCGCGCTCCAGGAGGGGGTTGAAGGCGTGTTCTTCAGCGGCTGGCGAGGCCACGAGGAGCTTCCCCAGGGACTCTCAATTGCGGACGTCTTCGTAGCCCCCTCGGTGAACGAGCCGTTTGGTCAGGTGTTTCTCGAAGCGATGTCGACCGGGCTCCCCGTGATAACGACGAGTACCGGCGGGCCGCTTTCCTTCGTCAATACGATTTCCGGAGCTCCGAACGGCTGGCTTGTCGAACCTGACGATGAAGTCTCGCTCGCCGACGCGATCGTAGAAGCCGTGAACGACGAGGAAGAACGACGCCTCCGAGCCGAGAACGCCCAGGAACAGATCCGCGGGAACTACTCGTGGCTGGCGCTCGCGACGCGATTCATCTCGGTATACGAAGCGGCGATCGCTGCCGGCTGAGCGATCGATCTCGCCGGGTCGAGCCAGAGGTGCCGGGGCTCGCCGTACGGGCGGCAGAGTTCCGTGATCGCCGCTTCGAGGCGGTCCGTCAGTAACCGCGCGGCGACCATCGTCGGTTTCTGTCGGTCGATTCGGAGTGGGCTGCCGACGATGATGCGGACCTTCGGAAGCCCGAGCTTTGTCCGGTAGGGACGCAGAACTCGCTCAGTCCCGACGAGGCCGACCGGTACGAGGGGTGCCCCGGTCGCCAGGGCGAGCTTCGCGGTCGTCCGATAGTAGGGTCGCCCACGGATCGGCAGGCAGGTCCCCTGCGGGAAAACACCGACGACACGACCCTCCTTGAGGAGCCTCAAGGCCTCCTCGTACGCGTGCCGGTCGCCGCGCCCTCGATCGACGCGAATTGCGCCGAAACCGTCGACGATTCTCGCTGCGAAGCTGTTCTCCCAGAGCTCTGACTTCGCCAGCCAATGGACAACGCGGCCGGTGACCAGCCCCATGATGAACGGGTCAACCGTTGACTCATGGTTGGAGGCGACGACGCAGGGCCCGGCCGATGGGATCCGCTCGCTCCCGGAGACTTCGACGCGATACATGATCTTGAGGCCGGGTCGAAGAAGGTAGAGACCAAGCGTCCGATAGAGGTGCACAGCAAAAGAATGCCGCGGCGCCAGCCCCGTTATCAACCTGGCTGCCGAGACTCCTGCTCGATGATCCAGTCGTACTCCGCGGGCCACCGTCGCTCCCTGATGACCGATACCGGCGGAGGTCCGCTGCGAACGCTCCCATCCGGAAGGGT
The DNA here is from genome assembly GCA_964436315.1 of uncultured Gaiellales bacterium. Taxonomy (GTDB): domain Bacteria; phylum Actinomycetota; class Thermoleophilia; order Gaiellales; family Gaiellaceae; genus CAYTCZ01. The sequence goes on along the minus strand of CAYTCZ010000160.1, from coordinate 4,742 downwards.
CTCCGGATACCCGGCGACGATCGCCTCGGCGGCGAGGCGCCACAGCCGGTGCACTTCAGCTCCGACGAGTTCACCGGCCTCTTGGTAGCCCTTGCTCTTCCGCGGAAACTCCGACAGATCGATCGGATGCCCCCAGGCCACGCAGCACCGAGAGCGGTTCTTCCGATTCCAGCCAAAGGAATACACACCGCACGGGATGATCGGGACGCCCTCCGCCATTGCGATCATGAAAGCGCCGGGGTGGGGTGTTCCGGGATACCCGAATCGTTGGCGAGTCCCTTCAAGGAACATGCCGACGACGTGTTCTTCGCGCGCAAGCTTCCGGGCCCAGCGGAGCGCCTCCCGGTCTCCTTCGCCGCGCCGAACCGGAAAGGCCCCTGTCCACATGAGCCCTTCGCCGACGATCGGGATCGACAGGAGCTCGACCTTCGCCATGTAGTAGATCGCGCGAGGACTGAGGGACCCGATGAGGGGTGGGTCGATTGCTGAGAGATGGTTGGCGGCGACCACAGCGCCGCCAGAGACCGGGACGCGAGTTAGCCCATACCCGTACGCGGGAGCAAGCCGGAGCGTGATCGGCCTGACGGCTTGGACGAGTCCGCCTGGCCAGAAGCGTTCGACGTCCTCGCCGAACAGGAGGGGAATCCTGAGGTTCGTCAGGATTCCGGAAGGCTCGAACACGGGGTCGAGTTCGCGTCCCATCGGGCGCTAGATCCTAACGGGGCGCGCGTGACGGGATGAGAACCGCGGTCGTCCGGCCAGCGGTGCCCGGCGCGGATCCGGTGCGTCGTGTACAACACGGATCCATGGAGCGGTACGAGCCCGAGGCCGTCGAGCGCAAGTGGCAAGAGATCTGGGACGCAGAGGCCGCCTTCGTGACCCCGGGGCCCACCGATCCGATCACGGATGCGACGGAGCACACGTACCTGCTCGAGATGCTGCCGTATCCGTCGGGCGAACTTCATATGGGCCACGTCCTGAACTACACGATGGGCGACGTGCTCACACATGTCCGCCGCCGCAAGGGCCTCACGGTGTTGCGCGCGATGGGCTACGACGCGTTCGGCCTCCCGGCTGAGAATGCGGCGATACGGGAGGGTGGACATCCTCGACTGATCACCGAACGCAACATCGACGCGATTCGGGAGCAGGCAAAGCGGATGGGCTGGGCGATCGACTGGTCGCGCGAGATCTCCTCACACGCGCCCGAGTACTACCGCTGGACTCAGTGGCTCTTCCTCCGCTTCTTCGAGGCGGGCCTCGCATACCGGCGCGAGGCGCCGGTCAAGTGGTGTCCGAACGACCAGACTGTGCTCGCGAACGAGCAGGTCATCGACGGGCACTGCGAGCGGTGCGGAGCGGAGGTCGTCGCAAAGAATCTTGAGCAGTGGTTCTTCAAGATCACCGACTATGCCGACGACTTGCTGGACGAAATGTCCCTCCTCGAGCGGTGGCCAGAGCGTGTGCTCGCGATGCAGCGCAACTGGATCGGCCGCTCCGAAGGCGCGGAGGTCGTATTTCGCATCGAAGACCTCAGCATCGACATTCCGGTGTTCACGACGCGTCCGGACACACTCTTCGGCGCGACGTTCTTCGTGCTCGCTCCCGAGCACGAGCTCATCGCGACGCTGGTGGCCGGCACACCTCACGAGCAAGAGGTCCTCGACTACGCCAGCCACGCCGCCGCCGTCTCGGCGATCGATCGGGCAGATCCGACCGCGGAGAAGACCGGTGTGTTCACCGGCAGGACAATCACGAATCCGGTCAACGGCGAACAGATCCCGATCTGGGTTGCGGACTACGTGCTCATGGAATACGGGACCGGCGCGATCATGGCCGTCCCCGCACACGACGAGCGCGATTTCGAGTTTGCGAAGAAATTCGGTCTCGAGATCCGCACCGTCATCGTGCCCGGCGAGGAAGCGGAACTCGAGCTGCCGTTCGTTGAGAAATCGGAAGACGTCGTCCTAGCCAACTCCGGCGAGTTCTCGGGCCTCTCGAGTCCTGACGGAATCAAGGCGATCGTCGAATGGCTAAGCGAACAGGAACTCGGGCGGTTTGCGATCGGGTACCGCCTCCGTGACTGGCTTCTGTCCCGCCAGCGGTACTGGGGTTGCCCGATCCCGATTGTCTACTGCGGGAAGTGCGGCATGCGCGCGGTGCCCGACGAAGAGCTCCCGGTGCTGCTCCCGGATGTCGAGGATTACGTGCCACGGGGCCGCTCGCCGCTCGCAGCGGCCGAGGAATGGCTCGTTGCGACCTGCCCAGAATGCGGCGAGGAGGCAACGCGCGAGACGGACACGATGGACACCTTCGTCGATTCGTCCTGGTACTACATCCGGTACGCGGACCCGCATAACGAGGACGCGCCCTGGGACCGCGAGATCGCGGACTACTGGCTCCCGGTCAACCAGTACATCGGCGGCATCGAGCACGCGGTCCTTCATCTCCTCTACTCGCGTTTCTTCATCAAGGTCCTCAACGACCTGGGCTACGTCGGTTTCCGCGAACCCTTCGCGCGCCTCTTCAACCAAGGGATGATCCACTACCTGGGCGCCAAAATGTCCAAGTCGAAGGGCAACGTCGTCGTTCCTGACCAAATGGTCGACAGGTACGGGGCCGACGCGGTTCGCCTCTACATCCTCTATATGGGGCCCGCCGACGAGGACATGGAGTGGCACGACACCGGCGTCGAGGGCACCTCGCGGTTGCTCAATCGGCTGTGGCGACTCGGGCTCGAGGTAGCCGAGTGTGGGCCGGCGCCTCTGGAGCAGGCTGACGCCGCTCAGACCAAGCTGCTGCGGAAGTCTCACGAGGCGATCGCGAGGGTGACCGACGACATCGAACGACGCTTTCAGTTCCACACGCCGATTGCCGCCCTCTTCGAGCTCGTCAACGAGATCTACAAGGTGAAGGACGAGCCGGAAATGGAAGCGGCGGTACGGTTTGCGACAGAGACCGCAGTGAGCCTGGTTCAGCCCTACGCGCCACACATCGCCGAGGAGCTCTGGGAGCGCCTCGGGTACGACCGGCTTTGGGAGCATCCATGGCCGGAGGCGGATCCAGCCTTTCTCGAGCGAGACACCTTCACCCTGGTCGTTCAGGTCAACGGTAGGGTCCGGGGTCGGGTCGACGTACCGGTCGACCTCCCCGAGGACGAGCTCGTCTCGAAAGCGCGCGAGCTCCCTCGCGTCGCCTCCCATCTCGACGAGAAAGAGATCAAGAAAACGATCGTCGTTCCCGGCAAGCTCGTGAACCTCGTCGTTTAGCCTCGGCGCCTCTATCTAGTCGGGAAGCGGCACGAACACGACACATTGCGTGGCTCTCTGTGCGTCGTGGCCACGCACAGTTTGTGAATGCAGATGCCTGAGATCTCACGCGGGCGTGCGCTCGCGTACGTCCTGGCGGTCCTGCTTGTGCTGGTGGTCGGCGGACGCTACGTGCTCGGTGGTGGAGGTGGCCCGACCCTGACGCCTCACGCGGACGGCGCGTCGCCCGACGATTCAAGCGCTGCGACAGTCGAATTCGCGGCAGAGGAGACGCCTGCCCGCTCCGTGATGGTGCACGTCGTTGGTGCCGTAGCGCGTCCCGGCTTGTACGAGCTTCCTGAAGGAAGCCGAGTCGACGATGCGATTGAGCAGGCGGGCGGGCCAACCGAGGACGCTGCACTCGCGCACGTGAATCTCGCGGCCCCGGTCGGCGACGGGCAACAGATCGTGATCGCGGCAAACGACGAAGTGGGGGCTCCGACGATGCAAGCGGACTCGGAGACCGGCATCTCTGAGCTCGTTCGGCTCAACTCGGCAACCCTGGCTGAACTCGAGACGTTGCCGGGCATCGGCCCGGTCACCGCTCAGAAGATCCTGGATTATCGCGACGAGCGCGGCGGTTTCACCTCGGTCGATGAGCTCGACGCGGTCCCGGGCATCGGGCCTGCTCGCCTCGAGCAACTCCGGGAGCACGTGCAACTCTGAAGACATCGGTTCCGCTTCCCGCCCCTCATGTTCTCGTGTCGTGCTTCTGTGCTGGTCTCGGGCTGGCAGTTGCTGCGAGGTACGAGCGGCCCGCTATCGGACTTCTCGGGGTCCTGCTCGCGATTGCCTCGCTCCTGTCCACGCGGCATCGCATCGTTCTCCTCGGGCTTGCCCTCTTCCTGGTCGGCTGGTGGTGGGGCGGATTTCGGCTCGAGCGGCTCGATGATAGTCGACTTCGCGCCCACATCGGAGAGACCGCGCTGGCACAGGTCGAAGTCACGGGGCCGGCTCGACTGGGGGCTTTTTCAACCCGTGTACCGGTCCGGGTTCGGAGCTTCGACCGGGCGAGGATTTCAGAGCGTGCGTTACTCAAACTTCCGCCCGGGCGCGCGCCTCCCCAGGGCGCTGTTCTCGAGCTTGTCGTGCGGGTGACGAGTCCGCGCGGGCCCAGCACAGGTGGTTTCAACGAGGCGGCTTGGCTTCGGCGGCAGGGAGCACATACGGTTCTCCGTGCCAGCGACTTCCGCGTGATCGGCCGTCGCGGGGGACTCGGGGGCATCGCGGATCGGGTCCGTCACCGTATTGCCGAAACGATGGCTCCCGCTGTGTTCGGGGAGCGACGAGCTGTGATCGCCGGAGTCGTGCTCGGCGAGGACGAAGGGCTCGACACCGAGCTCGCAGACCGCTTTCGCGCGTCTGGCCTCTATCACCTTCTCGCGGTATCCGGTCAAAACATCGCGTACGTCGTTGGCGGAGTTCTTCTGCTGG
>CAYTCZ010000159.1:0-7784 GCA_964436315.1 uncultured Gaiellales bacterium | reverse complement strand
TGGTCCTCTTGAGCCGTTTCTTCGTCGCCGACCTCGGCGCTCGGGTCCGCAGCCTCGACCACGGATTCGTCAGAGCTCGACACGACCTCTTCGGCTTCCGGCTCCGACTCGACTACCTCTTCGACCACTTCCTCGACGACACCCTCCACGAGGTCCGTTGCGGCATCAGCCGGCGCCTCCGTGACAGAGTCCTCGAGATCGCCCGAAGCAGGCGGCTCAGCGACAATCTCCTCAGGACCCGGCTCATCCATACCGACTGCCTCGGTGTCCTGGCCTTCGACAAAGACCTCCTCCGAGAGACCAAGCTCTGGGGCATCGACGATCGGCGGACGCGAGCCACCCTGCTCGTCAACGCGCTTCAGCGAGAGCGACAGCCGACGGCGATCGGCATCAACCTCGATGATCTTCACTCGAACATCTTCGCCCTGACCGACGATCTCGCGCGGATTGTCGACGTGATAGGGGGCGAGCTCGGAGATATGCACAAGGCCTTCGACGCCCGGCAGGATCTCCACGAACGCGCCAAAAGTGACGACCTTCGTCACTTTTCCGTCGACGACATCGCCGTTGTCGTAGGTCTCGATGACCTGCTGCCAAGGATCGGTCTGCGTTTGCTTCAGCCCGAGGGAGATTCGCTGCCGCTCGCGATCGATATCGAGAACCTTGACGTTGACTTCCTGTCCGATCTCGAGCAGCTCGGATGGATGATTGACGTGACTCCACGATAGCTCAGAGATATGGATCAGGCCGTCGATCCCGTCGAGGTCGACAAACGCCCCGAAGTCGACCAGGTTCGAGATCGTCCCAGTCACGACGTCACCGGGCGAGAGTCGATCAAGGATCGCCTGGCGCATCTCCTTTCGCTCTTCCTCGAGCACGGCCCGACGGGAAAGGACGACGTTGTTCCGGCTGCGATTGAGCTCGATCACCTTGCAGCGCAGCTGCGTGCCGAGGAAATCGTCGAGATCCTGAACCCGCCGAATGTCGACCAGGGAGGCTGGGAGAAACCCGCGTACGCCGAGATCGAGGATGAGGCCACCCTTCACGACCTCGATGACCGTCCCCTCGACAGGCTCCCCGCTCTCAGCGGCGTTCTCGATCCGCTTCCACGCGAGTTCGAAGCGTGCGCGCTTCTTCGAGAGAATTAGCCGGCCTTCGGCGTCTTCCTTGGTCAGGACGAGCGCATCGATCTCATCGCCAAGGCCAACCTCGTCTTCGGGATTGACGGCGCGGCGAATCGAGAGCTCGGCCACCGGAATGACACCCTCCGACTTGTAGCCGATGTCGACGAGGACTTCATCCTTGTCGACTCGGACGACAGTTCCGCGTACGACCTCACCTTCGTTGATGATCGGGAAGGTCGATTCGTAGTCGGGAATCAGCTCCCCGTCCGGACCGCGAGTCCAGACGCCGTCTTCTTGTGATGTCGTATCTGAGTCGGTCGCCGTGTCGTTTGCCATGCAGGAGGGGGCATTATAGCTCCCCAAACCGCGCAATCACTGGAAAAACGCGGCCCTGCTCTTTACGGGCGTCTACTCCTTGGCCTCAGTCCAGTCATCGCCGACGCCGATGTCGACTGCCAGCGGTGGATCCAGCGGATAGGCACCGCACATCTCCTCGCGCAAGAGATCGCGCACCGCGGAGACCTCCGGTTCGGGCACTTCGAGCAGGAGCTCGTCGTGAACCTGGAGAACCAACCGGGCACCGCGCCCCTCGTCTCGCAGGCGTCGACGGACCGCAACCATCGCTTTCTTGATGATGTCGGCCGCCGTTCCCTGCATGATCGAGTTCACGGCAAGGCGCTCACCAAGCGATCGTGTCTGTCGCTGGGATGCGCGCAGCTCGGGAATCGGTCTACGCCTGCCGAGCAGCGTCGACACGTAGCCCTCGCGCTCGGCCCGCTCAATCGTCCGCTGAATGAAGTCTTGAACGAGCGGGAAGCGGGCGAGGTAGGCGTCGATGTACTCTGCCGCCTCCTCCCTCGAGATCTCGAGCTGCTCGGAGAGGCCGAAGGACGAGATGCCGTAGATGATTCCGAAGTTCACCGCCTTCGCACGGTTGCGCTCGTCCTTTGTCAGGGCGGACTGTTCTTTGCCGAGAATCTCCGCCGCCGTCGCCGCGTGAATGTCGTCACCGCGGGAGAACGCTTCTCGAAGCTTGGGTTCGCCAGAGACGTGCGCGAGAATGCGAAGCTCGACCTGGCTGTAGTCGGCCGACATGAGCCGGTGACCTGGCTCGGCGACAAACGCGCTGCGAATTTCTCGACCGAGCTCGGTCCGGATCGGAATGGATTGCAGATTCGGATTTGATGTTGAGAGCCGCCCTGTCGATGCAACGGTCTGGTTGAAGTGCGTATGAAGCCGACCATCGTCGGGCGAGATGAGGTCAGGCAGCGGCCCCAGGTAGGTGTTGAGCAGCTTCGAGTACTCCCGCCACTCCTCGATCAGAGGAACAATCTCATGCTCAGCTCGGATCGATCGCAAGACCCTCGCATCGGTCGAATAGCCTGTCTTCCCCTTTCGGCCCGGAGTGAGACCGAGCTTCTCAAAGAGGATTTCGGCGACCTGCGGGGTCGAGCCGAGGAGGAATTCTCCGCCGGCGAGTTCGTGCGCCCTCGCCTCGAGCTCCTCAATGCGATCGGCCAACCGAGCCGTGATCTCGCCCATGCGGTAGGTATCGATTCGAACCCCGGCCTCCTCCATCGCCGCGAGAACCGCTGTGAGGGGAAGTTCGATCTCGCGATAGAGCCGCCCAAGACCCCATTCCTCTATCCGTGCGACGAGTCGATCAGCGAGTTGGAGAATGGAGGCGGCGTGTCGAACCAGCGCCTCGGTCTCCTCATCCACGGGTGGATTGGGATCGGGCTCGATTCCGTATTCACTCGCGAGCTCATCGAGGACGTACTCGCTCCGGCCGGGCTCGATGAGATAAGCCATTAGCATCGTGTCATCGGTCGCTTCAAGGTCGGCGTGCAGGAGCTCGCGCGGGAGAGCCTTGAAGTCGTGGGCAACGAGTGATGCCTTCTTGAGTCGTGAGGCGAGATCCCGCTCCCAGTCACCGACGAGCACCGGCGCTCCCTGCTGGGCGAGGGCAAATCGGCCACCGTCGGCTGCGATAGCCGCTCTTCCCCGAATGGCCTTGTCTCCGGCCTCGCGCCATTCGACTGCGATCTCCTCGGCGGCGACTGGGGCCGCCGGAAGAGCTTCATCGATCACGTCGACCCGCTGGAGCAGGTTACGAAACTCGTAGCGCCGAAACATCTCCTTGAGACGAGATCGGTCGGGGGGCGAAAGTACGAGCCCGGACGGATCGGTGTCGAGCGGAAGGTCGCGGCGCATCGTGGCGAGCTCCTTCGACTGACGCGCCTGATCAGCGTACTCGGCTAGGGTCTCGCGGCGCTTCTTGCCAGATACCTGGTCGAGGTTGTCGAGAACGTGTTCGAGCGACCCGAACTGGGAGATGAGCTGGCCGGCCGTCTTGTCACCGATCCCGGGTACGCCTTCGATCGAGTCCGATGCGTCGCCTTTGAGGCCAATGAAATCGGGCACCTGGAGCGGCGTCACGCCATAGCGAGCGAAGACTCGCTCAGGGGTATAGACGTGGACGTCCGCGACGCCACGAGGCGTCATCATCAAGCAGACGTTCTCGGAGCAGAGTTGGAACGCGTCACGATCGGTGGAGACGACGCAGGTCTTTACGGCGGCTTCGTCTGCCCTGGTAGCCAGCGTCGCGATGACGTCGTCGGCCTCCCAACCTTCGTGCTCGAGATTCACGTAGCCGAACGCCTCGACGATCGGTCGGAAGTGCGGGAACTGCTCGCGGAGGAGATCCGGCATAGGACGGCGCTCGGCCTTGTATTCCTCGCTGATCTCAGTGCGGTGAACGGGACGCGTGTCCCAAGCAACCGCGACGCCGCGGGGCCGGTAGTCCGTAAGGAGCTTGAAGAGCATGTTCGTGAAGCCGAGGAGCGCGTTCGTCGGAAATCCCTCCGACGTCGCGAGCTCCTCCGGCAGCGCGAAGAACGCTCGGTAAGCGAGATTGTTTCCGTCGACTAGGAAGAGGTCGGCCTCCCGAGCAGGGCCGTCGCTGAGGTCGAGCTCCGCGCCGGTCAGCGTCTTCGGTGCCACGTCTGAACTCTATTCTGGCTGTGGAATGCGATCGCTCGCGCCCGCACTGGCTGTGCTTGCAGTTGCAGCCGTCGGCGGCGTGGGTCTGGTCGGTTGCGGTAGTGAGAGTCGAGAGCTGCTCCCAGACCTCGATCAAGCAGCGCCTGATGAGCTATCGATCAGTGGACGGGGAAGCCGACTGTTGCTCGTCTTCCGATCGGCTGTCGACAACGTCGGCGACGGGCCGATCGCCCTCACCGGAGAACGCGCAAACGGCGACGATGCCATGACGGTCGCTCAGGTCATCGAGAGGAGCGACGGATCGACCGAGACGGTCGCGACGGATGAGATCATGCTGTACGAACAAACCCGATTCCACGAGCACTGGCACCTGCAGGGTTTCGAGGTCTATGAACTTCGCGAGGCAGGCGACTTCAGCCTGGTCGGCCCGAGCGAGAAAACCGGATTCTGCCTCGGCGACCGCTATGAGACCTCGGGACTCGATCTGCCCGGCGAGCCGGGAAGTCCACAGTACGACGGAAACTGCGGCTTCGACGAGCCGGAGCTAGCGAGCATCGAGGTCGGGATCTCGGTTGGCTACGGCGATGACTATGTCCCGGCTCTCGAAGGACAGTTCGTCGACGTCACCAGGGTTCCCCCGGGTCGCTACGTCCTCGTTCACCGGGTGAATCCGAATCGCGGACTGCGCGAGGAAGACTACGAGAACAACGCGGCCTCGGTCCTGATCGAGCTCACTCCCGAGCGCAGTGTGACCGTTCTCGCCATGTGCCCGGATTCTGAGCGCTGTTCCTGACCGCCCTCGGCGGCTCGTCGATATATTCGCCGGAAAAGAGGAGGGCGTAGGTGCAGATCACAAACGAATTTTCAATCGCACTCCCACCGGAGGAGACGTATCAGCTACTCCTCGACCTGGAGAAAGTCACTCCGTGTATGCCGGGAGCCGAACTCGGTGAGGAGAAGGACGACGGTGCAAGGGCCGTGAAGGTGACCGTGAAGCTCGGGCCGATGAAGTTCGTCTACGACGGGACTGTTCAAATCGCTGAGCAGGATGACGCGGCAATGCGCGCCGTCCTCGTCGGCGAAGCGCGGGAGGCCCGCGGTCAGGGAAGCGCGAAGGCGACCATCACGATGACGGTGAGCGGCCAGAATTCGGCGTCCGACGTCGAGGCCGTTGCAGACGTCGATCTCACCGGTCGAGCGGCTCAGATGGGGCGCGGTGTGGTCGAGGATGTGGCGAAAAAGATGATCGGGGACATGGCGGAGTGTCTGGAGCAGCGCTTCAGTCAGCCCGAGGAGTCCGCCGACGACGACGGCAACGGTGAAGCCAGTGCAGAAGCTGCGACAACCGGCGCCCCGCCCGAAGCACAGCCAATCAAGGGCGGCTCGCTCTTCTTCACCGTCCTCTGGGGGCGCATCAAGAGTATTTTTTCCCGTGGCGACTAGCTGAGCTAGCCGCGAGCACGGGCCGAGTCGAGCTTCTCCGACAGCAGCTCAGCCAGCTCAGGATGAGCCCCTGGCTCGAGGAGATTGAGTGCGAACACACCGCACAGTTTCTCGATGAGCGCTACCCCTGCCTCCGTGCTCGTGGCCCGCCCGGCGACCAAATCGGGCGTCAGGCCGAAGGCTTTCATCACGCCGAGGACCGCATAGGGATCTGAGGCGCACAGGAGCGTCAAGGAAACGTGGTCGCGCAAAGCCTCGATGGCCAGTTCGCCGTTATACGGCTCCAGCGGCGACGCGCCGGCCTCGGCGACGAGTACGTCCAAGTCGGCGCCCGCGATTGCTGCAAGCAGACGCTGTAAAGCGTCTCGAAACTCAGCGGCTGCGCAGATCGTCGACGGTAATCCGGCGTCCACGAAATCGACGATGAACTCCGCGCCCGCATCTCGCATCATGAGGATGTCTCGGTAGCGACCGACGCCCGTTAGCTTGGCCGCACCGACACGAAGGCCTTTCCGTCTCAGCGCACGAATCACTGCCTTCGCGGCTGTCGTCTTCCCGGCATTCATGCTCGTGCCGACAAGAAGCACCACCGGAATGTCGAGCTCCGCCGTGGAGTCGGGAAGACTGAAGTCGCGCATGGTGACTTTTCTGCCGTCCGAAACCACATGCCCGCGATAGCGAAGCGGGACAAGGTACGGGCGTGCCTGAATCGAACTCGAAGTACAGAAGCCAAAGACGCCAGCACGGGTAAGCCCATGCATCCGAAGGTCATCGCCTATCTCTCGCCAGTCCCCGACTGCTTCGAGCGTTGCCGCGCGTCTTCCGAATGCGCCAACGAGAATGTCCCCCTCGATGACCTCGACGATGCGGCCGGTCTGAGTCTCGACCTCCCAGGGGAGTCCGCCGCGACCGATTACCTCGCCGGCGACATAGTCACCGGTCCCCCACTCGTCGCGACCGCGTAACGCCACTCCATACGAACTGGTTCGGAAGTCCGTCGTACGTGTGACGCTTCCGAAGACGGTCGCACCCTGCCGGGATGGGAGTCCGGCAAGAGTCGGCAGATCGTGGTCAGTCATCGTCCGAAATCGGCTGTATGAGCAAGAGGGCGAGCAGCGCGGCCCGCTCCGGCAAGCTCGAGATCACGACGTGCTCGTCATGGGCATGCGCGCCCGCCCCGACCGCGCCGAGACCGTCGAGCGTCGCCGTGTAGAGGCTGGTGGTGTTTCCGTCCGAGGCCCCGCCGACAGCCGTCTTCTCGACCTCGAAGCCGAGCGCTTCCGCGAGCTTCTGAGCGCGCTCGAACAGGGCCCGATTTCGGCCGGTCGCCTCCATCGGCGGGCGGCCGAAGGATCCTTCGACCTTGATACTGACACCCTCACCGACGGGCTCGAGACCGTGAATCGCCGTCTCGACGTCTTCCGCATCCTTCACCGTGGGTACGCGAGCGTCTACGAGCGCCGACGCTTTAGGGGCTACGACGTTCGGACGCAAACCACCATCGATGTTCCCGACATTGACGGTAATCCCGCGAGCTCCGTCGTTGAGTGCAAACAGGCGCTGGATCTGATGAGAAAGCTCGAGGATCGCACTCGCGCCACGATCTGGACCAAGGCCGGCGTGAGCAGGGGTTCCGGTCACGGTGACGCGAAACATGCCGGCACCTTTGCGCGCGATCTTGAGCTTCCCTTGTGCTCCCGCAGCCGGCTCCAGAACGAAGGCTCGTGCGGCGGATCGGGCCAGTCGGTGCACGTAGGCGCCGGACTCGATACTGCCAATCTCCTCGTCACTGGTCACGAGAACGACCGGATCAGCTGCGGGATCGAGATCGTGCTCTGCGAGGGCCCGAAGGGAAAACACCATCTGTGCGAGCCCCGCCTTCATGTCGAAGACTCCGGGGCCAGAGAGGATCTCACCGTCCCGTCGGACGGGCATCGCGGCGAGTGTCCCGCGAGGCCAGACCGTGTCCATGTGACCGACGACAACCTGGTGAGAACCGCCGCGCCGACGGCGCTTCGGTCTTGCATAGAGATGATTGCCCACCTCGAATCCCCGAATGCTCCGAACAGAGAACTCGAGGTCGGCTAGTTCTCGGGCGAGAACTGAAAAGACCGCCTCCTGGGACGAGGGCTCGAGGGAGGGGGATTCCGCTTCCGCAAGCCTCTCGAGTAGATCGCACAGCTCGTTCTCTTGCTTTCGAAGCCAGGCAAGAAT
>CAYTCZ010000158.1:0-7885 GCA_964436315.1 uncultured Gaiellales bacterium | reverse complement strand
CGCCCACCGGCCGAAAGACCCTCTCCGCCCGCTCGACCACGAGAGGGCGAATGTCATCGGCTAGTTCGGCTGGCGTGTACAGAACGGCGGGGTTGCTCGGGCCGCCGGAACCCTGCGTCAGATTGAGGAGGTCGTGCGCGACGACGAGGAGCGTGCCGTCCCGAGCAACCGAATCACGTGCCATCGTGAGCACGTGGCGTCGCTCACGCGTGGGAAGCTGGAGGTACAAGACCGCGACCAAGTCGTAAGCCTCCGCCTCCGGTTGGAGGTCCAGTACGTCGGCGAGCACCCACTCGACCTGAACGCCTCGTGCCCGCGCGAGGCGCCTTGCAGAAGCCAGCGCCACTTCGGAGAAGTCGACGGCTGTGACTTGCCAGCCGCGCTCTGCGAGCCAGACGGCGTTTCTTCCCGGGCCGCAGGCGAGATCGAGCGCGCGGCCCGGGTTAAGCTTCTCGACCTCACGAACGAGAAAACGGTTCGGCACTCGCCCCCACACCGACTGGTCACCACGCTCCAGGTAACGGCGATTCCAGTCGTCGTGTGAGACTGACGAAGAACGAGCACCCCCAAAACCCCGATGCTCAGCCGCCACGTGCCAGTTACGTGGTCACGTACTCCGCCGGGCTTTCCTCGAAGCGCGCTCGGCACGACGGACAGCAGAAGTAGTACGTCACCCCGGCGTGCGCGGCCTTCTCCGCGGCAATCCCAACCGAAACAGTCATGCCGCAGACCGGATCGGTTGCTTCGAGAGGCTCTTCGAGGTCGAGCGTCCGCGTGTGACGCCAAGCGACGAGTTCGGCGAGAATCGCGACCGAGATCTCCTCCTGTGTGGTCGAACCGAGATCGAGGCCGGCCGGGCTTCGAATTCTCGCGAGCGTCTCCTCGTCCAGCCCACGTTCCCTCAGTGAGTCGAGCACAGCAGAGGCGCGCTTACTGCTCGCGACAAGTCCGATGTAGTCGATTCCACGCGCAAGCGCTGATTCGAGCAGGCCCTCATCCCCGCGACCCATCGCGGCAACGACCACCGCATCGGCGCTCTCCGACAGCTCAGACGACACACGCCAACCAATCACGCCTGCGAGTTCGGCAAGGGTTCGCGCTGCGGGGCTTTCGCCGACGACAGCGAGAACCGGCTTCGGATGCTGCGGTTCGATCAACACGTCAACAATTCCTTCCGACGCACAACTCGACTCGGCGATGATGACTCCGGGATCGGACTCTCGGTCGCGGCCGGGCGGCCCGATCGAGACGAGACGCGCCTCGCCGTCGGCAAGAGCTCGGAGCGCTTCCCGAATCACGATCGGCTCCGAGCATGCTCCGCCAACCCAGCCGCTGACTTCGCCATTCGGCGTGATCAGCGCCCGATCTCCGCGGCGCGTCGAGGCCGGTCGAACAACTTTTACGACCGTTGCAAGCACGAACGCCTCGCCGGCCGCTGAGCGCCGGCCGGCCTCGATTAGAACATCTTCCCGTCTACTCGGCGAGTCCGACCTCCTGGAGTGCCTCCCAAACACGAGCCGGGGTCACCGGCATTTCGAGATTCCGAACGCCGGCGTGCGCGAGCGCATCGACGACCGCGTTGACGTAGGCAGCAGGCGAGCCGACAGTCGCTGACTCCCCGACACCCTTGGCGCCGAATGGGTGATGGGGCGAAGGCGTTACCGTCTCGCCAAGCTCGAACGAGGGCGTCTCCCACGAGGTCGGCAGGAGATAGTCCATAAATGACGAGCCGATGCAGTTTCCGTCCTCATCGAACGTGATCTGCTGCATCGCTGCTGTCGCGAACCCTTCGGCTAGCCCGCCCATGATCTGGCCTTCGACGATCATCGGGTTGATCCGAACGCCGCAATCATCGACGGCGACAACCCGCCGGGTCGTCCACTCCCCCGTCCCGCGATCCACCTCGACGACAACGGCGTACGTCCCGAACGGGAAGGTGAGGTTCGGCGGGTCGTAGTAATGGACCCCTTCGAGGCCTGCCTCCATCCCGTCGGGGAGATTCGTATAAGCGGCGAACGCGACATCCTGGATAGTGACCGAGCGATCCGGAGTCCCCTTGACGGAGAAACTGCCCTTCTCCCACTCGAGATCGTCTTCCGAGACTTCCAGCAGGTGCGCCGCGATCTTCTTGGCCTTCTCGCGGAGCTGTCTCGAGATGACGGCCGTCGCCGCACCGCTTGTCGGCGTCGAGCGGCTCGCGTACGTCCCGAGGCCATAGGGCGTATTGTCGGTATCGCCCTCGACGACGTCGATGTCTTCAGTCGGAATTCCAAGCTCCTCGGCCACAATCTGGCCGTAGGTCGTCTCGTGGCCCTGTCCCTGGGTTTTGGTTCCGAGCTTCAGGATCGCCTTGCCAGTCGGATGCACCCGCAGCTCGGCTGAATCGAACATGCGAAGACCCGCGATGTCGTACTGCTTCCCCGGGCCGGCGCCGACGACTTCGGTGAAACACGCGAGACCAATTCCGAGAAGCCTGCCCTCAGCGCGCGCTGCCTCCTGCTCCTTGAGCAGGTCCGCGTAGCCAAGTTTCTCGAGCGCCTGATCGAGAGCGGCATGGTAGTTCCCCGAGTCGTAGACGAAACCGGTCGCTGACTCGTACGGGAATTGCTCCGGCTTCACGAAGTTCTCGCGGCGGAACTCCGCCGGGTCGAGATCGAGCTCGTACGCCGCCGTCTGGACGAGTCGCTCGATCATGTACGAGGCTTCAGTGACGCGAAACGAGCAACGATAGGCCACCCCACCCGGCGCCTTGTTCGTGTACGCGCCGTCCGCTTCGACGTGCGCTGCCGGAATGTCGTAGGAGCCGGTCACGATGTGGAAGAGCCCGGCCCGGTACTTCGACGGCTGGGCGTCCGCATAGAAGGCCCCCTGATCGGACAGGAGCTTCACGCGCAGCCCGGTCATCTTGCCGTCTTTCACCGCCAGCTCACCGTGCATGTGGTAGTCGCGCGCAAAGCCAGTGGAGATCAGGTTTCCGGTCCGGTCGTCAATCCACTTCACGGGCTTCCCGATCAAGAGCGAGGCGGCTGTTGCGCAGACGTAGCCCGGATAGATCGGCACCTTGTTTCCGAAACCGCCGCCGATGTCGGGTGAGACGATCCTGATTTGATGCTCAGGGAGTCCTGCGACGAGCGCGAAAAGCGTCCGATGGGCGTGGGGCGCCTGCGACGTCATGTAGATCGTCGCTTTTCCGCGGACGAGATCGACGTCGGCTACGCAACCTGTCGTCTCGATCGGAGCCGGGTGTGAGCGCGGATAGTGCGTGTCTAGCGGGATGACCTTGTCGGCCTCTGCGAACGCCTTGTCCGTCGCGTCCTTGTCGCCCGCCTCCCAGTGGTAGATGTGGTTCGAGTCCTGGCCTTCTTTCTCGTCCCGAATCTGCGGCGCACCCTCGGCGAGCGCGTCGTGCGGATTCGAGACAACTCCGAGGGGCTCGTAGTCGACGTTGATCAGCTCGAGCGCGTCCTTCGCAATGTATGGAGACTCCGCAATGACAGCCGCGACCTCCTGCCCCTGGAAGCGGACCTTGTCAGTAGCGAGCACGGCCTGCGTATCGCCCGAGAGAGTCGGCATCCACGCCAAGTTGTGGGCCGCCATCGCCTCTCCGGTTATCACCGCAACGACACCGGGCACCGCCTCGGCGGCCGAGGCGTCAATGGCATTGATCTTGGCATGCGCGAATGGGCTACGCAGGAGTTCCATGTGGAGCATTCCTGGCAGCTCGATGTCGTCGACGTAATTCCCGCGCCCGCGCAGAAACCGCTCGTCTTCCTTCCGCTTGACGGAGTGCCCGAGCCCGCGAATCTCTTGAGTTGCCACGTTACTCCCCTCCCCCCGACGCGAGTTTCGCAGCCGCGTAGTTCACGGCCTTGACGATGTTCTGGTAGCCGGTGCATCGGCAGAGGTTTCCGGACAGCGCCCACCGAATCTCGGGCTCGGTTGGGTTCGGGTTCTCGGCAAGCAGAGCGCTCGCGGCGACCATCATGCCCGGCGTGCAGAACCCGCATTGCAGGCCGTGCTCCTCGTGGAAACCTTCCTGAATGGGATGAAGTCCTTCCGGAGTGGCGAGGCCCTCGACGGTCGTCAACTCCGAACCATTCGCCTGCACTGCGAACAGCGTGCAGGACTTCACGGGAACGCCGTCGAGGAGGACGGTGCACGCGCCACAGCTCGTCGTGTCGCAGCCGACGTGCGTGCCGGGGAGGCCGAGTGTCACGCGGACAAAGTGCACGAGCAACATCCGAGCTTCCACGGCCTCGGATCGACTCTCGCCGTTGATCGTCACCTCAACGGGATACGTCTTGGCTTCTTGAGCTACTTCGGTCATCGCGCCCCCCTCCCTAGCCGGCCCGGGCTGCGTCGGCAGCCGTCCGGAGTCCACGCTCGGTGAAGACTCTGATCACGTTTCGTTTGTAGTCGGCGCTGCCCCGAACATCGGTGGTCGGGTCCGCAGCTTCCGCGGCAAGTTGAGCCGCGGTCTTTATTGCTTCGTCGGAGAGCTCGGATTCAGCGAGCTCATCCTCGGCAGCGGCGGCTCGGATGTTCGTCGAGCCGACGCCGGTCAGCGCGATGCCCGCTCGATCGACTTTGCCGTTTGCCAGTGTCAATTGAACCGCGACGCCAGCCGTCGCGTAGTCGCCGATCTTCCGCTCGAGTTTCAGATACGTTCCACTCGTCTTCGGTCCCGGGTCAGGCACTCGAACCTCGGTAATGATCTCGTTCGACTCGAGGCTCGTCGTAAACGGCCCTTCGATCAGGTCGTCCATTGCAATCGTTCTCGGACCGCTCGGTCCCTGCGCAACTACCTCGGCGCCAGCCGCGAGCATGACAGCGCCCCAGTCGCCCTGGGGATCGGCGTGAGCCAACGACCCGCAGACCGTTCCGCGATTTCGAACGAGCGGGTCCGAGATCTGCGGGGCCGCATCTCCGAGCAGGCGATAGCGTCCGCGCAAGAGCTCCGATCGCTCGCAATGCGCATGCCGAATCAGAGCGCCAATGCGGATGCCCGCGTCGTCGTCGGCAAGCGTGTCGAGTCCGCCAATCCGATTGATGTCGACAATCGCTTGGGGAGCTGCAAATCGCAGCTTCATGACGGGGATCAGACTCTGACCTCCCGCGAGAACCTTGGCCTCGTCGCCGTACCGCTCGAGGATCGAGATCGCCTCGTCGAGCTCGGTCGGCGCGAAGTACTCGAAGCCTGCTGGATACACGGCAGCTTCCTCCCTCCCGTTCGGTCGGAGGACGGCCCCGGCCTTCCGCCGACCCGAGTTCCCTACTAGGGGTCGAGCATAGCCGAGCTGTCACATTTCGGGCAGAGCCCGGAGGTTGGCCTCGAGACCGGAGCGCACCTACTCCCGCGGTAAGGGGGCTGCAGACGTTAGCGTTCAGGCCCATGCTGACCGACGAGGATCTTCTTGAACTGACGCGCCTCCATGACGAGAACGGCGTCTTGTCTGTCTACGTCGACGCCGACCCCGAGCACAAGGCGACGCAGCGTCCACCCTGGACAGTCTCAACGAAGAATGAACTTCGCGATTTGGAAGACCGAGTCAAGGCCGAGGGCCCCCGAGATCGCTGGGCCTTGCTCACAAAACGCATCAAGGAGCTGGAACCCACGCTCGGGGACCTCCTGGACTCGCGAGAGTCGGGGCGCGGCCGGGCGCTGTTCGCGCCCCTCTCGAGTGACGATGTCACCGAGGTCTCGATTCAGCTCCCGCTCACGAATCGCGTCGTCTTGGCGGAAGCCGCCTACGTCCGTCCGCTCGTTGCTGCCATCAACGATGGGCGCCCGGCGGGCATCGCGATCATCTCCCGTGCCGGCGTCCATATCCTCGATTGGCGGCTCGGGGTGCTGGAGGATGTTGCAGCGTTCGAACTCGACGTCGACACAGACGAGTGGCGCAGGATGAAGGGCCCGGCGATGGCGAATCCCAGTCGGGCGCAGCAGAGCGCACCGCAGCGCGACCGATTCGAACGACGCCTCGAGGGGCAGCTCCTGAAAGGCCTCGAGGAACAAGCGCGGGAACTCGATCGCCTTCGGACCGCCTACGAATGGAATCGGCTCGCAATCGCAGGCGACAGTCGGCTTACTCAATCGTTCAGTTCCGAGCTCTCCGGTAACGACTGGGAGATCGTGATTGATGATCGGACGCTCGAGGGCAAACCGGCGACCGAGGTCGCCTCGATGCTCCTCCCCGAACTGGCGGAGGCTGCCAAGCGTCGCGAGCTGGGACAAGTCGAAAGCGCGATCAGCGCCGCCTTGGCCGGGGGAGCCGGTGCACTCGGACTCGCGGAGACGCTCAACGCTCTTGCCCGAGGCCGAGTGGCACACCTCTTCTTCGACAACGAGCGCGACTACGTTGGACTCCGCGCGCCCGACGGCACACTGGCGCCCGCCGAGGCGATGGCACCGTCAGCTGATCCCGACGAGTTCGTGACCGAGCCGCGCCTCGTTGAACGCATGATCGAACAGGCGCTTGCCACCGACGCGCTCGTAACACCGCTGGAAGGAGAGGGTGCTGCCCGACTCGACGAATACGACGGCGTCGCCGCGCTTCTAAGATGGTGATGCCATGGCCTCCGCCAGCGGCCTCGGACAGCGGATCAGCCGAACCGAGCTGACCCCGACCGCGTTTTTTGAACGCAGCGCGGCTGTCTTCCCAGAGCGCGTTGCGGTCGTCCACGAAGACCGGCGCTACACCTACCGCGAGTTCGCAGAGCGCGCACGTCGGCTCGGGTCGGCCCTTCGGAACGCCGGGCTGGCCAAGCATGATCGAGTCGCGATCCTCTCGCCGAACACGCCGGCGATGCTCGAGACACGCTACAGCGTTCCGGCTTCGGGCGGGATTCTCGTCGCGATCAACACTCGGCTGAGTGCCGACGAGATTCACTACATCCTCAAGAACTCGGGAAAGGGACTGAAAAGGGGTCAGGTCTCTGATGTTGCAGCTCGAGCTGCAACATCAGAGACCTGACCCCACCCGTAGTAGGCTCTGCTCCCTCTGATGGTGCGCTTCGACGAAGTCTACAGGCGTTCACTTGAAGATCCGGAGGGCTTCTGGGGTGAGGCCGCCGCCGGGATCGACTGGTTTGACCCGTGGGACCGGGTCCTCGACGACTCGAACGCGCCCTTCTACCGCTGGTTCTCCGGGGGCCAGTTGAACACCTGCTACAACGCCCTCGACCGGCATGTCGAAGGCGGCCGCGCAGATCAGCTTGCGCTCGTCTACGACTCCCCGGTTACCGAGACAATCAAGGGATTCACGTACCGCGAGCTGCTCGACGAGGTAGCGCTCTTCGCGGGCGCACTTGCCCGGGAGGGCATCGAGAAGGGCGACCGGGTCATCATCTACATGCCAATGGTGCCCGAGGCTGCGGTGGCAATGCTGGCGTGCGCCCGGCTCGGCGCTATTCATTCCGTTGTCTTTGGCGGCTTCGCATCGCGCGAGTTGGCCACCCGGATCGACGATGCGAAGCCAAAGCTCATCATCTCGGCGTCGTGCGGCATCGAGCCCGGCCGAATCGTCGCCTACAAGCCTCTGCTCGACGCAGCCATCGACGACTCGACTGCCAAGCCCGATCGCTGCATCATTCTCCAGCGGCCGATGGAGACGGCCGAACTCGTGCCCGGCCGAGACATCCTCTGGGAAGACGCTATCGCCGGAGCGGCACCCATTGAGTCCGTCTCGGTGGCGGCGACGGATCCGCTTTACATCATTTACACGTCCGGAACGACCGGAAAGCCCAAGGGCATCGTGCGCGACAACGGCGGTCACGCGGTCGCGCTCAAGTGGTCGATGAAGAACATCTACGACGTCGATCCCGGCGAGGTCTACTGGGCGGCCTCGGACATCGGCTGGACGGTCGGACACTCGTACACGGTCTA
>CAYTCZ010000157.1:0-7946 GCA_964436315.1 uncultured Gaiellales bacterium | reverse complement strand
TCCCCATCGTCTAGTGGCCCAGGACCCCGGCCTTTCACGCCGGTAACGCGAGTTCGAACCTCGCTGGGGACGCCATATTAGTGACCCGCCCTGGCGCATCGAGGCTGAGCAAAGCCTCTCCCTCGATGCGCCAGCGCTTGTCACGCTTCGCCCCCACCTCGATGGGAGTGGCGATGAGGCCCTCGGGGAAGAGCTGCTCGAGGATCGGGCGAGCCGCCGTACGGTTCTCGCTGAACACCGAGCCCAGCTCGTCCAGCCGCTGCCGAATCTGAGCCTCGATACGGCGAATGCGGAGGTCCACCGGCTCCTCGCTCCCCAGCCGCTCCAGCTTGGCGTCCACCGCCCGGAGCTGACGCTCTCGGTCCTCGAGCGCCGCGATCAGGGCCGCCAGCGAACCGCCCGCGGCGATCGCATCCGAGAGCCGGCTGGTCTCCTCGCGCAGCTTGCCCTGCTCGGCCCGCAGCTCGTCCAGCTCGGCCGACTTGTGGCCAAGGGCCGCCTCCAACTCGCGCCGGACCATCGCCATGAGGCTGTCGACCAGGTCGTAGCGCTCGAGTCGCTCTCGAATGTGACCGGTGACCTCCGCGTCGGTGAGGTCCATCGGCCGGCGGCGCGGGTTCTTGCAGACCTCCGGCCCCCGATTGCGGCGCCAAGCGCAGGCGTAAGCCTTGATGCTCTTCGAGCCCCGCTTGGTGTTCACGATCTGCATCGGGCCGCCGCAGAGCCCACAGCGGAGGATGCCAGAGAGCAGGTACTTGGGCGGACGCCCGAGCCGCTTCTTCGTGGTTCGGGACCGGGGGCGACGCGCGGCAGCTCGCTCCCAAAGCTCGTCGTCGACGATCTGGAGGTGTGGCGCAGGCACCATGAGCCACTCGTCCTTGGGACGCTCCACCCGAACCTTCGTGCCCCCGCGGTAGGTCTTCTTCTGGCGGTTGTAGGGGATGAACCCCCGGTAGCGCTCGTTCAGCGAGATGACCCGGACCGATGAGTAGCCCCAGGAGCCGGTACCGCGCTTCCCTGCCCGCGGCGACGGCACCTTCTCCCGGTTGAGGATGCGGGCGATGGCCCGGTAGCCCTCGCCTTCGGCTCGCAGCTCGAAGATGCGGCGCACCACGGCCGCCTGTTCCTCGTTGATGGCGTACTCCACGAACACGCGCTGCTCGTCGCCGTCCGTGGTCTTCGCCACCACGGGGACGTTGTCGTAGCCATACACCCGACCGCCAGCGCACTTGCCCTTCCGCGCCTTGCCCACCAGATGCTCGTGGGTCCGGGAGGCGATCTTCTCCCGCTCGATCTCCGCGGCGTAGTTCCGCAGCGTGGTGATCAACCGCGAGGTCGAGTCATCGAAGCGAACCTCCTCGTCGGAGATGTAGTGGACGATGCGACAGCCGGCCTCGACCAGGTCCTGGATGAGCAGCCCCGTGCGGAGCATGTCCCCGCCAAGACGCGACTCGTCTCGGATGATGAGCACCGAGAACTGCTTGGCCTTCGCCGCGTCGACCATCTTCCAGAGCTGTGGACGGTTCACGAACTCGGCGCGGCTCGCCCCATCGTCGATGAAGATGCAGTCGTCGGCGAGCGTTGCCCCCTTCGACTCGACGTACCGGCGGGCTTCGCGAATCTGGACCCGCGTCGAGTCCATCTGCTCGTCCGTACTCTTCCGCGCGTAGAGCCCGCAGATCAGCCCCTCGATCTCAACGCCCATCGTCTTCCTTGCTACCACCGCTCAGCGCATCCTGCACCAGTAGCTTGGCGATGGATTCGAGCGCCATGATGGTCCCTCGGCGCTCCAGCAAGCGTTTCCGATCCAACGACCGCACCCAGCCACGCGCCTCCCACAGCGCTCGAGGACCGAAGCGACGGCGCTCCCGCCGAACGGAAACCTCTGCGCCCGACCAACCAGCGGCCATCAATGCCTGTTCGAGAGCGTCCTGCGCGTCCTCGCCCAGACCGATCACCACCGAGCCGTCAGACGACGCCACCCGTACCGATGCGCCGAATGGGGAACGAGGGCGCCAGGCACGGTCCAAGGCTCGCGCCCGGAGGACAAGAGAGGAGAGTCGAGCCGGCTCCGAAGAGCGAGCCGGTGCCCCTTGCTTCACGTTCACGGCGAACGCCACCAGAGCCGTCTCCCGCGGAGGCGACGCCTCGTGACGGTGTGCGGAAACCGAATCCGCAGCAACTTCTGGTTCTCCTCGTTGATCATCAAGGTGACGCTTCCAGACCGCGTCGTGTGCGCTGCTGGACACGCCGACCCGCGGCGTGTTTCGGGTTAGCCATCTGGGCCGGGGGCAGGATGACTCCTCGATGACCTGGGCCTTGCGTCCACGTCGCGACCCCCGTGGCTAGCGGAGGCCAAACCCCGGCCCTGTATGCGTGGCACTGTTGGTGCCCTTGTCTCACCCGCCGGTAGCCGGTCCAGCCAGGTGCTCGGTGCTGTCACTACGGACGTCGGTGCGCGCTACTCTTGTTGGCCTCATAGCCGTGTGCTTGCGCTAGTTCGTTCAGTCTCTTGATTCGCTTCTTGCGGCGGTTTCGTGCGGTTTGTTCGATCAGGTGTGCATGCTGCGGCGCTCTCAGGCGCAACGATTCGGTGTGCGCGCTGATGCGGGCCCAGGAATCGAAAATCAGGTCATCGGCGAGCCGAATCGCCGCCTGCTGGGCGGCGGGCGTGTTCGGGGAAGACGCGCAGACTCGGCTGACGTGTCTCCGCACGGTGGCTTCGTGGGTCGAGATCTCTCCTCTGCGGATCACCTTCCCCAGCCACTCGAGTTCGTCCCGATGGAGGTCCACGGCATCCGCTCGCCCCTTGTCGGGGTGGAGCTCGAGTCCGGCAGCGTCGAGCATCGCTGCCACGGCCTCGCGAGCTTCCTCAGCAAGCGCGCGTGAGCGAGCCAAGATGACGAAGTCGTCCGCAAACCGGAGTAGCTTCGCGTCGTCACCGAACACTCTGTCGAACGGACGGTCCAGTACCTGGGCGGCAACGCAGTTCGCCATGAGCGGCGCCAGAACGCTCCCCGTGAGCAGGTGCCCGAGTGGACCACTCCAATCTCCGAGCGCGTCACCCAGGACCGGCGGTGATAGCTGCCACCGGACGAGATTGAGCAGCGTAGGGGCAACGTAGGGCCCCTCAGCCTCCACGGCCGCCATGACCACGTCGACGTCGCAGCTCGGAAAGAACCGGCGGATGTCGCCAGAGGTGGCGTGCTCGAATCCACGCCGGTACAGCGCACGCGCCGCGTAGAGCGCGGTCACGGGGCTACGTCGGGGTCGGAACCCGTGGACCGTGGTGGGAAAGCCGCCGTCCAGGCGGGGGCCGAGCGCCAGCACCGTCATCCGTTGAAGCAACCGGCTCGTCAGGTTGTGCAGGTACACCTGTCGGCCGCCCTCTAGTTCCCGACGAATGACCTCGTCGGCGAGTCCGTTGTCTGGAGAAGACGCGGTTCCCGCCTCGATCATCCCCAAGATCTCTCGCCACAGATTTCCTCGCGAGCCGCGTTCCCCGGCCGGGTAGCGCTCGGACTCGGGGATGTCGATCCTGTGAGCCCGCCGGTGAGGTCGGACGAGGCGGAGGCGACACTGGCTGGCGATTGCAACGTCCGAGCATGGGATGTCGCTCCAGGCTTCGTCTTGCTCGGCGATGTGAGCCCACTGCACCGCGAGGTTGGTGTGGCGGATCGCTTTGGTGAACTTCCCCCGACGCCGAACGCAGCGGTGGGTGAGCACACCATCGCTGGGGTCCCAAGCGACGGGGGTCACTTTCGCCCCTTCTCGGGTGGTGGGTACCCGGCGTCCGTCAGGCCGCGGTCCAACAGGGCCAGAAGCGCCGACGTCCGGGTGGCGTAGAGGTCGTGGTCTTGACGGAACGCCTTGATGCGTCGCGCCAGTGAAGGGGGCATGCGGATGGTCACGTTGGAAGCCACCCACTCCCTATGCCCCCACCCCGCGAGTTATTCAACAAGTTTTTTGAAAAACATCGTGCGCCCATCGGGGCGGCCATGCTAACTGGTCGATTCATGGCTGCGATCGATGAGGACGGGCGCATCAGAGAGCTCGTGTCCGATCTTGTTCAAATAGACCGCCTTGCTGCTCAGATGGGCCTGGAGGCGTCGGCGCTTGTTGCGGAGCTGGCGGCCGTAGGAGTCCCGATCATCGCCGACCGCGTCGCGATCAGCGCCGTTCGAGATGCGTTCCAAGGACGCAGAAAGGGCTCCGAAGGACCCATCGGTGTGCTGACTCGAGCCCTCACCAGGGGCGGCATCAACGTGAGTCGTGTCGCCAAGGGGCGGCGCACGGAGGTCACCCTCATCGCCGAAGGGGCACCACGGTGGTTTGGGACACCTTCACTATGGGAGAAGGGGGAGCCCAACAGCCGTTACGCTCCTGTGGGGGTCTCGGGGGAGGAGGTGCGGGCCGGCGTCTACCACGCTGGCGCTGGCGCTGGCGGGAACGGAACGACGGTGTTCTCCGTCGGGGGATTCAAGTCGGGGCGGGCTCCCGCGATCTACTTCTTCGTTGAGACCGGGACGCACGATGTCTTCAGCGTCAACGCGAGCGAACTGCGTGACTTCGAACGGTGGGCTCGCTCCAATCCAGGCGACAAACCCAGTGGTGCAGCCGACGGGGGCATGGGCATCTGGCTGCCGGCCGAGGAGAAGGCGTCCGCGAGCGGGTCCATGAGGATCTGGTTCAGGCAGTCGAAGCCGGAGCAAACCTATGACTTTCGGCTCGAGAATCGGATGTGCGACGAACACGGGCAGCCCGTTCTGTGACTCGTGGAAGAGCCAGTTGGCCGCCCGGCCTTTTCGATGGTGCGCGTTCGCAACTCGTCCAGCTCCAGGAGCGCTCCGAAATCGATGGGACAAGGAGAACGAACTCGATGAATGTGACAACTACCGCCGAACAACTGGCGCTCCAGACGTTGTGGAGCACTCGACGACGGCCAGATGGACCGTGGTGCGACCCTGCCGTCGATGGTCTTCTGCGCCGGGCTCTCGTACGGCTGGAGCAGGAGGAACTTACTCGAGACAGGGAGCAGCGGTGCTTCTGGATCGTCCAGACCGACCAGCCCGTTCCCTGGCTCCTCGATGTCAGTTGGCCGCGCGTCGAGGGCGCCGGCGAGATGGAGCTGACGTGGAACCTCGCGGAGACCTTGGACCCTATGGCGGCCCTCTACACGGACCGGTCCCAACACGCGCTTCACCTCGAGTTGGAGCGCCCCGGCGGCTGGCACCAACGCGCCCGCTTGGTGGGCGATAGGTCCCTCGGACACGAGCTGCTGGCCGACCCTCCCCGCACGATGGATGACGGCGATTTCCCCCGGCTTCGCGGCAGCCTGCTCGACTCATTGGAGCGCGAATGGAACATGCCAGCACACCGGTGACGCCAATGAGACGTCGAACTCGCTTGCGAACCCGAGAGGAGCTTCGCGTCAGTGGGATCGAGCTCGGTGTCAGCGACGCCACCCGGTTTCACTATGCCTTGGCGCACCAGCGAATCCTCGGCCAGATGCTGCCAACGGGAACCCGCATCAGCGATGCGCGCGCTCAATGCTCTGGTGGCGGAAAGATCTCACTCGAAGGAGCAACCGATGCGGGCAACTTCTCGGCCCCCCAGACGCGACGTGACGTCCTGCTTGGGCTGCCGGATACCGATGCTCACCGGCTGCTCGTCCGTCCTCCAGACAACTTCGACGCTCCGGCGAGCATGGGCGACCGGTTGTGGCTCGTCGGTGTCGCGCGAGACGAGCTCGTACGAGTCGTGGCCGGACACCTCAAAGTGCGGCGCCTGACTGTGGCCCTGCTCTGGCAGCGGTTGCACGACATGATCGAGGGTCTCCACGCCGACATGGAGACCCTCATCGCTGCCGGCCCAGATTTCCTCGCGACTGCATGGGTGAAGCTCGGCCTTCGCATCGACGCCCCAGAGAATCTCGAATCGTTGCCTCGCGCCGCGTATGGCCGGAGGCACGGAGAGTCCGGGGCCCCGTAGTCGAGCGGTCGAAGGGCATGATGAGCTGGGCGTTGAGGGTCGGCTCAACGGGCAAGCGCACGGCCTCAGGACGTCTGCCACGCCGAAGTAGAGCACCGGCGGGGGTCAATCGGGGGTATCGGCCAGGCTTCGCGCGGCGGGAAAGGGGAATCGCGCGCATAAACGACGGATACCCAGCAAAAATAGCGGCACCACGAGACCGGGGAGGAAGTCAGCGTGGCGGGACCGCGAGCACGTCGACGACGAAGAGATGCTCTGCGTCGCCGCCGATGTCCGTCGGGAACGTCGCCGCGAACACCCGTGACCATCCGGAGTCTGAGCAGGCGCGGATGACCTCCTCGTTCCACGTCCCGTAGTTGTCAGCCCGACACCACCAAAGCCCGAGCAGGAAACGTCGGTCGGCCGTGACACCCGGCTCCTCGAGCTTCCGAGTATCCGTGGTCATGGCCCGAGTGCCGGCGGAGTTGCCCCACCATTTTGCCTCGAAGGCCCACTTGGTCTTGTTGGACTCCGGGTCATGACGCACCGTCAGATCGATCGGCCCGCGAGCCCCCGCTCGGTCGTAGTCCCAGATGACCGGCACCAGGGGGATCCACGCACGGAAGATGGTGTAGACCAGGGTGCTCTCGAAGAGCGGATAGGCCAGCCCTCGATTGGTGGCGTGCGGTCCGCCTCGTTCCAGTGGGGTTCGCCCGTAGAAGGACTGCAACTCGGGCGGGGCGTTGGTGAACGCTGCACGCAGTCGCGCGTCCTCCTCTTCGAGTGCGGTGGCAGCAGCCCTCAAGATGCGAAGAAGGTCGGGGTCTTCCTCTCCACGGCCGTCGAATCGAATGTCCATGGCGATCCACCGTACCAAGGCTGCCGTCTGCGCACAGCCGGGGTCTGATACGGTCGCCCGAGTAGCTACGGAACTTCGGCGACCACATGGGAGGGAGCGAGATGAGTGAACGACGAGTTGGGGTAGTTGACGTCCCTATCACCGGCGTTGACGACGACGACCTCGGCCTCGGGAAGTACGCAGAGGCGCTGGGCCAGTTCATTCTCCGCTGCGACACCCCGATGACGGTGGGCATTCAGGGAGACTGGGGTGCTGGCAAGACCAGCCTGATGAACCTCATCCAAGGATGGCTCGGGTCCAACGCTCCTGACGGCCGTATCCCGACCTTTACGCTCAACACCTGGCAGTACGCACAGCTCTGTGACGGAGATGTGCTGGCGCTGATGGTGCTCAAGGCGCTCCATTCCAAGATCGCGGGCGCAGACGAAGGCCTGACGAAGGTCTGGGGACAGATGGCGAGCGTCTTCAAGCGACTCAAGGGCGTTCAGGCGCTGGGCATGGGCATCGAGATGGCCGACCCGAACGAGCTGCCGGACCTGGGAGAGCTGAAGTTGGCGTTCGCGCGCTCGGTCCAAGCTCGAGTTGCTTCCGACGAAGTCGGCGACCGGATCGTCGTCTTCATCGATGACCTCGACCGCGTGCTTCCAGAGCGCGCCGTCGAAATCCTCGAGGCGATGAAGAACTTCGTGGACGTACCTGGCTGCGTGTTCGTCCTGGCGTGCGATTACGCCGTCGTCACGAAGGGGCTAAGAAAGAAGTTTGACGTGGGGGTCGAGGACCTCGGCGGCCGTTCCTTCTTCGACAAGATCATTCAAGTGCCGTTCCGCATGCCGGTGTACCGCTACCAGGTGGATCGCTACGTAACGGCGATGCTCGAACGGATTGACTGGCCCTTCGACGAAGCCGAGGTCGGAGAGTATCAAGCGCTCCTTCAGCATTCAGTCGGGTTCAATCCCAGGACCCTCAAGCGTCTCTGCAACACTCTCCTGCTGCTACGGATGGTGGCCGGCGAGCAAGCCGACGTCGACGGCTATGAGGAGCACCGGGCGATGATCCTGTTCGGGCTAGTACAGCAGATCAGAACTTCGGTCCGGGTTATTCGATCGGCGTGAGCACC
>CAYTCZ010000156.1:0-8009 GCA_964436315.1 uncultured Gaiellales bacterium | reverse complement strand
TCGCCAAGGCGCTCTTCGTCGGCGACGTCATCAACGTCATGCAGTACCGGCTGCGTCCCTTCGAGGTCGTCCCGGGCAGCGTCAATGAGGCGATTCAGGCCGTGAAGGACGAGGTCTACGCGGAGCTGTCGAAGCGCGACTCGGAGGGGAACTACTCCGGCAACGTGCTCAAGGCGCTCTGGCGCGGCCGCAAGATCCTCCAGGGCATCGAGCTCGACCGCCTGAAGCCGAAGCCCAAGGTCGCCATCATCGGCGAGTTCTGGGCCATGACCACCGAGGGTGATGGCAACTACCACCTGCAGCGCTTCCTCGAGGAAGAGGGCGCCGAGGTGAACATCCAGGTGCTGGCGAACACCCTGCTCTACAACCTCTGGGAGTTCCGCCACGACACCCTCGCCCGCGCGGAATTGCATGGGGCGGACGAGTCCAAGTTCGGCCTCGAGGGGTCCGATTTTGGGCTCACGATGGCCGGGCTGTACTTGGGTGAGGCGGCGCTGAGGGGGCTGTGGAACACCTTCGCGCTGATCCTCGGCCTGAACCACCACGTCCACCCCAACATGGACGAGGTCGCGACCGCCGGGCACAGCCACTACAACGTCGAGCTCCGCGGCGGCGAGGGTCACCTCGAGGTCGCGAAGCTCATCCTCAACGTGGCCAAGCACAAGTGCCACATGACCCTCAGCGTGAAGCCCTTCGGCTGCATGCCGAGCAGCGGCGTCAGCGACGGCGTGCAATCGGTCATCACCGAGCTCTACCCCGACGCCATCTTCTGCCCCGTCGAGACCAACGGCGACGGCGCCGTGAACTTCTACTCCCGCGTGCAGATGTACCTCTTCAAGGCCCGCCAGCGGGCGCAGGAGGAGTTTTCTGCGGCGCTCGAGGAGCACGGCGTGACCGAAGAGCAGGTGCGTGAGTACCTGCGCGAGCACCCGCGGATGAACCACCCGTTCGCGCTGCCACCGCATCGCGCCGCCGGCACCGCCGCGGATCTCGTGCACGAGGTCGCGCCGTACATCGGTAAGGGCCGCTTGGGCCGGGCTGCCGTTCGCGCACGCCGGACGGTGGAGGGAGCGAAGACCTTCGCGACCAAGACCTTCCCGCAGAAGGCTGGCTCGGTTCGCAAGGTCGTGCCCTACCTCCCCGCCATCGTTCGGTTCGCTGCGGCCGAGGTCGGTGAGAAGTACCCGCGGACGCGGGAGATGTTCGAGAAGCTCCTGGCCCAGGCCGTGGAGCTGACCGAGGCGCAGCAGCGGAGTGTGGCGGAGGCCGAGACCGCGCCGGTGCCGCGGGCGGAGAAGAGCGGTGGGCTGCCTGTGATGGCGTGACGCGGTAGCTCTGGCTCACGCACGAGAGGCGGCCCACGTGGGCCGCCTTTCGTCGTTTGGGGTGCTTGCCGGAGCACAACGCAGAGTCAGACACTCCGTTCGAGCGAGGCGGCAACGCCTCTCGACTCGGGAGCTCTTGGACCGCTCATCAGGAAGGAAGCCTGCCGATGGCATTCGCACGCTTCGGCCGCGATTCGGACGTCTACGTATACGAGGACTCGCGTGGTGGATTCACCTGCGAGCGCAGCCTTTCGTTGTCTACGGCGTGCGGTCGGCGGCTTCCCCAAGCCTGCAAGATTTGGAGCCCCGAAGGGCAATCGCGATACCCCACAGTGTCCTTTCGGGGTGCGTCTGCGGAAATTGCTCGATGTTTCGATATACGCTGGAGACGAGGGAGAGCCACCGTTGCCGCCAAAGCCATCCAAACGAAAGACCAGATTCAGAGGAATCACTAAGAACACCACGCAGGTGCTCAGACGGGAGGACATAGACGCGGAGTTCAAGAGAGGACCAGGCGCCATCAAGGCTGATGCACTCGTGGCGTTTGCCAATGGAGAGGGTGGCTGGATCCTGGGTGGAGTAGAGGATGACGGAACCGTGGTCGGGTGCCAGGTTGGCGACCAAGCCATTCGAAGTGTCCAGACTAAGGCGGACAGCTGTCGGCCCCCGGTACAAGTGGCAATCAGCGTGGAGAACACCGGAGACAAGCCCATTCTTGTGGTCCACGTTCCCTCGAGTGACCACAAACCCCACTGCACCGGCGGCGGGACCTACGTGGTTCGCCGGCACAACGCAACCGGGCCGCTGGAGCAGAGCGCATTGCTCGCTATGCTGCTCGCGCGGGAGGCCGACACGTTCGCCGAGAGGTTCAGGGGAGCTACCAGCGATCTGCGAAAGCAGGTGGAGTCCGTCGGCCAGCTTAGCCAGGCCCTCACGGGGCTGTTCGTGTCTATGTCAGAAGACCTGGAGACCAGTGTGGCCAACGTCGCGAAGTTGGTCGACGGGCTCGACTCCAGCGTGTCTTCCGTAGAAGGGTCACTGGATGAGTTGGACGTTGAGGTTTCGCGGCTCGTGGGGCCGCTAGAGGCGGCCCTACGCGACCATCGTACCGCGAGCCCTCAGATGTCGCTCACCAAGGACGTACGGATCGCGAATATGCGGCTTCTAGCGCTGCTTCAAGCGACTGGCGTGGACGATCCTGTCGAAGCCATCGAGGAGAAGGAGATCAGACAGATGGTCGGCATGTTCTGGAGAACCCTCAAGGACCGGAGCGGAGGACTCACCCTTGACGAGTTCGAAGCCTTCCTCGTCGATGCGCTGCAGGAGGGCTACCCTCACCTTCCCGAGCTCAGGAGTCGGATTATCGCAGAGGAGATTGCCTCTCGGAAAGGAACTCGGAAGGGATGAGCCTCACATACGCATGGACATGGCATCGGAGAGGCCTGCGATCTGGAGAGCTAGGGTGAACCGGGGAGCGGGAGTAGATCGCGCCGTCCGATCGGCCGCTGAAGACCTTCTGGACCGCGGCGCGTTTGCAACCGAGGTGGCGCACCTCGTGGCGAACCAAAAGGTCGACTGGTCGGCTCGGGTTGGGATTTACGGAACTTGGGGCACTGGCAAGACGTCAGTTCTAAACATGATCGGAGAGAAGCTACGTGGCCCCGACCACCTTGTAGTTCGGTTTAATCCGTGGGGCGCCACCACGGAACTGGAAATGTGGTCTCTCTTCGCCAGATCAGTGGCGGACTCGGTGAAGAAGCAGATCCCCAACATTGATGTCAGGACCCTAAAAATGCACTCGCACGACGTGTTTGCAGAGGGAGTGCTGGAGAAAGTTGGGGAAGCCGACGGCTGGGCAAAACTCGGCCTTGCCGTTGGAGGCTCTCTCGTGCGGCGATTCCTGTCCACCGTCCCTGAGGCTCTAGGGGAACTTCAGAAAAAGATTGGCGAGAGGCGGATGGTCGTTCTTGTCGACGATCTAGACCGGCTGCAACCCAACCTTGTGCCCAGGGCTCTCTTTGCTCTCCGAGAAGTACTCGACACTCCCGGACTCTCTTTCGTGTTGGCTCTAGACCCAGTCGTTGTTGGGCAAGCGCTGACAGAGAGCCATCCAGGCTTTGGAAAGGGCACCCTGTTCCTCGACAAGATCGTCGAGTTCCCTCGCTGGCTACCAGCGCCCGGTGATCGCGGCACCAAGCGTCTACTTAGACGGGATCACGCGGACAATCTCCCGTTCGTTCCTCTCGAGTCGCTTGAAACGCAGTTTGAACTACTACCGCGCAACCCTCGCTCACTCCGAAAGTTCCTTCGCAACCTGTGGAGCCTTGGGCCACAAGTGGCTCGCTTTGAGGCAACTGAGATCGACTGGGAGCTCCTAATCCTACTCTGGCTCCTACGCGACTGTAGCATGGAGCTTTGGCGGAAGGTTGTACTTGAGGATAACTTCGAGAAGAACGTAGCCGTCGAAACGCAGACATTGGCGCTTGGGTTGCACGATGGCAGCGCGGAGTCACTGACCGAGAAGATCTCCGAATCGCTCGACACATTGATGGAAGGGGTCGAGTTCGATCCGTCCAGCGATCGGCTGCGATCCAGGAGAATCCTAGAGGCCATTGCGTCACATCAGTCCAGCGCACCGCGGATGACGCTAGTCGATCACGCTCGTCTGACGGAGGCCCCTCAAACCCTTACCAACAAGGAGTTTTTCGAAGCGCAGCGCCGAGGCATTTCGGATGGCCGAGAAGGACTGGACGAGTCAATCAAGGGGATCGCTCTTCAGTCAGGAACCACTGTTTCTACCGTCCTTTCTAGTTTCATAGCCCTTCTTATTGACCACTATGATGTACTTCTGGGGCGGAGCGCGGATCAGGCCGACGAGGCGAAGTCAGAGGACACTCTGCTGCAGGCCCAGAAGGCCTTTTCGCTTCTTCGGGACTGCCTGGTAGACAGCCCGCATTCGACTGAAAGCCCGGACGAAGCCAACAAGCACGCACACCGGGTCGTCGCAGTCACGCTTCGGTGGGCCCACTTCACCAAGTCTGAATCGATGAAGAAGGTGCGCGCGAGCGAAGAAGCCCTTGCTCTCCGCCTGTGCGCTGCCGAGTGGGTGGATGCAACAGAGGTGCTTCGAATGGTGCATCCGATGGAGGTGCGACTCCACTATAACGCTCAAGCGGCGGACCTAGCCGAACAGCTCCATGATGTGGTCGCCGGCCGAGTCGCAAAGCAGCTTGTCCAGCTGTTTTCCGTTCCCAGAGGCATTGCCAGCCTCATGTACAGCAGGGAACGTTATCTCGATCGGTCGGTACTTGCCGACCCGGATGGCCCACTGTGGTCCGGGCCAAGCGCGAGACTGGAAGAGCTCAGGGTCGTTTTGGCGAAAGCCCCGGCCGACCTCGCCGTGCGGCAGAATTCCCTCGCCCTACTTCACGGCATCGCCCGTGAAGCGGCCGGCGATGCAACGCTCGCGAGCCGGCGGGAGGTGATGGAGCTATTGTGGCGAGCTGCGACGGCGGCCCCGCTTGCCCGCCGCTTCTTTCGCAGACTTCGCGAGTCGCGAGGCGCCATCGAACACGCTCTTGCCGGCCCGCTCCCGACTCCACCCTGGTGGAGTCGGGTCGAGCAGACCTTTCTCACTTCGCTCCACGCGCAGCAAATCTCCTCCGCGGACGCTGATCACCTCATCGAGACCACCCGCCGGCTGTTCCTTCGGTGCGGGTCCCTGCCAGGACTTTCTGTTCGAGGTGCAGGTGCCCCGCGAAGATTCCGGGCGGTAGCCCTGGGCGGCCGACTTTCGGAGGTGGTGGTCGGGGATCTCGGAAGCCACCGCCTAGCTACGTCGTTCAGCTTGGTCTCCCATCACAAGCTTGTCGGGGGGAGAGGAGAGCTCAAGGTGTCGCAGCAGCAAGACGGAACTGCGCTGTCCCTCGAAATTGATGTGGAGTTCGAGTCGGAGGAGGCAGCCGCGATGCTCCTTCCAGCGGCCCAGCAGGCCATGCAGGACCTGCTACATGCTCTCTCCAGCGCTGCCGAGCAGAGGATGCCCGTGGACGTCTAGCACGACTGCGCTGGCGAGTATCTCACGGCGAGCCTGGCACCCAGCCAAGGTGCACCGTGCCGTCTTCCATGAGCACAGCCGCTGATCACTGTCGAAGCACCGGTCTAGGGCTGCAACGGAGTCAGGGTGCGCTGCTCCGACTTCGCGAAGCCGTTCTGCATCGTGAAAGGGCGAGCTGTGGGTCTTCCACCGGGGCTTCGATCTGCATGACGATTGCCGTCCACCTTGCCACGCCATCAGTGGGTCGATTGACCTGCTCTTGGGTGAGCTCAGCGCTGAACACCTCGCCTGGCATCCCAGATGCTGACGAGCTGAGCGGTGGATGCGGGGACCAGAGGAGGCGAGGAGGAGAGGACGGGGGAACCGCTGCCGCCCATCACCCTCCGCCGATAACTCGCCCCCCTCCGGCCGCCGCGGATACCGTGGCTTCATGCACGCCCCCTCGATCGGAACCATCCACCAGCGAGGGGCCCTTCGGCGCGTCGCTCCCCTTCGCTGCGAGGCGGTCTCCCTCGAGCGCTACTCGATGCTGGGCACGAAGGTCCTCGACATCTCCGAGACGGGGATGCTCCTCGCCACGGAGGGCGACCCGGGGGACCTGCACGAGCTGGTCTTGGTCCATCTCTTCGACGGAGCGACCGAGGTCGTCGCCCAGGCGGAGGTCGCCCGCGTGCTCCGTGGTCGACGACCGCACGACCGGGGAGTCGCGCTGGGCCTCGCCTCAACTCCGTCTCGGTCGGTGACTTGGCCATGAGCAACTGGTGCGGGAGCTACCGTTCGTCGAACGCGATCTCGAGGGGGGAGATGTGCGCCGGGTCCCACATGACCTGGACGTCCGCGTCGCAGTCCTCGTAGCGAATCGTCATCTCCGAGCGAAGTGCCGGGCCCTCGGACGGCTGTCGTGAGAGCACCGATCGAGTGAGGCGCCCGTCACCGTCGTAGCTACGAGTCAGCGTCTCGAAGGCGAACCGCGCGTGCTCCCAGAGCGAGCGTGTCGACGCACGCACGAGCCGACCTTCTTCCCACACCCCTTCCATCTCGTATCGGTCGGGAACGACCACGCGCGTCGGGTTCCCCTCGTCATCGCGCACGATCTGGGTCTCGCGATCGTCCGAGCCCCGTTCGTAGGGCTCGGGTGTCAGCAGTCGTCCCTCGCGGTCGTAGCGATAGCGGATCGTCCGGTCGTGTGAACCATTGGGCCCCGTTTCGTCCCACCGTTCACGCACGACCTGCCCGTCGTCGTTTCGCTCCTCCAGGACGACCGACGTGTAGTCACTCGCGGAGCCGTCCCGGCGGGTGCGCCACTCCTGATGGCGACCCTCGTCATCCACCCACGCGCGGCGGGCGGAGCGGCCAGTCTTCCAGAGCAACCGGGTCTCGGCGATCACGCCGCCGTCGCGCTCCTGGGTCTGCTCTCGGGTGCCGAGCTCTGGCGAGCCGTATTCCTCCAGCAGTGTCGTACGGCCGTCGCGCTGCTCTCGGTACACGCGGGCCAGGCTTAGGAAGCGCGGGTCAACTCGTCGCGGAGGGTGCGCGAGCAGTTGCAGGATCGCGCTTCGATCGAGCTCCGCATCCACGGAGAGGGAGGCGAACGCCTCGAGCTGCGCGTTCGGTCGGCTCACTCGTGCTCGTACCTGGGTCGCTTCTTCGTCCCCTCGGGCAATCACGAGAGACCATTCCGGCGACTCCCAACGTTCGCGAACCCAACGCCCTTCACCCGCGGTTTCGACTCGTACGTGGCAGCCGCTCACCGGTTCGGCGAGGGCGTCGTCGAGCGGCGTCTCGGTCCACGTCTCGTCGTCGGTCCAGCGTTGGCTCTCCGGGAGCACGAGCGCGGGTACCGGCGTCGCACAACCGACCGTCCACGCGAGCAAGATGAGTGGGCCTCTCATCGGCCTGCCATCCATCGAGCGCGCGCCTGCAACAACACCAGGGGCAGCGGCCCGGCCGAATCGAGCGAGGTCGAGCAGTAGTGGTGGCTCAGGCGTCCGCCCGTCCGGCTCATGAACCAGATGCGCCGGCCGCCGATCTCGGTCGAGGGGTAGGGCATGCTGTTGCACGTCTGGTGGAAGACCCACACCTCCGAGCCTTCCTCGAGGTCTGGCGGTCCTTTGAAGATGCGCTCGATCCGGTAGAGCATCGCCTGCCCCCCCAACCACGGCCCCCGATCCTCGCGCACCTCCAGCACGCGGATGTCAGCGACGACATCGGCCGCCCCGAGCGCTTCCAGGATCGAGAGCCGCATGCAGGAGCAGGCCATCGCGGGCAGAGGAACCAGCGATGAGCCCAGCAGAAGAGCGAATGGAACGAGCGCGCGCATATGCGCGATGGTAGTCCAGCGCCCGCCCCCGGCGGCGCCTCTTCGCGTAGCGACGCTTGCACCAGAACCGGACACTTCTGGGAGAGGTCTGCCGGATGACGTGGATGAAAGATCGAGATGGGTTCGATGAGACCAGGCTTGCGAGAGCGAAGAGCTCAATACGACCGAGAGTCGGCACTGTCTGGCTGGCTCCGCCGAGCGACTCTCGATGTCACACCCCCGCGGTACTCCATGCGTGCGCGCGCGGACGCACCGCGCGCGGAGGAGGGACGCATGGGCGCAGCACTCTGCCTGCGAGAGAGTCACG
>CAYTCZ010000155.1:0-8110 GCA_964436315.1 uncultured Gaiellales bacterium | reverse complement strand
CTTTACGGCGACACGCTGGTCTGCGGGTTTGCGCACCTCGAGGGATTTCCGGTCGCGATCCTCGCCAACAACGGGGTGCTGTTCAGTGAATCGGCCTTGAAGGGGGCGCACTTCATCGAATTGGCGTGCCAACGAAGAATCCCGCTCGTCTTCCTACAGAACATCACCGGGTTTATGGTCGGCAGAGAGTTCGAACGCCGCGGCATCGCGAAGGATGGCGCGAAGCTCGTCACGGCGGTTTCCTGTGCCCAGGTTCCGAAGTTCACCGTCGTCATCGGCGGATCGTTCGGCGCTGGGAACAACGGGATGTGCGGACGCGCCTTCGGCCCTCGTCAGCTCTGGATGTGGCCCAATGCCCGTATCTCGGTGATGGGTGGCGACCAGGCCGCCAGCGTTCTCTCGGCCGTCGGCCAAACCGACCCGTACCTGATCCGCCAGAAGTACGAGGAGGAAGGTGATCCGTACTACTCGACCGCGAGACTCTGGGATGACGGGATCATCGATCCACTCGACACCAGACGGGCACTTGCCCTTGGCATCGCGGCGAGCCTGAACGGGCCGATCCCCGAAACCCGCTTCGGCATCTTCCGGATGTGACAGCCAGAGACGGGATTGGCCATAGAGGAGGTATCGGCGATGCCCTATACAGCTGTTGATGTCGCGGACGTGGAGCCTCGTCGGGGCGGAGAGCACGGCCTCCGGCAGATGCGGCGCGCGCTGGGGGTCTCGGCGCTCGGGATCAACTACATCAGCCTGCCTCCGAACTCTGAGGGCCCGGAACACGATGAGTCGACCACCGGGCAAGAGGAGGTCTACGTGATCCTTTCAGGTGACGGCGTCCTGCGAGTCGCCGGCGATGAACTCCCCCTCGTGCCCGGACGCTGGATCTTCGTCGCGCCCGGGACACCGCGCCAGGTGGTCTCCGGTGACGAGGGCGTCGCCTGGCTGTGCGCCGGGGCCGTCCCCGGTGGGGCCTACGTCGCACGTGATCCGTTCTAAGCCGCTGTTCGCCGGGGCGGCCACCGTCGGATCGAGCAAGAGCCTTAATCTACGGACAGTGGCCGCGTTACGTGTCGAGCCGTCAGGGCCTGTCCTGCGCGTCATACTCGATCGCCCCGAGCGCCGAAATGCGTTTGACGAGCACGTGATTGCGGAGCTCGCAGACGTGTTCAGGGAGATCGGGGATCCTCGGGTTGTCGTCGTGAGCGGCGCAGGGAATAGCTTTTCGGCAGGAGCAGATATCGACTGGATGCGCCGCTCCGTCGATCTGT
Source organism: uncultured Gaiellales bacterium (assembly GCA_964436315.1). Classification (GTDB taxonomy): domain Bacteria; phylum Actinomycetota; class Thermoleophilia; order Gaiellales; family Gaiellaceae; genus CAYTCZ01. Next base: position 6,839 of record CAYTCZ010000155.1, on the reverse strand, counting down.
CGCCCGAGGAGAACGCCGCCGACGCGCTGGAACTCGGTCGAATGCTCGAGTTGGTCGATCGCTGCCCGGCCCCCGTCATCGCTCGCATCCACGGCCACGCGATCGGTGGCGCCCTTGGCCTGATCGCCGCGTGTGACGTCGCCGTGGCCACAGAGGACACCGTGTTCGCTTTCGCCGAGACGAAACTCGGCCTCATTCCCGGAGTGATCTCTCCGTTCGTCCTGCGCAAGATCGGAGACGGCCCCGCCCGCCGCTACTTCCTGACCGGCGAACGCTTCAGCGCGACAGAAGCGAGGCGAATCGGGCTGATCAGCGAGATTGCCGGCGATCTCGACGAAGCCGTCGACAGGATCGTGCGCGAACTCCTAACCGCCGGACCGGTGGCAGTTTTAGGAGCCAAGGCACTCGTCCGCGATCGTCCCGAACTCGCGGAGGCGGCAAGACGGAGCGCTGAACACCGGGCTGGCGAAGAGGGACAAGAAGGCACTACGGCGTTTCTCGCCAAGCGCCGGGCGCAGTTCCATGATGATCCCAACGCCAAACCCGAGCCATAGTCCCGACGCCAGCACCATTTTGTCGGGGCCGACCGCTTGCCTCCCTCCAGTTCTAGCCTAGTCCTCAAAGTCAGACGCGTGTGAGACAGATCGCATCGGATCAGAGAACTCTCGAAGCAGCCGATACCAGAATGCAGAACAAGCCGACCGAGGTCGTGGCGTGATCATTCACCGAGAGACCCGGCCGACACAGGTCGAATGACAAGCCTCCCGATCGAGTCCGTTCTCGTCGCGAATCGCGGCGAGATCGCAGCGCGCATCTGCCGTACCTGCCGCCGGCTCGGGATCTCCACCGTCGCGGTCGCCGCTCCCGACGATCGCCACGCCTACCACACGCGACTCGCCGACGACGTCAGAGATATCAGCTCCTACCTCGCGGGCGATGACATCATCCGTACGGCAGCAGAGGCGGGCGCCCAGGCAATCCATCCGGGATACGGATTCCTTTCTGAGAGTGCCGGATTCGCGTCGGCAGTTGTCGACGCGGGGCTGATCTGGGTCGGGCCGGCACCCGAGACACTCGAGCGCGTCGCCGACAAGATCGACGCGAGAGGGATCGCGAGCTCGTGCGGAATCCGGACACTCGAGTCCGGTTCTGCCGAAGAGCTTGGCTTCCCGCTCATGATCAAAGCAGCTGCCGGCGGAGGTGGCCGGGGGATGCGCGTCGTCGAATCCGCAGATCAACTCGGCCAATCAGTCGACGCAGCTCGTCGGGAGGCGAAAGCGGCCTTCGGAGACGATCGGCTGTACTTCGAGCGATACCTCGCGCGTCCACGGCACGTCGAGGTTCAAATCCTCGGCGACCAAAGCGGAACGATCGTCCATCTTGGCGAGCGAGATTGCTCTGTCCAGCGGCGCCACCAGAAGGTCCTCGAGGAGAGTCCGGCGCCGAGATTAAGCGGAGCCCTCCGGCAACAGATCACGGAAGCAGCTTTGACGCTCGCAGATGCGGTCGGCTACGTCAGCGCCGGAACGGTTGAGTTCCTGATCGCTGAGGACAGCGCGTTCTTCCTCGAGGTGAACGCGAGGATCCAGGTGGAACATCCAGTGACCGAATTGGTCACGGGGGTCGATCTCATCGAGCAGCAGCTCTCGATTGCCGCCGGCCGCCCACTAGCAGCCGACAGTTTCGAACCCGCTGGACATGCGATCGAATTACGGATCTACGCCGAAGATCCGAGAACGTTCCTGCCCCAGACCGGCGTGGTAGGTCGCCTCGTGCTGCCGAGGGGCATCCGGGTCGACGCTGGGATCGAGGAAGGGGATCAAATCTCGCTCGCCTACGACGCGATGATCGCGAAGCTCGTCGCTCACGCTGCGAACCGTGAATCCGCACTGGCTGACCTGGTGGAAGCGCTTCAAACGACACAGGTCGAAGGGCCCATCAACAATCTCGCATTTCTGCGGTGGCTCGCGAATCATCCGGAGATCGCTGCAGGCACAGCGACAACGCGGTTCCTCGCAGAACATGCACCGCTGTCGAAGTATCGACGTTCGACGTCTCCATGGAATTCGTACTGGCGCCTGATCGGGAGCCTGAGTCAGGGGGCCACCAGGCTGCCGAAAGAGGAGGATCTTCGAGCCGAAGGCGCCGATGGGTCTCACGTGGAACGGAGCGCCGTCGTCGCGCCGATGCCCGGAACGGTACTTCGCCTCCTCGTGGAAGAAGGCGACGCTGTCATGCCTCGACAGCCGCTCATCGTCCTCGAAGCGATGAAAATGGAGACTCCGCTTCCTTCCCCGTACGCCGCTCGTGTTTCGGCTGTAGAGGTGACCGAGGGAGAACAGGTCGACTCCGGGACCGTCTTGATTCGGCTCGAGGAGTGACCGGCCGGGAGGCTCGGACAGAAGATACGCGCTCCGATACAGAGTCCACGCGAGTGGCGCTGCCGAGCCTCGTCAACAACATGCGGCCCAACCTAGCCGGGAGGACATCCCTCTTCACCTGCCCGTGAACCACGCCACTCGGGCAACGACATCGTGATGCGTGTCGGGCCTCCAGGCTCGCTGTCAATTGCGAAGCGGCCGCCAAGAAGCCGTACTCGCTCGGCCATACCCACGATCCCAAGTCGGCCCCGGTGTGCTGCACGAACAAGCGCGGCCTCGACATCGAACCCTTGCCCGTCATCGACGATCTCGGCTTTGACTGACCCCTCGGCCTCTATCTCGACCTCGACCTGAGCTGCACTGCTGTGTTTTCGGACATTCGCGAGCGCCTCTTGCACGACGCGGAAGAGAGCGATTCCTTGCGATCGAGTCAGCTGATCCAACTCGCCGGTGAGCTCGAGAGTCACCTCGATGCCAGTTTCGAGTTGTAGCTCGTCAACCTCTCTCTTCAAGGCGTCCTCAACCGTTCCAGGAATCTGGCGTATTGGATCGGAGTCCACGACGAGCTCTCGGAGGCTGGCATCGATGCTCAGGAGCCGTGCCTCGAGATCGTCGAGACGACCAAGAATGAGTCCAGCCGCGCGTTCCTGGGACAGCGCGTCGTGGAGTTGGTCTCTGAACAGCCTCACGTCGGCGACGAGATAGGCAATGTCTTGAAGCGGTCCGTCGTGAAGGTCGAGCGCGAGTCGTGCAAGGCGCCGAGCGTCTCCGGTGACCGGTCTTAGTGCGTCATCGAGCTGAAACGTGTTCATGGCGCCATCACCACCATCGAACTCGATGCGACTCTCGCCGAAGGGGTTGGTAGCTCCCACCTATCGTCAAGCGTCAATGGACCTTGTGGTCCCATAGGCTCACTGCCCTGCCCCCCAAGGCTCCTGGTGTGATGAACGTACTCGTCGCCTCTGACGACTCTGCTTTTCGTCGAGTCACGGCGTTCCTGCTCTCTCGGCGAGGCTTCGCCACGACCGAACTTTCTCCAACGTGTTTCGCCAAGGCGTTTGGCGAACGGCTCGAGGTTAACGCCGAGGCCTTGGTGTTCGATCTCGACGGGGTCATCGACCCCTCGCCCGCCTCGATCTCCGTGCTCCGGGATTCGAACCCTCACCTTGCCGTGATGGTGGTCTCCCGGGATCGAGATGCTGCCCTGTGGAGCGAGGACCACGGTCTTCGCTTCTTCCCGAAGTGGGACGCCTTCGACGAACTCGTCGATGAACTCGACGGATTGCGACTTGCCACCGGGCGGGCTAGGCTCCCTTAGCGGTCTAGATTCCATTTCCTTTCTCCTTCCATCGTCATTTCCGCCGGGCAACAACCCGGCGCCGGGCAGCGAAGCGCTCTACCCGGGACGCTCAGGAAGGGAAAGGAGGTAGCTCGACCGCCAAGCCTCTGTGAACAGGCGGACAGTGGCGGCTGCGCCGAAGGCGATCACGACAAACAGCGCCGCGAGAGCAGCGGGTCCAACGCCCGTCGCGGCCCCCGATGAGGAAGATGGACTCGCTGATGCGCTTGACGAGGTCGGTGGTGGCGCACCGCTCGTTTCGAAGGGGATCTCGAGTGCGACGGCCGGTGATGGCTCAGCCTCGCCGCCTTGAGAAATAGAGGTCGGGAAGAAGATCGGATTCTCGGCCGGTCCCTGGCTCACCGGCGGCACCGGAGCCTCGGTTGCGACCACCTCAGGAGTGGTCGAGATTGGAGCCGGCTCGATCGGAGCTGGTTCCGACTCCACGACAGTCGGCGGATCGACAACGACGAGCGGTCGGACCGGGGCCGGGCTGCTGACCGGCTCAGGCAACGGTTCCTCCGGAAGGGCCAGGACAATCGGCTTTGGATCCGGCGCGAGCGTTGCGGGCATGGGAAGGGGTGCCGGAACTCCAATCTCAGGCTCCGGACTGCTTACGCTGACTGGTTCGACGGGAACACGGACCGGTGCCGACGGTTCGGCCGGCGCTTCCGGGCGGGGTGGCTGCGACGGCGGCGCGGGCCGTACGGGAGCAGGTGCAGGCACAACCTCCGCCGGCGAGAGTTGCGCGAGAGGGGGTGAGTTGTCAGGTGCCGGAGCTACAGGAAAATTCACCTCGCCGCCCTCGAGATCCACGACCGTCTCCAGGAGCGGCTCGATGCCCTCGATGAGGACAAGAGTCGGATCCTCGGCAGGATCGAGAGGAGGAGTGATTTCGGGAACGGGCCCGCCCTCAAGAGGCAGTTCGCCGCCGCCATCACCGGTCGCTGGCGGTGCCTCTGTATTCGCTGGCGTTTCTCCGGTCGGCGGCGGCGAGAGTTCGGCCGGGTTGGATGCTGGCGGCGTTTCCTCGACGGGCACCGGAGCAGGTTCAGCCTGCTCAACCGGCAGCGGCTCCTCCTCGCCCGCTGGCGGCGCGCCCTCGGCTGGATTCTCCTCCGCCTGCGCTATGGGCTCGGAAGGGGGCGGCTCTACCGAATCATCGGACGCGAACGCCGCCGTCGGTATGACGAGCGAGATTGCCGCGATGAGTGCGATGAGCGGCGTGCGGAGGTACGTAGGGTCCCGGTCTAGTACCCGATCCATGTCGGCCTCGTGCTTAAGTTCCGAAGTTGTATCGATGAGGCCCGTTTTCGTCAAGCAGGCCTTACATTCACTTCTCAATTAGCATCGGCGAAACCCGACCGACCTGACAACGAGCCGAACAGCTAGAAGAAAAAATCCTTGAGCTTTAGCGCCAGAGCCTGGTCGCCGTCGACCTTGAGCTTCCCAGTCATGTAGACCGTCATCGGGTTGGCTTCGCCGCGGGTGAGCTTCAGGAAGGTCTGCTCCGACATGGAGAGGACGCAATCGGCACTCTCGTCACTCTCGGCGATCGTGACGCGTCCGTCGTTGACGTCGACGTGCCAACTTCCGGCCCCTGTGATGTCGAAGCGATAGCTGGCACGCTCGCCTACCGTGCCGGCACCATCAAACTGCTCGCTGGCTCGTTCGAAGAATTCACGCGCAGAATCCGCCACTAGATCGGTCCTTTGGTTTTAGGTCACTGTTCATTATCGAGATTCTGGGCACTCGAGCTGACGACGTGCGGTCGCCCCAGGGACAAACCCAGATCCGTGGATGGTGTCAGTTAGGCGACAGACGCGGCGGGTTGCATGGCCGGACGTCGTCGCACGGGTGGAAGCAGGAGCGTGAGCACAACGCAGACCGCCGGGCCGAGCGCCGTGATGAGCACCGCCGTTCGCAGGTCAACGGCGTCCGCGACAGCACCGAGTAACACCGCTGCAACCCCGCCCAGCCCAATCGCGAGCCCGATCGAAAGCCCGGATGCCATCGCCATCCGGTCAGGCATGTACTCCTGGCTCAGGACGATCGTGAGACCGGTCGTCCCGATAATTGCCGCTCCGGCGAATGCCAGAGCGACCGCTCCGAGAAAGCCCCCTGCGATAACGTACACGAGGATCAGGGGTACCGACACGACGTAGCTCCAGACCATCACGGTCCGGATGCCGTGACGGTCGCCCAACTGGCCGAGGATAATCGATCCGAACGCGCCGGCAAGCAGGAACATCGCAAGCAAGATCGTTCCCGTCGCTTCGCCGCGACCGTTCGAGACCTCCCAGAGTGGGATGAAGGCAAACAGCCCGATATGGGCCAGACTTCGGAAGCCGACGACGCCGAGGAGGAGCGCCATCCCCTTCCGTTGCGCAGGGGCATTGCCGACGGTCGGCTTCTCGGCTTTCGCGGCCCGCGGCTCAAACCCTCGCAGGTAGGGAGCGACCGCGAGCAGGACCGCCGCCGCGAGGAGCCCTGGTACGGCAAGCACGAGTCCCCCGGTCAGACCGAATGCCAGGATCGCGCCGGTCGCGAGTAGCGGGCCAGCAGCGAAGCCCACGTTTCCCCCAATGGCGAAGAACGACATCCCGGACGCCCGCCGTGCGCCACTGACGAGCGTCGCGAACTTCGATCCCTCGGGATGGAAGGCCGCAACGCCCAGCCCCGAGACCACAACGACCAACAGGACAACAGCGTACGTCGGCGCGATCGAAGCGAGCGCCATTCCGACGCCGGACAGGGCTGCGCCCGTCGGAAGCAGCCAGAGCGTGCCGCGTGCATCGGACCAGAGACCGAAGAACGGCTGGATCAGTGATGAGGCGAACGTCGACGCCAGCACAAGGGCGGCAGCCATTGTGTAGGTGAGATCGAATTTGACGACGAGGAACGGTAGAAGGGCCGGGAGAGCCCCCTGGGCAAGGTCGGTCGTAAAATGCCCTCCGGAGAGGACGCCCATGGCGCGTCTGTCAATCCCAGCGAGCACCGCTACAGCCTACGTGGATGCTTCCTCCTTAGAACGCCTAACTCAATGAGACTTTGCGGGGTTGGCGCTGGGCGTCTAGCCGCGGATGCGGCCGGGGCGGAGTGGGCGTGCGTGGGTGCTG
>CAYTCZ010000154.1:0-8219 GCA_964436315.1 uncultured Gaiellales bacterium | reverse complement strand
CCCACCGGTGACGACTGCGATTCGTTCATCCATCACGGCCTCCCCACTAGCTAGGCGCTCTCTCGGTCACGGTCTCCTCGCCGACCTGGAGCTCAGCCATGACGTTCTCGTCGAGCGAGACTCCAAGTCCCGGCTTGGGGTCGAGCGAAAGACACCCATCCACGGCAACGGGATGATCGGGGAAGAGCTTCCAAAAGAGCTCGTTGCCGGTGTCCGGCTCGACATGCGGGAAGTACTCGACCAACGGACAGACGTGCGTTGGCTGGCTGAAGACGATGTGGAGATTGTGGGCTTCGTTCGAGTGCGGAATCACCGGGAGCCCCGCAGCCTCGGCAAGGGCGCAGATCTTGCGAACCTCGGTGATTCCACCGGCGCGGTTCGTGTCGGGCTGAAGCAGGTCAACAGCGCGGCGATCGATCAGCTCCTTGAAATCCCACTTCGTGTACGAGTGCTCGCCGCAACTCCACCGTTGCCACGGGCAGCGGTGAGCGAGCTCGACGTACCCATCGATGTCGTCGGGCATCAGCGGCTCTTCGATCCAGCTCAGGTTGAACTCACGAAGACGTTCCGCCATCTCGAGCGCGTACCCGACATCCCAACCCATGTAGACGTCTGCCGCGAGCTCGACGTCGTCACCGACGGCCTCCCGAACGGTGCGAACGAGCTCGACGTTGCGGCGCTTGCCTGCGGGCCCATCCTTCGGGCCGAACCCGAAGCGCTGCTTCAGCCGCGTAAAGTCGGCGGCGGCATACTTGCGAGCCTCCTCGGCCAGTTGATCGAGATCCTCGAGAGCGTAGAGCCGGCTCGCGTAGCACGGCACGCTGCTCTGCGTCAGCCCTCCGAGGAGCTCGACAACCGGCTTTCGTTCGACAACTCCGTGCAAATCCCAGCACGCCAGGTCGACCGCCGACAGGGCCGCGATCGCCGAACCTGACCGACCGAAGCGCACCGTCGTCCGGTACATCCGATCCCACAGAAACTCGTGGCGTCGCGGATCCTCGCCGAGAACGAGATCGGCGTAATACATGTCGATGAGATCCTTTGCACCGCCGTGGAAGGCACCCGCAGTTGCGATCCCGCGGGCACCGTCATCGGTTTCCACTTCGACTACAGTTGCGAAGACCGGCCCGAACCAGCCGCCGGGCTTCTGATCGAAGTCCTCGAAGGACGACGTACTCGCGACGATGTTGCGCTGAAGCGTCATTGGGGCTCGCGAGAAGCCCACGTTTCGGGTGCGAATTCGTGCGATCTTCATCGTTCAGGATGGGCTTGTTCGACGGCCATATACTCCGCGGCAGCCACGGGGATTACAACCGCCACCGACCTTTCGATGAGCCAACCGTTCCGCGTTTGCCTGACCCACGACTTCCGGAAGGCCGATGGATCGATCGCGCTCGGAGACATCAGCCTCGGCATCCTCGAAGAAGCGCCAGGCATCGAGCTCGATTTCATGAGCGAGCCCGTCAACGAACTTCGACCCGAAGACGTTCAGGGCTATGACGCAATCCTCCAGCTCGCCCCGGCTCTGACCGCCCACACGCTTGTCGGCATCGACCGGCTGGCGCTGAGCGCTCGGCTCGGCGTTGGCTACGACCACGTCGATCTCGAGGCTTGTACGGAACATGGTGTTCTCGTGACGATTACGCCCGACGGGATCCGGCGGCCAATGGCGACGGTCTATCTCACGCTGATCCTCGCGCTTAGTCAGCGGCTTCTAACCAAGGATCAGCTGCTTAGAGGCGGCCGCTGGGCCGAGAAGCTCGACTACATGGGTATGGGGCTAACCGGGAGAGTGCTCGGCATTGTCGGGCTGGGAAACATCGGCCAAGAACTGGCGAGGCTGGCCCGACCTCTCGAGATGCAGATCCTCGCGAGCGACCCATATGTGACCGAGGAGGATGCAGAGGCCGTCGGTGCCCGCCTCGTCGCTCTCGACGAACTCATGAGCGACGCCGATTTCGTCTGCGTCGCATGTGCGCTTACAGCCGATACGCATCACCTGATCGATCGTGGCAAGCTCGAAAAGATGAAGCGAGAGGCCTACTTCATCAATGCGGCACGTGGCCCGATCGTCGACGAGAAGGCGCTAACCGAGCTGCTGATCGAGAATCGAATCGCCGGCGCTGGACTTGACGTTTTCGAGCAGGAGCCGCCAGACCCGAACAACCCGCTGCTCTCCCTAGACAACGTCGTGCTCGCGCCTCACGCACTGTGCTGGACGGATGAATGCTTCAGAGAGATGGGTCGGAGCGCGATGGAGAGCGTGCTTGAAGTCGCCGCGGGACGGATTCCCAAGTACGTCGTGAACCGCGACGTCCTCGAATCTCCGAAGCTCAAAGAGAAGTTGGCGCGCTTCGCGACGAACTCCTAGCGCCTTACGACTTCCGCCGGAGCTCGCCCAGCACCTCGACGGCGACGTCTGCGCGGATGTCGTCGCGCCGCGCGAGCTCCGCTGCCACCTGGTCGACCTCGTCGCCCTCCGCTCCGGCGGACATCGCAACCGACCGAGCGTGAAGCCGCATATGGCCACGCTGAATGCCGACCGTGGCAAGTGCCCGCATCGCCGCGAACTGCTGCGCGAGGCCGACCGACACGATGATGCCTGCGAGCTCCCGACCGGACTCGACGCCGAGGATCTTGAGGCACACCTTCGCGGCAGGGTGCGCGCTGGTCGCGCCGCCGACGATCCCAACCGCCATCGGCAGTGTGAGCCACCCCGCCAGATTGCCGTTCTCGTCGCGCTCGAAATGCGTGAGCGATGAGTAATGGCCAACCTCGCTCGAGGTCGAGGCGAACGCGTGCCCACCCGCCTGGACGGCACGGGTGTCGTTACCCGTGGCGAGGGCGACCGAGGCAACCCCGTTCATCACTCCCTTGTTGTTCGTCGCAGCCCGGTACGGGTCGTGTCGAGCGAAGCGGTAGGCGGCCAGAATGTTCTCGAGCACGAGCTCTCCGGACGGTTGGTCGCTTCCGAGAAGCGCCGCGTCGAACGTTGCGCGCGACGTGACGAGTCGCCGATCGGCGAGGTTGGAGATGATGCGAAGGGAGACGCGACCGCCGGTCAGACTCTCCACAAGCGGTGCGGCGTGCTCGGCCATCGTGTTCACAGCGTTCGCGCCCATCGCGTCTCGGCAGTCAACGAGTAGGTGGCAGACGAGCATCGTCTCGCGCTCCGTCTTGACGAGACGCATCTCGAGCGCTTTGGCGCCTCCCCCAAGCTCAACCAGCGTCGGATCAGACTCGTTCGCTCGGGCAAGGATCGCGTCCTCGTCTCGGGCCAGAAGGGCTGCAGCGCGCTGAGGGTCCTCGAGGCCGACCACCTGAATCTGCGCAGTTTGAAGGAGCTCCCCCGCCTCGGTGCGGAAGCCCCCGTGCTCCCGCGCGAGCTTGGCGCCGTTCGATGCGGCCGCGACCACGCTCGGCTCTTCGACAGCCATCGGCACGAGCCGCTCCACGCCATCGACGATGAAGTTTGTGGCAATCCCGATTGGGACGGACAGAAACCCGACGACGTTCTCAATCATTGTGTCCGCCTGCTCGAGGCTCAGACCGCCGTCCAACGCGCCGATCTCGTCTGCGTTTAGACGTGTGAGCTCAGCGACGATCCGCCGCCGCTCCGGAAGCGACAGCCGGTAGAAGCCGGGAAGCGAGCTCACGCCGACTCGACGAGGTCAGAGACCTTGCCGGCGCGCAGCACTGAGCTCGGCAGCTTGTGTCCGATGCTCTCCTGGATGGTTGCAGCGGTCTTGATCAGGGCATCGAGATCGATGCCGGTCTCGATGCCCATCTCGTGAAGCATGTGGACGAGATCCTCCGTCGCAACGTTCCCCGTCGCCCCCGGGGCATACGGACAGCCCCCGAGTCCTCCGACCGACCCGTCGAACACATCGATGCCCTCCTGGAGTCCGGCGACGACGCACGCGAGCGCCATGCCTCGCGTGTTGTGGAAGTGCAGATTGAAGCGCCCGTCCGGAAACTCCGTCCGGAGCGCCTCGCACAACCTCTGCGTGTGCACCGGATTCGCCATGCCCGTCGTATCTCCGAGTCCGACCTCGACTACTCCAAGCTGAAGGAGTCGGTCTGAGAGCTCGACGATCCGATCGATCGGGGTCGGGCCCTCGTACGGACAACCGAACGTCGTGGCGATCGCGCAGTAGACGTCAAGGCCGGCCGCGAGGGCGTCGGGCAGCAGCTCGCTGACCTCCTGAAGAGTCTCCTCCGGCTCACGGTTGAGGTTCTTACGGTTGTGCGTCGGACTCGCGGAGACAACCAGCTGGATACTGTCCGCGCGCGCCTCGACGGCGCGTTCCAACCCTCGCCGGTTGGGAATCAAGACGTTGTATTCGACACTCGGCCGTCGTTCGATTGCCGCCATGACCTCCGTGGCGTCGGCCAGCTGCGGGATCCACTCCGCCCTGACGAAGGACGTGACCTGGATTCGCTCGATCCCGCTCGCGGAGAGCGAGTCGACGAGCGCGACCTTTACATCGGTTGGAACGAAAGTGTCCTCGGCCTGAAGTCCGTCACGCGGACCGACTTCGTAGACCTTGACGCGCTGCGGCAGTTCCTTCACGGCCGGATTCTAGTGCGCGATTAGGTCCCCCGGGCTGCCCATCCGCCGTCGATCGGAAGGGCAGCTCCCGTGAGGAAGAGCGGAGCGTCGAGGAGCAACCAGACGGCGGTTGCTGCGATCTCCGAGACGCCCGCGTAACGGCGCACCGGGATCGTCGAAGTAATCGACGCGGAGTCCTCACCGAGCCCGCGCTCGACGCTCCGCATCATCGGGGTCTCGATGCAGCCGGGACAGACGGCATTGACGGAGATTCCTTCCTCGGCTACCTCGAGCGCCGCACAACGAGTCAATCCCAAAACGGCGTGCTTCGATGCGACGTAGGCGCCCATTCCCGCGGTCCCGCGCAGGCCAGAGCCCGAGCTCATGTTCAGGATGCGGCCGCCCCGCCCTGACTCGGTCATCAGTTCAATCGCGACCCGCATGCCGACGAGGACGCCGGCGACATTGACCTGATAGGTGGCCGCCAGCTCTTCCTCGGTGAGTTCCAGAACCGGCTTCAACGGTCCCCGAACGCCTGCGTTGTTGAAGAATCCTTGCACTGGCCCAAGTTCTGCCTCGGCTTTCCGACAAACTTCGGTCATTGCGGCGTGGTCAACGACGTCACAGACCGCCGTGTCGACGTACTCGGACCGGAGCGGGCTGAGCGCCGTTTCGTCGATATCCAACGCGAGAACACGCGCCTGCCGTTCCGCCAATGTCCTGACCACCTCGCTCCCGATCGCACCGCCGGCTCCGGTAACGACGGTTATCCCGGCTGTTTGGGTTCTCTTAGAGCTCATGACCGGCGGACTTTCTTACGGATAACTCGGTGAGCCGAGCGTCCGTCCGCCGTCGACCGACACGACGGCTCCCGTGACCCAGGAGGAAGCCTCCGGATCGCTGAGCTCGACAATCCACCGAGCAACCTCGTCGGCTTCCCCCATCCGACCGAGCGGAACCATGCTCGACAGCGCTGCGTGGCGCGCCTCGACGTCGTCCGTGTACTGAACGTGAATTGGAGTCTTTGTTGGACCGGGCCGGACGCAGTTGACGCGAATTCCCGCGGGACCCAGCTCAACCGCGAGGGATCGCGTGAGGTGCTCGAGCGCCGTCTTGGTCATCGCGTACAGGGCCTGGCCCGGCCGATACATGATCGCGGCCGCCGAGCTGACGTTGACGATCATTCCTGCCGGCGCGGAGCGGAGAGCTGGCAGCGCGACCTCGATCAGACGGAATGGCGAACGGAGGTTGACCGCGATGTGGTGATCGAACTCCTCGAGGCTGAATTCACCGACGAGCTTGTGCGCGATCACCGCAGCGTTGTTGACAAGGATGTCGAGCCGATCGAAGCGGTCGAGTGTCGCCGTGACGATTCTTTCGGCAGCATCCGGCTCAGCGAGATCGACCGCGATCGCCAGAGCATCCGCACCCGCTGACTCGATCTCTGTTGCGATTTCGTCAAGCAGCCCCTGCCGGCGTCCGACCACCGCGACCGAGACGCCTCGCGCGGCAAACATTCGCGACGCCGAGGCACCGATGCCGGAGCTCCCGCCCGTAACGATGGCCACCCGACCGTCCACGCGGAGTATCATCGCACCCTTGCGTGTTCACGTCGTCGGTGCGGGCCTCATGGGCTCCCAGATCGGGTGCGAATATGCCTTGGGCGGCCACTACGTCACGTTCTTGGTGCGGCGGCGAGAGGAGGCCGAGAGACGAGTGCGCGGCGCGCTGACGACAGCGTCGGAGCTCGGCCTCTGGGCCACAGCGGAAGTCGAGGCCGCTGCTCACCGCATGTCGTTCTCATCGAGCTGCGGCGACTGCGACCTCATCGTCGAGTCGGTTCCGGAGGACTTCGATCTCAAGGTCGAGCTGCTTCGCGCTGGTGCTGAAGCATCACCACAGGCGATCGTGGCAACGAACACCTCGTCGCTGTCGATCACCGAGCTCGGCGAGGCGCTCGGCGCCCCCGATCGCACTGTCGGTACGCACTACTGGAATCCACCCCTCTTGATGCCGCTCGTCGAGGTCGTCGCCGGCGACGGCACCTCAGACGAGACGCTCGCACTCGTGTCTCAGGCACTCACAGACCTCGGGAAGCATCCCGTCCAGGTGAAGGACGTACCCGGCTTCGTCTGGAACCGGCTCCAGCTCGCACTCCTCCGCGAGGCCCTCTGGATTGTCGAGAATGACGTCGCAGCGCCTGAGACCGTCGACGAGATCGTCCGCCGTGGCCTCGCACGTCGCTGGCGGATGACCGGCCCCTTCGAGACGGTTGGCTTGGGAGGGGTCAACACCTTCCAGAAGGTTGCGGCGAATCTGTTTCCCGAACTGTCCGATGCAAACGACGCTGCCGGGCTCCGCGACTTCGTCGATCCCGACGATCCCGAGCTCATTGCGGTTCGCGAGCGCCGAGACGCCGAACTTGCGGAGGAGATCCGACGCGACCGATCGCAGCCAGACTCCTGACCCCCACCCCACCCTGGGTGGGGAGAGTGGAGGTACCACCCGCCACCCGAGGCGAACGGTAGCCGAGACGAGCAGACAGATCTGTGACGTTCTGTGCCGAATGTGAAGCAGAGAGGAGCAAGGAATGAGCACAGCCGACCGGCCCATCCTCGTCACGGGAGGTGCCGGCTTCATCGGCTCCTACGTCGTGCGGGCACTGCTCGAACAGGGTCGCGACGTGTGTGTCCTCGACGTCAACGACTGGAGCGACGAGGGGCGGCACATGCTCGGCTCGGCGGCCGACACGGTGGCGATCGAATCGGGATCGGTCGACGACTGGGCTCGTGTCTTGACCGTCGTTCGCGATCGGAATCCGAGTCACATCGTCCACCTCGCGACGATCACGAATCCCGTCTACCTCTTCACCAATCCCGGACCGGGCATCCGGGTGAACTTCGAAGGCACGATCAACGTGCTCGAAGCGGCGCGTCTCTTCGACGTCGAGCGGATTGTCTACTTCTCATCGATCGGGACGCTCCCGGCTGTTCAGTACGAGCCGATCGACGCCAATCACCCGTTGATCCTCGCGCGGCACGGGCCCGGCGCCGGAATCTACGGCGCTTCCAAGGTTGCGAGCGAAGCCTTCTGCTACGCGTACAACCAGGCGTTCGGGATCGACTTTCGCGCCGTTCGGCCGTCGGCGGTCTATGGCTTCGGGATGCAGTGGCCCATCTACATCAAGCCGATGATCGAGAGCGCGGTTCGGGGCGAGAAAGTGAGTTTCGCATCGGGAAAGCACTTCCCGCGCGATTACACCCACGCGGCCGATGTGGCATCTCTGGCGGCTATGTTGCTCGACAGTCCCGACGACACCGACCGCATCTTCTACGGGGCAACCGGTGAGCCGCTGGTGACCGCCGGAGAGGTAGCGGAGATCGTCATGGAACTCGTTCCCGGCACCGAGATCGAGATCGCGGATGCGTTCACCGAAGCCGACCAGATCGAGCTCGCCTATCGAGGACGTCTCTCGATCGAGAACGCTGAAACGCAGCTCGGCTGGTCCCCGCGGTTCCGAAACATCCGTGACGGGATTGCGGACTACGTTGAGCGTTATCGGGCGTTTCTGAGCTCTTAGCGCGACTCACCCGACGGACTTGGCGGCCGGCACCTCGATCGCAACGTCCTGATACGGCGAGTCCTCCGGCCGACAGAGGTCGCTGTC
>CAYTCZ010000153.1:0-8300 GCA_964436315.1 uncultured Gaiellales bacterium | reverse complement strand
GAACGAGGTCACCCGGCGCGTCGAGTTCAAAGCGAAGTAGGCGACACCAGGAAAATCTGACGCGGGTGCTCGAGGCAGACAGCTAGCGCCTAACCACCCAATATCGAGTCGAAGGTCGAGTGCCGCCCTTCCGGGCGGCACTCGATTGGAACGAGTTAGGGCGGATCGCTAACTGCAGCCGGTGTTGTTGCCGCAGTCTCGACAGGTGTAGCAGGCACCGGTTCGAACCATCCGGCCGCCGCACTTGGCGCACTCAACCGCATCTTCCCAGGGGTTGAAGAGGGCGGTTTGACCCGGTGGTGAGACTTGAACCGGCTCGATCGGTGTCGTCACCTGGGCGCCGTTCTCGTACTGCTCGGCCAAGCGACGGCGTACCTCTTCGCTCATGACGCCGAGCTCCTGTTGCGTCTCGGCATCCAGGAACTTCTTGCCGAGCCAGCGGAAGATGTAGTCGACGAGCGACTTCGCAACTCGAATATCCGGATCGTTGGTCTGACCTGAAGGCTCGAAGCGCATGTGACTGAACTTCGACACGTAGACGTCGAGGGGAACGCCGTACTGAAGGCCCAGTGAGACGGAGATCATGAAGGAGTTCATGAGGCCGGCCAGGGTCGTTCCCTCTTTTGCGATGTCGACAAAGACGTCACCTGGGGTGCCGTCGTCGAACAGGCCGACGTGGATGTACCCCTCGTAATCGCCGACGCGGAACTTGCGGCCGATCTCATTCCGATCGTCGGGGAGCCGTCGCCTGACCGGTGCCGCCTGCTGCGTGGCTGCGATCGCGGCCTGCTCCTTCTTCTTCGAGAGCGGCTGGGCGACCTTGCAGTTGTCGCGGTAGATGGCGATCGCCTTGACGCCGAGCTTCCACGCGTCGGAGAAGAGCTCGGCGACCTCGTCGACGGTCGTCTCTTCGGGGAGGTTGACCGTCTTCGAGATGGCGCCCGAGATGAACGGCTGGACGGCGCCCATCATCTTCACGTGGCCCATGTAGTCGATCGCGCGCTCTCCGATCGCGCAATCGAAGATCGGGTAGTGCTCCTGCTTCAGGAACGGTGCATTGACGACGGTGTTGCGCTCGTCGATATAAGCGACAACCTCGTCGATCTCAGGCGGTGCGTAGCCGAGCTTCTCGAGAGCCATCGGCACGGTGCGATTCACGATCGTGATCTCGCCGCCGCCGACGAGCTTCTTGGACTTCACGAGTGAGAAGTCGGGCTCGACTCCGGTCGTGTCGCAATCCATCATGAAGGAGATCGTGCCCGTGGGAGCCAGGACGCTCGCTTGCGCGTTGCGGTAGCCGTGGACTTCGCCCAGATCGAGAGCGTCGTCCCACGCTCGCCGAGACGCGCTCAACAGGTCGTCGGGTACGGAATGCGAGTGCTCGATATTGCCGACGGCAGCGCGATGCTTCGCAATCACACCCAACATCGCGGCGGCATTTGGCTGGTAACCGGCGAACGGTCCCATCCGCGCGGCGATCTCCGCCGACTTGCGATAGGCCCGACCCGTCATGAGCGCGGTGATCGCCGCCCCGTACGCTCGACCTTCTTCGGAGTCGTAGGGCAGGCCGTGGGACATGAGGAGAGCCCCGAGATTGGCGTAGCCGAGGCCGAGTTGGCGGTACGCCTGGGCGTTCCGCTCGATCTCGGGCGTCGGATAACTTGAATAGCCGACGATGATCTCTTGCGCGAGAAACATCGTGTCGACGACATGCTCGAACGACTCGATGTCGAAGTCGCCGTCCTCGCGCCGGAACTTCATCAGGTTGATTGAGGCGAGGTTGCACGCCGAGTCGTCGATGTGCATGTACTCGGAGCACGGATTCGACGCGTTGATTCGCCCAGAGTTTGGACACGTGTGCCAGGAGTTGATCGTCGTGTCGTACTGAACGCCCGGATCCGCACAGCGCCACGCCGCCTCAGCCATCTGCCGTATGAGGTCCTTCGCCGGTATTGACTTGACGATCGTTCCGTCGGTGCGGGTGGTGAGGTTCCAGTCAGCGTCCGCGCTCACGGCCTCCATGAATGCGTCGGAGACGCGAACAGAGTTGTTTGCGTTCTGGTACTGGATCGACGCCCAATCCGACGAGTCCAGTGACATGTCATAGCCGGCGGCCTCGAGGACTCTGGCCTTCTCTTCCTCTTTGGCCTTGCACCAGATGAATTCCTCGACGTCGGGGTGATCGGCGTCGAGCACGACCATCTTCGCCGCACGGCGTGTCTTGCCTCCGGACTTGATCGTGCCCGCCGAAGAGTCGGCGCCGCGCATGAAACTGACAGGACCGGACGCGTGGCCACCTTTGGAGAGTTGTTCGTTGGAGGATCGGAGTTTCGAGAGGTTGACCCCTGAGCCCGAGCCACCACGGAAGATCAGTCCCTCTCGTCGAATCCAGTCGAGGATCGATTCCATCGAATCCTCGATCGACAGGATGAAGCACGCCGAACATTGCGGGCGCTCCTCGAAGCCGACGTTGAACCAGACCGGAGAGTTGAAAGAGGCGTACTGGTTGACGAGAATCCCCTTGAGTTCGGCCTCGAACGTATCCGCCTCGTCCTCGTCTTCGAAGTAGCCGCCCTCACGGCCCCAGCCGGCGATCGTCTCGACAACGCGACCGATCATCTGCTTGACGCTCATCTCGCGCTCCGGCGAGGAGAGCCGGCCCCGGAAGTACTTCTGCGCCACGATGTTCGTTGCCGTCTGAGACCAGAACTTCGGGAACTCGACGGCCTTCTGCTCGAACGCGGGGCCGTCTTTCCCAGGTATGTGGGCGTCGCGGATCTCCCACTCGATCTCGCCGAATGGATCGCGACCGGGAATCGTCAGCAGGCGAGAGACGCCACACCGGCGGGCGTGATCGGCGACGACATTTCGCAGCGCCTCGTCAGGGATAGCGGGTCTCGGGTGGGTGCGTTCGGCCGACGCCATAGTTCCTCCAAGAGTATCGAGTCGCCAGTTCCCTACGGCCTCTCCGCCAAAGGGGAATCACACAGTAGAACGACGGCCGGACGGAGCCGATCGCCGCTCTCGCCCGCCTGCCATTCATCGCCGATTGACGAGCGAATCTAGCCGGCGGGCTGCGAAAGCCGTGCGCACGTAGCGCCTTCTACTGATTTCGCGCCTTGAGTCGTCGGGCGACCAAAGCCGCCCCGCCGGCTGCGAGAAGAGCGAGGGCGAGGCCCCCGATGATGAGGAGCGGGACGGGGACCGAGTCCGCGCTACCGGAGCCAAGCTTGCCGATCGCCTCTCCGACGCGCCCGTTTGTGTCCTCCGCTGTCTCCTCTTCTTCGGCGGTCGTGCCCAAGACGTCGCTGGTCGTCGATTCGGTCTCAGGCGGCGGGGGTGGTGGGTCGACGTCGGAGTCGGGGCCGCCGACCGCTGACGACTCCTCGACCTCGGGTTCGTCGGCCTGCGCCTCGGATTCTTGTGGCTCCTGGTTTCCCTCGTCCTGTCGCTCAGGTTCGGCCGGCTCGCTTGGCGGAGCGGGAGGTGGGTCGCCGGGGGCCTCGGCGGCCTGCTGCTCAGCCTCGGCTGCCGCCGCCTTTGCCGCCTCTTCCTCCTGCTTCTGGCGAATCGCGTCTTGGAGCGCTCGATTGATCTCGTCCGGTGCACTCGAGTAGTTCTGCGCGTCCTCCGGCAGGAGCTTCAGCGCCGCGCGATAGCACTTGATCGCGTAGACCTTGTCAACGCGCCCGTCCTCGAACCAGTCGTCGACGATCTTCTGACCGCAGCCGCTCGCCCCCGCCGCCGGCGAGGCGGCGAGCAAGGCTAGGACGACGACAGCGACTAGCGCGCCGGTCCAGCGTTTGATGTTCCCGATCCGATGCACGAATACGACGGGGCGGCCCTCAGCGGAGGGATGATAGTGAGGTCTCACGCGAACGGTCAAATTGAACTGGGTCCGCGCAGACTTTTGAAGGCGTCGCACCGGTGAGGAGTGTGCCGGACGCAGGTGACGACGTCTTTTGGCCAATGTAAAGGCTTTGTTATCGGGGCGGGTAATGAGCTGTGTCTGCCGCTTTCGGGGCCGGAAAGCGTGTTAGCGCTTCCCGAGCATCAGCACGACGTGTGCACCGCGCAGATCCCTCGGTTTCAAGCCGTCGAGCGGCATGACCCGTTTCACGCGGACGTCGCTCGCCAGGCGCTGCGCCTCGCCCCTATAGCCCTCCCGAAACATGACAACCGAACGCTTGACGTTGCCTCGCGGCGCGTCTCCAGTACCCGCCAGCACGTACTCGAGCCCCTTGACGACTCCGGCGGCCTCGTTTGCTGCGCCGGATCGACCATTGCCGTTCAGGATGAGGACCGAGGTCTCGCTTCGCTCGAGCTTTGGTGTCGCGCCCGCCTGCTTCCCCTTCGTCGCCGGCTGGGCCTCGCCGCCGACCGGCTCAGCGAGCGCCTCGGCGAGATTCTCCTCGGCGACTTTCTCTACCTCACCGGCGAATGGTTTTCCGAAAATCACGACGGCCGCCACGATGAGTAGGACGAGTTCGAAGGCGGCGATCCCTGCGATCAGCGTGGTCGCGGACCGCCGGGGTCGAAAAGCCGTCAAGTGAGCGGGGTGATCCACGAGTCGCACTACTTCGACTCGCGAGATTTCACTCCTCCCGGCCGATGAAACCCCAGGTGCTCGCGAGACCTGCTACAAGGTCGGTCTTGGCTCGGAAGCCGAGCTCCTTGGCCGCCAGGCCGGGGTCGAGAACGCTCCGGGCCAGCTCTCCAAGTCTCGGTGGCTCGAACACCGGCTCGATCGTCACTCCGGCCGCCGTGAGACACCCGTCGAGCAGCTCGAGAACCGACGTTTCCTTCCCGGTTCCCACGTTGAACGTTCCCCCGTCATGGCCGGAGGCCGCCAGGGTGGCGGCGACGACATCGCCGACATAGATGTAATCGCGCGTCTGGCGGCCGTCTCCGTAGATGTGGGGAGCTTCACCGTGAGCGAGGCGGCCGAGGAAGATCGCGACGACGCCGGCCTCTCCGTGCGGGTCTTGGCGGGGCCCGTAGACGTTGCCGAGCCGGAGTGATACGTGGGAGGTCCCGTATAGGCGGTTGTACATCGAGAGGTACTCCTCGCCAGCGAGCTTCGCCGTTCCGTAGGGCGCGAGTGGAAGCCGTTCCGCGTCCTCCGGCGCCGGTCGGTCGCACTCTCCGTAGATCGCTCCCCCGGTCGACGTGAAGACGATCTGGCACTCGTGCCGGCGGGCGACCTCGAGGAGACAGATCGTTCCGAGTACGTTGACGTCGGCGTCGAAGTCGGGGCGCTCCACCGAGACCCGGACGTCGGCCTGGGCAGCCAGATGGAAGCAGACCTCTGGTCGAAGCTCGCCGAACGCTTGAGCTACCGCGTCGCGGTCTCGGATATCGGCCTTGACGAGTCGGGCGCTGGCGTTGACGTTCGCCTGTTTCCCGTTGGACAGGTCGTCGAACGCGAGCACCTCGTCGCCACGCTCGACAAGTGCGTCGACGACGTGGGAGCCGATGAATCCAGCTCCGCCGGTGACCATTGCACGCACGGCGCCGTATCGTAGTCGGGCCTTCGGGGGTCACCCAAGCTACCGGAGGTCACCTCGGTACCGGGAAGCGAATCATCTAGCCTCCCGTCGAATGTTCGTCACCTTTGAGGGCGTCGACGGCTCAGGCAAGACCACCCAGGCTCGACTTCTAGCGGAGCGGCTGCGAGCCGATGGACGCGACGTTCTCGAGACGCGCGAGCCCGGCGGCACCGAGCTGGGCGAGAAAATACGAGACCTCCTCTTACGCGACCGCGAGGTCGCTCCCCTAGCTGAGGCGGCACTTTTCGTCGCCGCGCGAGCTCAACTCGTCGACGAGGTCATCCGACCGGCGCTCGAAGTTGGCAAAGACGTCGTCTGCGATCGATACCTGGACTCGTCGCTCGCCTACCAGGGCCTCGGTCGGGGCCTCGGGCTCGACCTGGTTCTGGACTTGAATCTCCCACTGATACGAGGACTCCTTCCCGATCGCACCTTCCTGCTCTCGCTGTCACCCGGGGAGGCGGCGAAACGCCGAGGGGGAGATCGCGATCGAATGGAACAGGCCGGTGGCGAGTTCTCGGCAGTGGTCAGCGACGCATATCAACAACTCGCACAGCGGTTTCCCGATCGTATCGTCCTACTTGACGGCGCGCAGGATCCCGAGCAAATCTCCCGAGTAGTTTATGAGCGCGTTCGCGACCTTCCCTGAGCAGGACGAGGCCAAGCGCCTCCTCGCGAGAGCCCTCGAAGCTCCTGCCCATGCCTATCTATTCTTCGGGCCGCCGGGAGTTGGTAAGCGCACTGCCGCGATCGCTTTTGCCGGGGAACTCCTCGGTGATCCGACGCGAGTAGAACACGAGGCTCACCCGGATCTCTACATTTTGGAGCCGCTGGGAGACCAGATCCGGATCGATCCGATCAGAGACCTTCGGCGAGACCTTCACATGCGTCCGTTCGAGGCGGATCGCCGCGTCTATCTGATACTCGGAGCCGACTACCTGAACGAAGACGCGGCGGACGCGCTGCTCAAGGATCTCGAGGAGCCACCGGACTATGCGGTCATCGTTCTCACTGCGGACGACCTCGGGCCGGTGCCCGAGACGATCCGGTCGCGGTGCCAGCATGTCCCTTTTCGTCGGCTCTCGAATCGGGCGATACGAGATCTCCTCGAGGTGGAAGGCGTCCAGGGAGAGGAACTCGAAGCTCTGACGCGCGTTGCCGCCGGGCGCCTTGACAGGGCAAGACGACTCGTTGACCCGGAGGTCGGAGAGCGCCGGAACGAGTTGATTCAGTTGGCCCGATCCGTCTATCTCGAACCCGAATTCGACGCCGGTGCAGCAGAGCGGGTGGTGATGAACCTGGCGCGTGAGCGCGGCGAGCGTGCACGCGAACGCGTCGAAGCTGCGGTGCCCGAAGAAGAACATGATCGACGACTGGAGCAGCGAGCGGCCCGGGCTCGTCGAGGTGCAGAGCGGGAGGAGATCATGGATACGCTCGATCTCCTCTCGGCGTGGTACCGAGATGTTGTCGTTGCCTCGGCAGGCGCGACCGAGGCCGTGCACAACTCCGACTTCTTGGAGACACTCGTCGCGGACGCAAATGATGCGCGGGCCCTGGCCGCTGAAGAAGCGGCCGAGATCCTGCGTGAGACCTGGCGGACATTCGAGGAGTTCAACGTTCAGCCGAGCCTGGCGCTCGAAGCGCTCTTCGTCAGACTTCGGCAAGTGCTACATGGCAGCCTGCGGCCCGCTGGCATGATGTAGCGATGGAGGTTGTCGGCGTTGTCTTCTCGCCGGGCGGGAAGGTCTATTCCTTCGACGCTGGCGGTCTTGATCTCGCCTGGAACGAGCGCGTCATCTGCCAGACGTCCCGTGGCCAGGAGTTCGGGCGAGTCGTCCAGGCGAATCACGAACCCGAGGAGGATCAGCGCTTGCTCAAGAAAGTCGTCCGGCGCGCGACCGATCTCGACAAGGAAACGGTGACCGAAAACCGA
The DNA here is from genome assembly GCA_964436315.1 of uncultured Gaiellales bacterium. Lineage (GTDB taxonomy): Bacteria > Actinomycetota > Thermoleophilia > Gaiellales > Gaiellaceae > CAYTCZ01. The sequence continues at coordinate 818 of CAYTCZ010000153.1, read as the reverse complement.
CGCGAGGCTGCGTTCGCGATGACCGCGTTCAGAGAGCTGATTGCCGAGGATGACCTCGAGATCAAGCCAATCTCTTCCGAGGTCGTCTTCGATGGCTCGCGGGTCGTGCTGAGCTACGAGGGGAAGAAGCCAGACGTGGGAGTTCTCCAGCGAGCGCTCTCCAAGAAGCTTCACAGAAAGATTGAGCTTCGCTCGGTCGGTCCGCGGGAGGCCGCTCGACTGTGCGGCGACGTTGGTCTCTGCGGCACAAAGCACTGCTGCCGAAGATTCCCGTCACACGAACAACCCATCACGCTGCGCATGGCGAAAGACCAGGATCTTCCCCTCAGCTCCGGTCGCATCACGGGGCTATGCGGACGACTCCGATGCTGCCTCGCCTTCGAGAACCCGCTCTACCAGAGTTTTCGCTCGCGCGCGCCTCGAATGGGCCGCAGGGTTGAGACGCCAAAGGGGCGCGGCGTCGTCACTCGCTACGAGGTCCTCGAGGACAGCTGTTCTGTGCGGCTCGCGGATGACGAGACGGAGATGAGCTTCAAGATCGACGACTGTCGTGAGGTCGGCGAGGAAGAGACGTCAGGCGGTCACAAAGGTCGTCGTCGCGGCTCTTAGCGGCGTCCCAGGCGTCCGGAAACTCAGGGCTATACTGGCCGCTCCGGGCCGACGTAGCTCAGCTGGTAGAGCACTTCACTCGTAATGAAGGGGTCCCCGGTTCGAGTCCGGGCGTCGGCTTGTAGCCATTTGCAGGGCTTTTTAGGCTTGTGGCGTTTTTGGGCGCCTCATTTTCCAGCTGTGTTGTCTAAAGTGATAACGATAGATCG
>CAYTCZ010000152.1:0-8321 GCA_964436315.1 uncultured Gaiellales bacterium | reverse complement strand
GACGGGACTCGAACCCGCGACCTCCGGCGTGACAGGCCGGCGTTCTAACCAGCTGAACTACGCCCCCGGCAGCCGGGCCATTGTAACGGCAGGTAGCACGACTGCTTAGAACAGACTGGTGGCAGCGCTCCAGGCTTCGTGATGCGTCCACGAGACCAGAGGCGAACTTGACGTCCTGACAGATCACCTGACGAACGTCTCGGATGCAACTGGCACGAACCCCTGATCGGCCGCATCCGCCTGCCGAGGAGCACGGGCAAAGCCAGCTGCCTGGTGATCGCCCGCCCCCAATCTTGTTTGAAAGCCCACGGTTCCTCCTTGTGAGGGATAGAAAGAGGGCGCAGGGGAGGCGATAGTGACGGCGAACCGTTAGCGGCAGCGGGGGGAACGGGATCCGTCAATCCGCGCCGAACGGCGGCCTCGGCGCCCGGTAGTCGAAAAGTGAGGGAGCTAGGCAAATGCCAGATCGCAAGTTGGCCCGGAGACGCACCCTCTGGCGCCTCATCCTGTTCAACCTTCTGGATGGAGTTCTTGCCTTGCTCGGCGGAGCACCGGCACGTCGCTCCGGACGACCGACAGGGCCGATCTGGCCGAAGCCGATCGAGCCTGAGACAGCGGAGGATCCGACGCCGGCGTTCATCGGCAAGGGCCGCCTGCGGTCTCGCCGCCGGTTTGCGACGAGCCTAGCGTTCGTCACGCTCTTCTTCGCCGGTGCAGCGTTCTCCGCCGGGGCCGGCGACGTCGTTGTCGACTTGCTCGAATCGGACGAACCAGCCGTCGAGGAGGCCTCGGCCGACGATTCCGAGACAACACAGGACACCGGAGAACCTGAGGAACCGGTGGCCGACACGGAGGAGTCGCCGACCCAACGCGAGGGTGAAGCCGACCAGGAGCCAGCCGACTCGCCGAGTGAAGGCGAGGAGTCCCCCGAGTCGGGATCAAACGGAGAAACCGAAACTGAGCCGGCTGACGAAATAGACGAAGAATCACCCCCTGAGGCCGGTGGCGAAGAAGCCGTCGAAGAGCATCCGGCCGAGGATCCTGGCGAGACCGAGAGCTCAGAGACCCCCGCCGAGGAAAGCGACGCCGGCACACCGGTGGACGAGGCCCGATCCGACGATGAGGTTGCGACGGACACCAGCGCCGAGCACCCGGATGAACCGGTCGAGACGCCTGCCGCCGAACCAGTGGAGGACGGCGCCGAGCTACCAGAATCGACCAACTCGGAGACGGATGCCGCCACGTCCGAGCTCGACGAGACATCGGCTGTCGAGGACTCAGTTCATGAGTCCGAGGGAGCCACCGAGGCGGCCGAGAGCGAAGAGCCCAAAGAGAACGAGGCACCACCGCTCGTGAAGCCCAAGGCCAAATCGGAGCGAGTTGCTCAGCCGGAGCCCGAGATCGAATCGGAGTTCGCAACGGCGACCGTCTGGCTTCATCGTGAGCTGCCGGATCCGACGCCACCTGCACGACGGTTGAAGTGGACCTTCGCGCAAGAGCTGAAGTCGGTTGCCGCAGATAACAAGATCGACTGGGCGCTGGTGCTCGCCGTGCTCCGTGCCAAGGGGTATCGCGGCTCCACGCCCGCTACACAGACCGAGCTTGAAGAGATCGCGGCGTCGTTGACCAAACTCGGCGCACGCAAAGACGAGTGGGCCGCCCTGCTTGCCTACTCAGGACGCACCGCGTTCGCAGATCGCGCCCAGGCGCTCGCCAGGTATAACCGAGCCGTGGGCCTCCGCTCACTCGTTCGCGGCCTCGATGCCGCGAAGGAAGACCTGGCCGACAAGGTCCTCGACGATCCCCGAATCTGGATCTACGGAGGCGGTCGTACCGACATCGAGGCAGGCCGCATCGATGTCCGCGTACTCGTCCTGATGCTGTATCTAGCCGAGGCTCACGACCAGGTGACGGTCTCGAGCCTGTTCGCCGGTCACCGACTGTATGCGCGACCCGGCGTTATCTCGGCACACATCTACGGCTTGGCCGTCGATATCGCCGCATTGGGTGGGCAGTCGATCCTCGGCAACAGCCAACCCGGCGGTATCACCGAGAAAGCCGTGCGCAACATCCTCCTGCTTCCGGCCGAACTCCAGCCACAGCAGGTGATTTCGTTGCTCGGCCTGGGAGGACCGTCCTTCCCACTCGCCGACCACGCCGACCATATTCATGTTGGATACTAGGGCGCGGCGGAGGGCGGCTCGGCCGCCCGGGAGCAGCGTCCGTCCAGCGAGGAGCCGGCCTCGCTGGAGCGGGGCTCGGAAGAGAGCCAAAGTCGAGACCACTCGACAGTACGTCGTAGTACGGCGAGGGGTCGAGACTGCAGGATCTCGCAGCGAGCGTCGTTGGGGCGCGGCGGAGGGCGGCTCGGCCGCCCGGGAGCGACAGCCGGGCAGTGAAGCGAGCTAAGAGCCTAGTCCGGTAGGTGCGGTGCCGTCGGGGACGGATGAGACCAAGCAGCTCGGCGGGATCGGCCAAAGCGCATATCGAGAGAGAGATATGCGCGAGGGCGATCGCGGCGAGATGCGCCGTGTCTCAGCCGTCGGCCGGGGGTGCTGCACCTACCGGAATAGGCTCTAACTAACCCTTGGCGATCTGAATTCGCCGAAGAAGCTCGGCCTCAGGGAAGTTCCGAAACTTGTTCTTGATCTGTGCCGCAGTCATGTTGATCGTGCCGCCTTTCAGTCCGCAGGAATGACCCTCAGAGCCTAGGTCTGGGACACGCGAGAGCCATCCCCTGAGCGGGTCAGCGCGAGTCCCTCAGGTGGGGGAGATGCGGTCGATGGACTCCGATCGGAGAGCGACCTCAGGAAGCAGGCTTCTTGGACTTTTCCTCGTCCTGTCGCTTCGTCCGAGCTTTCTTCTTTCGCTGGCGGTCGGTTCGCCACCGGCGCTTTGGTCTCGATCCACGGCCCATTCGGGTGAACCCTAGAGGATCGACCGATCCTGTACCGGCACCGCTCCTTCACTGAGAGCGTCAATCCGATTTGGAGGCGCGGCCGAATTACCTGTATCGGGGACTGGCGATCTTCAGGCTCCTCGCCGGCTGAGGCTCGCCTCTCCCCGCTTCCTCGGTATAAGCTCGGGCCCCGATGGCGGCGTTGGAACCGAGCAGAACCGTTGAGGAGCTCAAGGAGCTCCGCGCGCTGACTGGGAACGAGGACGGCGCCCAGCGAGTGAGCTGGACGGAGACCTGGGCGGAGGCTCGCGCGTGGATGCGCAACAAGCTCTCGGAGTTGCCCGTCGACGTCGAGGTTGACGAGTCCGGAAATCAGTGGGCGACACTGAAAGGCGACTCGGATCGCGCAGTTCTCATCGGCGGGCACATCGACTCGGTCCCGGACGGTGGGTGGCTTGACGGCTGCCTGAACGTCCTCGCTGGACTCGAGTCGCTCAGGCGGATCGCATCCGAGGGGACACCTCCGGTGACGGTACGGCTCGTCGACTGGGCGGACGAAGAGGGTGCCCGGTTTGGGAGGAGCCTGGTCGGCTCGAGCGCGTGTTCAGGCACGCTCGATCCAGAGCGCGAGCTGCGAAACCTGGTCGACGGAGACGGCATCTCGTTGCCGGACGCCCTCGCGGAGCACGGCGTCCAACTCGAGACGATGAAGGAGTGCGGAAAGCAGCTGGACAACGCGGCCGCCTACCTCGAGCTCCACATCGAGCAGGGTCCGGTCCTCGAGGGTCTCGGGCTTCCCTTGGGGGTTGTTCTGGGGACCTTCGGCGTCGAACGGCATTCGATTACGTTCACAGGCCAGGCGGCCCATGCTGGCTCAACCCCCATGGATCGGCGCCGGGACGCACTCGCCGGGGCGGCGAGGCTCGAGCTCGAGATCCGCGAAATCGCGAAGCGCGGAGGGGGTGTCTGCACCGTCGGCAGCGTGGTGACGAAGCCGGGCATCGTGACCGCGGTCGTCGGCGAGTGCACGATGACCCTCGATCAGCGCCACCTCGACGCCGACGCGCTTGCCTCGATGCTCGACGAGGCGAAGGGGGCGAGCGAGAGGTTCGCCGCGGAAGAGGACCTCGGGCTCGAATGGGAGCCGATCTGGAAGATCCATCCAATCCCGTTCGATCCGCATCTCATCGAACTGGCCGACGAGGCAGTGATCGAAGTGGCCGGCAGGTCGCATCGACTCCCGAGCGGACCGCTGCACGACGCTGCAGAGGTCGCTCGCGCGGGCGTGCCCACCGTGATGCTCTTCGCGCAGAGCCTCCGTGGGCTCAGCCACACGAAGGTCGAGGATACGAAGATCGAGGACATCGAGATGTCGGTTCGCGGACTGGACCGCCTCGCGGCCAAGACGATCGAACACATCGCCGGCAGCTGACCTGCTGCTCGCTCGACCTCAGGTCACATTGACGCTCGATGGAGCTGAGATGTCGTGTCTCGCCAGCCGACTTGTGTCGGGCTCCCCGCCTTTCCTGCAATGGATCGCGACTCGGCCGTTCTCTCGCTTGAGCTCGCGCACGATCCATGGACGTCCATCGACCTCGGATCGTCCAAGCTCCGCTCCGAGCTCTGGGATCTCTCCGTGATGAACTCCCCGGTAGATCTCTCGGCCGTCCGGATCCTCGCGGATCCAGATCGCCTCGCCTTCGAGCCCGGCAGCTAGCGGTGCCGCGCCGCCGGCTTCCCAGACCCCTTGGGGATCGAAGGTGGGCTGCTCGGCCCGCGTAACCTCGCGAAGAGCGAGACGGAGCTCGTCGGGGGTCGGGTTTCCCCAAAACCAGAACCCGCACCAGATCTTGTAGATCTTGAGCGTCGACCCGAGGACGAACGTGAAGGGAAGATGCGGTCTGTGCTTCACATCCGTGTGCTCGATCAGATCGAGCTCGTCGCCCACCGTCCGGTCTGCGTCTGACAGAAACGGGAAGTGCGCACCCAGGCCCGCTCGGAACGCTCCGTTGACGTAGGGCTCGTCAACACCCACGACCACGATTCGACCGTACTCACGCTGAATCTCCTCCTGCATCGCCACGAAACTTCGTAGCCGGACCTGCTCCTTCGGTCACCACCAGCCGCGCACAAAGGTGAGGACGACAGGATGTCTGTTGGACAACTCGCTGAGTCGACGAAGTCGGCCAGTGTGATCTGGAAGCTCGAGATCGGGGAACGCGTTTCCAGGCTCGAGATCACCTCTCACGATTCCTCCTTCGAAGCTGACCGGCGAGCCAGGTCGGAATCTGCCGGCGCGCCGTGGAAAGTGCCTTTTCAATGAGGAACGGCACACCCTCGCCTGCGATTCCCGCGCCGTGTCCAACCAGAAGCCGCGTCGCCTGGTACTCACCCAGCTTTCTCGGTGGACGAAGCCGAAGGAATGGATGAACTGCAAGCCGCTCGGAGGGAGCCGCGTAGTGGGGAGACGTCCCGATCGCCTCCGCGACGATGAGCGTCGTCTGGTCCGGCCACCAAAGGGCGGATTCTCGCCAACCCGGCATGGAAATGACGTCGACGGCCTCGAGGGATGCGCTGGGCCGATCCCCGCTCGCCAGGGAGAAGAGGGGAACACCGAGCTCTGCCGCGAACAGTGAGCAATCTCTCGCGTGCCGACCAAGAAGCTGGAGCACGCCGCTCGGCTCGCCGAGCGCGCGAATTCGGTCGAAGACTCTCGAACCCTCAATGGGCTCGATGATCCACACGGAGCCGCCCACAGAGATCGCGTGGGAGGCGCGCTCCATCCACGACGGCTCCGGATGGATCCACGTGAAGCCGAATTCAAACTCGTCACAGAATCGAACGTCGTCAGCCACTGATCACCACCAAAACGCGCTTCTACGACAGCGGAGCGCGACGTCGTTTTCTTCTCTCCACGGGAGAGAGAGCAGCTCGCCCCACGCGGAGGAGGTCGGCGAAGAACGGCATCGGGTCCGCCGGGGAGAAGATCGCGTCAGTCTTCGGCCCGCGCCAAGAGCGGCACCAGTCGGTGATACCCAGTTCACCACGACGCCAATAGTGGAGGGCCGACTGTACGTCGTGCCGGAAGTGGATCCATCGGACGTCCGAGTAGCGCTGCTGAAGATTTGCCGGAAGACTCCAACCGAGCGCGTCGCAGTACATCGTGAAGAGCAATTCCACACCGCCTGCTTCGCAGCTGGCGGACCGGCCGGTCGGCCGTCCGATGTTGGGCTCAATCAGCACCAACTCCCCGCTCCGAACGTCCCGCTTTAGTTCGACGTAGCCGAGCCCGACGAAAGGTACGGCGTCGAACAGGCGAAGCGCCGAACGCACCACCTCGGCGTCACGGGTCTCCTCGCTCAAGCAGCCCTGCCCGAGGCGTGGCGGCCATTGCCGGAGTTTTCGCGTCGCGAACGTGACTACAGGCCTGGAGTCTGCGTCGTAGTAGCAGTTGCACGAGTAGTGATCCCGGTCGTCTCCAGGTATCCACTCTTGGGCCAGGAGCGGCGAAGATACCTGGCGATATTGATCGAAGAGCGAGACGAGTTCTTGAGGTTCGTTCGCTTTGAACGCCTTCACGTACGTCGCACGCAGCCACTCGGGCGTCCGCCGGCCCGGCTTGAGCACGCAAGGAAACCGGAGCCGCCGAGCCGCGGCCTCGGCATCTTCGCGCGTGTGCAAAACGTGCGTCCGTGGAATCGAAATGCCCTCCCGCTCTGCGAACGGGTAGAAACTCACCTTGTCGGTCATCAGCTCGACGATTTCCGGCCGTGGAAGCACGACATGGAAGTCGTCGACCAGGCGATCGCGGTGGCTCGAGAGGAGCAAGACGATTTCGTCCTCGCACGGAAAGAGCACCGCCTTATCCTTGAGCGAAGCTCCGAGCCGCTCGAGCACCAAGATGAGGTTCTCAGAGCGGACGTCCGCGTACTGGATATCCGCGCAAACCCTGGTACGACAGGACGGGTGCTTGGGATCGTTGGCGATCGCGACGACCGAAACACCACGATCCGCGAGGATTCTGGCGGTCTGTATGCCGACGGTGCCGCTATCGAGCCCGACGACGACGGCCGCTGGACCGTGCTCGCGAGAAGAGAGGCTCTGGCTGGCTGGAGACCGTCGTTCGCGCGCCCGTCGTGCCGATCTCGTTCTGTGGTCTCTTCCTCGCGTAGCGAGACTTTAGCGCTGCGCGATGCGAACTCCTTTCGGTAAGGACCGCAACAGGAGGACAGGCACGCGAAGCGAAATCACCCAACTGAGGCAAACATCCCTGTCCAGTAGGGTGATGGGAGCAGCAAGAATCTACGCCGACTCCAAATGCGGCATGCAGCCCACTGACGATTCAGCGGACCAAAGTCACGCGGTGCCTGAGCGTCCGGACGCACCGCTCGGGACGCTGATCTTTCGCGCGGGGCTGGTTCCAGCCGATCAACTCGAGGATGCACTGGAGGAAGGAGCCCGAACCGGAAGACGACTCGGTGAAATCCTCCTGGAGCGGGATCTGATCCACGAGGATGACCTTGCGCGCCTCATCGCCGGCCAGCGGGGAATCCAGTTTCTCTCCGCTAGCGAACTCCGCCCCGATCCGGATGCGCTGGCGCTGCTTCCGAGTCAGACCGCGCTTGCGTGCCAGGCACTGCCAGTAGACGTCGTCGACGACGTTCCGATCGTCGCGGTCGCGGATCCGACCGACGCCGATCGGCTCGAGGCGATCCAGCGCGAGCTCGGCAAAGAGCCGAGGTTCGTGATGGCAACTCGGAGCGATATCGCCGCGGCACTCTCAGACGCCTACGCGACAAACAATGGGACAGCAGAGGCAGAGAGCTTCACGCAGAGCTCTATGGCCGACGTTCTCAGCTTCCAGAACGCACCGGCGATCTCGCCGACGCCCGCTGGTGACGGCGACACCGAGCAGCGGGCGCAGGGAGACGATACCGCGGCGCAAAGGATTGCTGCGTTCGACGTCGTCGTTCGCTTGACGAACGGCGAGCGGATCGAGGTAGCGACGGCACCGGAAGCGACAGAGGCGCAAACACTCGCGCAGGATTTCATTCGTTCGCTCGCAAGCAGCGACGCCACGAACTGGCCTCTCGTCGCTGGACGATTCATCCGACCGGACGCGATTGTCTCGGTCGACATCGTCGAGCGCTGAGCCCTACGCCGATCGGATAACCTCCTCACCCGAAAGTGTGAGGAAATCGTCACGTTTGAGGGGGGTCTTGCTTTATTCGAGGGACGCCTCTATAACCCGTCTAAGGGATACGGACACGGGGACTGGGCTGTCACGGCATAGCCACGACCTCTTGTCTGTCGAAGGGAGACGGGTGACGACTAGCTCGCGCATGGTCATGATCAACGACGGGACATAGACGGGGGCTGAAAAAGGGGTATGAAAGTACTTATCGCTGATGACCATCGACTG
>CAYTCZ010000151.1:0-8443 GCA_964436315.1 uncultured Gaiellales bacterium | reverse complement strand
GCCAACGAAGACGAACGTGAGATGACTCTTGGCGCGTTCTGGGTCGTCGAGGGTGTCGGCTTGCTCGAGCTGGCGGAGGACGTGGTTTCGAAGATGCGTGGCGTCCGAGAGGCTCTTGAAACCGAGCCCGTGCTCAGCGAGTCCCGGAATCGGCAAGACGCGCGAAACAGCGCCGACAGCGATGACCAGTTGCCCGTAGCCGAGCTCGAGATCGCCGTCCTCGGTCTTGACATGGAGGACGCCCGCTTCCTCGTCGAGACCAGTCGCACGACCGAGCACCACCTCAGCATGCGGACACATGACACGGAGCGGCGCGGTGATGTCGCGAGGAGAGAGCTTTCCAGCCGCAACCTCCGAGAGCATCGGCGTGTAGAGCATGAAGTTGTCGGGGCTCACGATCGTCGCGCCGTCACTCCCGATTTCACGTGCGAGCGTGGCGCCGGCAAAGCCGCCGCCCACGATCAGTACTCCTCCCTTTGCCTGCCGAATCGCCATCTGGGGTGCATATCTACCATGCTTCTCCCGTGACTATCCAGGTTTCGGTCATCGGCTCCGGCTCTGAGCACGAGGAACGGGCGGAAGAGGTGGGACGTCTCCTCGCCAAGCGAGGCTGCACTGTCGTCTGCGGTGGCCTCGGCGAGGTGATGGCGGCTGCGGCTCGAGGTGCCAAGTCGGCCGGCGGAACGACAATCGGGATTCTGCCTGGTGAGAGTCGGTCGACGGCGAACGAGTGGATTGATCACGCGGTGGTAACCGGCATCGGCCACGCCAGGAATCTGGCCGTCGCCGCCTCCGGAGACGCGGTGATCGCCGTCGGTGGGAAGTGGGGAACGCTCGCGGAGATAGCTCTCGCGCGCACGGTTGGACGTCCGGTTGTCGTTCTCGATCCGGGCTGGGAAGTCGCGGAGGCGGGGGTGGAGCACGTCAGCACGCCCGACGAGGCGGTCGACCGGGCGCTAGTGCTCGCTCGCGAGCATTCGGCGGACTAGAAGCAGGGCCCCGTCCTTATCGAGATGCTCGTTCAGGTTGCCGCACTTCGGTGACTGGACGCACGAGGGACAGCCTGCTTCGCAGGTGCAACCGGCCAGCATCCGTTCCGTGTCTTCGACCCACCCCTCGAACTGCGCGTAGCCACGTTCCGTAATTCCGATGCCACCTGCGTACCCGTCGTAGATGAAGACGGTCGGCTCTCCGGTCTGGAAGTGGATGTTGGTCGAGAGGCCTCCGATGTCCCACCGGTCGCACATTGCCCAGAGCGGCAGGATCGCGATCATCGAGTGCTCGGCGGCGTGCAGCGTTGCGATCAACTTCGGCATCTTGTCGAGACCCTCGAGCATCTCCGCAGGAGGGACGAACCAGATCGCCTCGGTGTCGAACGTCGTCTCGGGAAGATCTAGCGCGACGAGTTCGAGGTTCTCTCCGTCCCGGATCGAGCGCTTTTGATACCCGACCACCTGCTCGGTCACACTCACCGTCCCGAACGAGAGAGCCAACCCGAGGCGCTGCTCCGAGACGAGAACCCGCTCGATGACGGTCGAGGTCTCCTTCTTCGCCTGGGTGTAGTAGTTGCCCGAGAACCCCTCGACGATCGCACTGCGGCTTGTGAGATCCAGACCCAGCACCCGGTAGCTCTCGCCGAGATGGAGGTAGATCGCTCCCTCGTGCAACGTGGTGAAGGCCCGATCACGCTCGACAATCCCGAGGACAGTGCCCGTGCCGACTTCGACCACGGTGATCGAATCGGGGCCCGTCGAGCGGAGCAGAGTCTTGGCCGCCGGATAATCGCGGCCGCCCCACACGAACCCGGCCTTGGTCTCCTTGAGCTCGCCCGTTCCGGCGAGAACTGCCGCCCGCTCGAGCGCCTCGGCTCCAAGGATTTTGCCGTCGTCCTCGGAGACGGGCGCCTCGAAGGCAGCACTCCGGACGTGTCCGTCGAGTATCCGGGGATTCGTGTGGTCGACGATTGCCGCTTCGACTCGGCGATTCATCAGCAGTTCGGGCTCGCGCATGAAGAACTGATCAAGCGCATCTTCCGAGGCGATGAGGACTGCGAGCCCGTGGCTTTGGCGACCCGCTCGACCCCACTGTTGCCGGAGGCTTGCCACCGTTCCCGGAAAGCCGACCGAGATTGCACAGTCGAGAAGGCCGATGTCGATGCCCAGCTCGAGCGCGTCCGTCGCCGTGACTCCCAGGAGCTCGCCCGAGACCAGGCGTTGCTCGATGTCGCGCCGTTGGGCAGGTGTGTAGCCGGCGCGATACGGGGAAAGTCGGTCGGCAATATCCAACTCGACCCGCTCGCGCGTGAACCGATGGATGAGCTCCGCGGCCTTGCGGCTCTTTGCGAAGCAGATCGTGCGGAGCTCGCGCGAGACGAGGTCGGCGAGAATTCTGGCTGCCTCTCCGAGTGGACTTGCGCGAAGTCCCATCGCAGTGTCAACAAGCGGCGGATTCCAGAAGGCGATCGTCTTGGGTGGACTCGGGGCACCGTCGACGTCGACGACCGTTGTGCCCAGCCCTGTCAAGGCGCGTGCCTGCTCGCCTGGGTTTGCGATTGTGGCTGAGGCGAGCAGGAACTGCGGATCGGCGCCGTAGATTCGGGCGATCCGGCGAAGCCGTCGCAACACGTTGGCGACGTGCGAGCCGAAGACGCCGCGATAGACGTGTGCCTCGTCGACGACGACATAGGCGAGGTTCTGCAGCACATCGCCCCACCGGTCGTGGTGGGGCAGCACTCCGACGTGGAGCATGTCCGGGTTCGTCAAGATGAGATTGGCGAAACGTCGAATCTGTGGGCGCCTCTCGATCTCCGTATCGCCGTCGTAGATCGCTGGACGTATTCCCGGTAGCGCGAATGTCGAGAGGGTCCGTGCCTGATCTTGCGCTAGCGCCTTGGTGGGATAGAGGTAGAAAGCTCGAAGCTTCGGATCGGCGGCGAGGCGGTTCAGCACCGGAAGGTTGAACGAGAGGGTTTTTCCGCTCGCGGTGCCGGTCGAGACCATGATCGATTCTCCGCGGCCAGCCGCCGAGTAGGCCTCCGCCTGATGGTGGTAGAGAGTCACAATGTCGGCGCCGTGGAGCGACGATGTAAGCGCCCCATCAAGGTTGTCGGGAAGCTCGACTTGATCGGCGTCGCGCTTCTCGACGAGCGTGCGAAATGCGACTTCTTCGCTCTCGAGTAACTCGTCCCAGGGAGCAGTGGTCGTTGCCACGCAGCCGATGGTAGCCTCCTTCAAGCGTGATCCCCCGCTGCCTGACCATCGCGGGCTCCGACTCGGGAGGCGGCGCCGGCATCCAAGCCGATCTGAAGGCGTTTGCCGCTCAGGGCTGCCATGGCATGAGCGTCGTCGTCGCACTCACCGCTCAGAACACCCGTGAGGTAACCGCGGTGCATGAGGCACCACCGTGCTTCATCTGGCAACAACTCGAGGCCGTCTATACCGACATCGGGGTCGACGCAGCGAAGACCGGAATGCTGTTCGGTCAGGCCACGATCGAGGTCGTGGCTGACTTCCTGGCGCAACATCCGACCCCTCTCGTCGTCGATCCCGTCATGGTCGCTGCCTCCGGCGCGAAGCTGCTTCGGGATGAGGCGGTCGACTCGCTGGTCGACAAACTGTTTCCGTTGGCGAGTGTGGTGACTCCGAACCTCCACGAGGCCTGCGCGCTCGTGGGGATCCCGTATCAGGAGGACGCTGACCGGAAGGAATTGGCAGAAGCGATTCACGGCCTTGGTGCCGCAGCGGTCGTAGTGACGGGCGGTCACGGGATCGAGCCGGTCGACTGGCTCTTTGACGGAGCGGATCACGTCCCGATTCCGGTCGAGCGCTACGGAGATGAAGCGACGCACGGTGCGGGGTGTACCCATTCGGCCACGCTTGCGGCGCGTCTCGCGTACGGCGATCCGCTCGAGAAAGCTGCCCACGAGGCGGCTCGTGCTGCTTCCGAAGCTGTGCGGAACGGCCTCGCGGAACTCGGCGACGGCACGGGGCCAGTTAACGTGCTTGGCCTTGCAGCGGATCGCGAATCTCGGCGAGTTCGGTCTTCTTGACCAGCTTGAACGGCGTGCCCTCGTCAAGGGCATAGCCGAGGACGCCGCGTTGCTTGGCGACGGGGTCGTCGTCACGCAGGACACGCTGGTCGATGGTGTGCATTTTCGGCCGGAGTGGACCTCGTGGCACGACCTTGGCTACAAATCCGCCGCCGTCAATCTCAGCGACCTCGCCGCGATGGGTGCCGAGCCCGAGGCATTGCTCGTTAGTCTCGTCCTACCGTCCGAGTTCCTCGTTGACGACGTCATTGCACTATACGAGGGGCTGAACGAGCCGGGTATCGACGTCGTCGGTGGCGATACCAACGCCGGCAGTGTCCTGACAATCTCGGTCACCGCGGTTGGTCGGGCTAAACGAGCCCCTGGGCGTGGAGGCGCGCAGGTCGGGGATGCCTTGATCATTACGGGGCCGGTGGGTGGGGCGGCCGCCGGCTTGGATGTCCTGCGGCGTGGACTCGATGGCTTCGACGAGCTCACGCGAATGCATAATCGGCCACCCTTACGGCTTGAGGAATCCCGGCGTCTCGCTCCCGTGGCCCACGCCATGATCGATCTGTCGGACGGGATCGCGTCGGACGCTGGTCACATTGCGCGGCAGTCAGGTTGCGAACTCGTCATTGACGTCGACCGTCTTCCGCTCGTCGCCCGGATCGAGGAGATCGGCGCCGCGCCCTACTGGCTCATGGGCGAGGACTACGAACTGCTCGCTGTTCTGGCGCCGCCAGACGCCGAAGCGAGCGGCTTTCCGATCGTCGGAGAGTGTCACGAGGGCTCCGGGGTCTCGTTCCTCCGCGCCGGGGAGCCGGTCGAATTCGCCGGCGGCTGGGAGCACTTTCTCCAGAACCGACACTGAGTGTCGCTTCTGGGACAAGTCGATCAATCAGCAGCGGAACCGTTGATCCACTGCGACCAGGCCTCTTCGTAGTGGTTCTTCGAGCGTGCACCGATCACTGTCTCGGCGGGCTCGCCCCCGGCGAAGAGGATCACGGTCGGAATCGAGAGTACTCCGTACTTCGAGGCTGTCGCCGGATTCTCATCGACGTTGAGCGCGCGGAACTTGATCTTGTCCTGGTGCTCACCCGACATGTCCTCGAGAATCGGCGCGATAACGCGGCACGGCCCGCACCACGGTGCCCAGAAATCGACGACCACGGGGTCGTCGGAATGGATGACGTCCTCGTCGAACGTCGCGTCTGTGACTTCGGGAAGATTGCTCATAGGGGCACTATAGCCAGCGGGTTTGCGGGTGCTTCGGGTAACTCTCGCCGTTCGATGCGGGCACCGGCGGCGACGTTTCGGACCTGCCACGTATGATCGCCGCCGTGTCCGCGACCGTGCCCCGAAACGCCGAGCTGGCCGAGCAGTTCGAGCTCCTCGCCGATCTCCTCGAGCTCGACGGAGCCGACGCCTTTCGCCTGCAGGCCTACCGACGAGCCGCGTCCCGGATCCGCGAGTCGACAGTGCCGGTGGCCCAGCTCGCGATCGATGGAAAGGCGACGCGCCTCGACGGAATTGGTTCGACCATCGAGGCGAAGATCGTCGAGTTCACCGAGACGGGAGACATGAAGGCGCTCGCAATGGTGCGTGGCCGGATCCCACCCGGGCTCGTTGACGTCATGCATGTCCCGGGGCTCGGCCCCAAGACCGCGAGACGACTGTGGGAGGAACTCGACGTCACCGACACCGAGTCCCTGAAGGCTGCGGCCGAAGCTCAGAAGCTGCAGGCGTTGAGCGGCCTCGGGCCCAAGACCGAGGAGAAAGTGCTGCGAGCGCTCTCGAAACCGGCACGGGAGGTCGACACGGGCCGCGTGTTGCTCGGGCGCGTGTTGCCTTTCGTGCAACAGGTGGTAGCCGAGCTGCGTGAGCACCCCACAGCGGTCGAGGTGAGCGAGGCTGGGAGCGTTCGACGCCGATCAGAGACGGTGCGCGACCTCGACGCGATCGCAACGGCGACCGATGCCGACGCTCTGATCGAGGCTTTCGTCTCGTCGAAGTGGGTTGCCGAGGTCACCGCCCGCGGCGGAACGAAGGCGACGGTGGTGACGCAGGACGGACTCAGCTTCGACCTGCGGGTCGTCCCGCCCGAGTGTTTCGGAAATCTCCTCCAGCACTTCACCGGCTCGAAGGATCACAACATTGCGCTACGGGAAGAGGCTGTCCGGCAGGGCCTCTCGGTTTCTGAGTACGGCGTCGAGATCGTCGAGAAGCAGGAGGTCGTCACGGCCACCCAGGAGGACGAGCTGTACGACTTCCTGGGCTACCAGTGGATCCCTCCGGAGCTCCGTGAAAACCGGGGCGAGTTGGCCGCTGCGCGGGCTAGTGAGCTACCCAAGCTTGTTGGCTACGACGAGCTGCTCGGCGATCTCCATTCCCATACGACCTACTCCGACGGCCGCCACACGCTTGACGAGATGGTGGAGACCGCCCGCGGGCTTGGGCACCGGTACCTCGCAATCTGCGATCACGCGCGGCGGCTGCGTGACGGCCGCCTCGAGGAACAGGTCGCCCAGATCGAGCGGTGGAACCGAAAGCGCAAGATCCGGGTTCTTTCCGGCATCGAGGTCGATATCCGTGCCGACGGCGAACTCGAGACACCCGACGAAGTGCTCGCCGAGCGCGACTGGGTGATCGCCTCGATCCACTCAGGCTTCGACCAGTCACGTGACCGGCTGACCAGGCGGTTCATCTCGGCGATGGAGAATCCCCACGTCGACTGCATCGGGCACCCGACCGGCCGGAAGATCAATCGCCGTGCTCCCTACGACGTCGACCTCGAGGAGCTCTTCCGCGCCGCCGTGGAGACGAACACCTGCATTGAGATCAACGCGCAGCCCGACCGCCTCGATTTGAGCGACGTCAATGCGCGAGCCGCTGCCGAGGCCGGCGTCCGAATCGTGATTTCGACCGACGCCCATCGAACGTGGGAGCTCGCCAATTTACAGCTCGGCATCGCCCAGGCGCGGCGGGGCTGGATCACCGCTTCGCAGGTGGTCAATACAAGGACGTGGAAGGAGATCAGAGCCTCGCTGGGGGGCCACTCGTGAGCGACCGCTCAGGAGACGGGGTTCCGGGCTTCGACTTCCGAACCGAGGGAGCGGCGGCGCTCGAATGGGTCGCCGACTACCTCGAACACGTTCGCAAGCGACCGGTCATGGCCCGAGTCGAGCCGGGCGATATCCGACGTGCCCTTCCCGCCTCGCCTCCGGAGCAATCGGAGCCGTTCAGTGACGTGCTGCGGGATCTCGATCAGGTGCTGATGCCGGGAATCACGCACTGGCAGCATCCGCGCTTTTTCTCCTACTTCTCGGTGACGGCCTCGGAGCCGGGCATCCTCGCCGAACTCCTCATCGCGGCCCTGAACCAGGTCGGCTTCATCTGGCGCTCGTCGCCGGCCTCGACCGAGCTCGAGGCAGTGGCACTCGACTGGACGGCTCAGCTACTCGGTCTTCCCAGAGAGTGGCACGGCCACATCGAAGACACGGCTTCGACTTCGACGTTGGCGGCGCTGGCGGCGGCACGACACCGGTCCGGCCGCTCGGTGGTTCTCCACTCAGAGCATGCGCATTCGTCTGTGCCGAAGGCGGCTCGAGTTTTGGGGATGGAGGCGCGGGCGTTTCCGACGGACGAGGAGTTCCGAATGCGTCCCGATGCACTCGCGGATGAGCTCGCGTTGGGCGATGCCGCAGCCGTGGTCGCGACGGTCGGGACGACCTCCGTGACATCAGTCGATCCGGTCACGGAGATCGCAGATCTGTGCGCGAAGCACGAGGCGTGGCTTCACGTCGACGCTGCCTACGCGGGCGCCGCGTGGGTCTGTCCCGAGTTCGGGTGGTCGAAGGATGGCGTCGAGCGTGCCGACTCGGTCGTCGTCAACCCGCACAAGTGGCTCTTCGTCCCCGCCGACTGCTCGACAATCTGGACGAGCCGGCCGGATGTGTTCCGCGAGGCCTTCACGCTGGTGCCTGAATACCTGCGAACTCCCGACGAGGCAGAGAACCTCTCCGACTACGGACCATCGCTCGGCCGCCGGTTTCGCTCGCTCAAGCTCTGGGCAGTGCTGCGCTGCTACGGGCGCGACGGCATCCAGGAGCGGGTGAGAGAAGCCGTCCGTCTCGCCGAACTCTTCGAAAGGTGGGTCGACGAGGAGCCAGGATGGGAGGTCGTCGCTCCGCGCCACTTCTCGCTCGTTTGCTTCCGAAAGCAAGGCTCCGATGACGAGAACATGGCGATCCTCGATCGGGTCAACGAGAGCGGTCAGATCTTCATCACCCACACGAAGCTCGACGGTCAGGTCGTGCTCCGCCTAGCGGTCGGCAATGCGCGGACGACCGAGGAGGATGTCACGATCGCGTGGGACGCGCTCAAACGCGCTGTGTGAGATGGGGTCAGGTCCGC
>CAYTCZ010000150.1:0-8490 GCA_964436315.1 uncultured Gaiellales bacterium | reverse complement strand
GCAGACGATCGCCGAGGAATCGACTGCCTGGCCGATGGTCTCGCGACCGACGTACCTCGGCGGCCTCGGCTTCGGCATGAAGTGGGATATGGGCTGGATGCACGACACGCTCGACTACCTACGGCGCGACCCGGTTCATCGCAAGCACCACCACAACGAGCTCACCTTCCGCTCGGTCTATGCCTTCAACGAGAACTTCGTGCTGCCTCTCTCTCACGACGAGGTCGTGCACGGCAAAGGGTCGCTCCTCACGCAGATGTCGGGCGACGACTGGCAGAAGTTCGCAAATCTCCGCCTGCTCTTTGCCTACCAGTTCGCCCAGCCGGGGAAGAAGCTTCTCTTCATGGGCGACGAGTTCGGCCAGCGGCGTGAGTGGAACCACGACGAGAGTCTCGATTGGGATCTCCTCGAGGCTCCGTGGCATGCCGGAATTCAGCGATGGGTCGCACACCTGAACGGCCTCTACCGGAACGAGCCGGCCTTCCATGATCTGGATTGCGACGCGAGGGGCTACGAGTGGGTCGACGCTAACGCAGCCGACGTCAGCGTTCTCAGCTTCCTGCGGATAGGAACGGATCCCGCCGAATCCATCCTGGTCGCCTTCAACCTGACCCCTGTGCTGCGCCAGAACTATCGTCTCGGCGTCCCTGGGCCGGGGCTATGGCGAGAAATCGCAAACAGCGACGCCGAGGAGTACGGGGGGAGCGGTCAAGGAAATCTCGGCGGGGTGGAGGCGGTGCCCGTAGGATCGCACGATCGACCGTACTCAGTCGTCCTCACACTGCCTCCTCTGGGAGCGGTGTTCTTCAAGCCGGAAGCGTCTCGGCCGTAAGGAGGGCGAGCACTGGGATGGGTGAACCACGACGTCGACCTCGTCAGCCGGAATCAGCCAAACCCGTCCCAAGGTGACTCCCCATACTGAACAGATCTAACGACTCAAAATATACGTGTTATAATTCGGGTTATAAATCTCACGATGCTTGGATCTTTGTTAAGAGCCAGACCGCACGTGCGACCCGCGAGAGCCAGACGGTTTCAGGCTACTCCGGCCATCCGTCGCCGCCATAGATCCCGCGCTACTGCTTCGCACCAAGCTCAGCTCGAGTTGGATGGCCATGTCGCTGAGACCTTGAGTGGATCGAAAGTCAAGATTGCTCTTGATCTCGGCTTCGAGACCATCGCGGGCGCCGGGCCGAGCCGACGCGGGCATGCTCCGGGTCTCACAGCCGGCGATCGGGTGAGAGTTGCGATCTCGCCCTTCGAGCCCGACTTGGGACGGATCGTATTCCGTTACCTGTAACCGAGAGGCGGGCCTCACAACCGCGCCCGTGGGAGCCGGCCCTCTCAGCTCGGGACGGGCGAGTTGAGAGCCAGCCAGCCCGCCTCACCGGCGCAGATACGAGCGCTCTAACGCTCGTCGGAAGGGATGAGCAACGAGACGAGATCGATCGCCTTCTGGCCGCGGTCCGTGAAGGGCACAGTCGGGCGCTCGTTATCCGGGGTGAGTCCGGCATCGGGAAGACGGCGCTTCTGGCACACGCCGCACATCAGGCCGAAGACATGCAGGTGCTTCGGGCAGGTGGAGTCGAGTTCGAAGCTGAGCTCCCGTTCGCAACTTTGCATCAGCTACTCCGCCCGGTCGCCGAGCGGATCTCGGAAATTCCCGAGCGACAGGCCAGTGTCCTCAGCGGTGCGCTGGGACTGACCTCTGAGCCCGGCGGCGACCGCTTTCTGCTTGGTGCAGGCGTCCTGAGCTTGCTCGCGGAAGCGGCCGAGGAATCGCCGCTCCTCTGCCTCGTCGACGATGCTCAGTGGGTTGACCGCGCGTCACGCGAAGCCCTCGTCTTCGCCGCCCGTCGGCTCGCTCGAGAGAGCGTTGCTCTGCTCATTGCCGAGCGCGCGGGCATTGACAATCCGCTCGCAGGCCTCCCGGAGCTTCGCGTTGGGGCCCTCGACACAGAAGATGCGGCGCTGATTCTCGAGGAGCATCGGAGCAATGCGATCGTGCCGGCGGTGCGGGGGAAACTCGTTGACGCCGCCGCGGGAAACCCACTCGCATTGCTCGAGCTCGCCGGCGCGCTGAGCGAGCAACAGCTCGCCGGAGAAGAGCCCTTGCCAGATCCACTCCCGGTCGCAGAGGGGGTAGAGGAGACCTTCCTGCGGCGGACTCGGCGCCTCCCCAAGGACACCCAGACCGCCCTCCTCGTTGCCGCTGCGGAGGCCAGCGGAGATCTTGCCGCGGTCGAGCGCGCGGTCGGGCTCATGAATCTCGAACCCGACGCCTTAGCGTCTGCCGAGGAGGCAGGCCTCGTCCGCCTCGGGGAGGGAAGAGTGCGCTTTCGCCATCCACTAGCGCGTTCCGCCGTCTACGGCGGCGCGCCGTTCGCCGAGCGACGACGGGCTCACACAGCACTTGCCGAAGCGCTCACGGAGTCCGGGAGCGCCGATCGTCGCGCTTGGCACCTGGCCGCAACAGCGGCGAGTGCGGATGATGCGATTGCTGCCGAGCTTTCCGAAGCGGCAGAGCGAGCCTTGGCCCGCGGAGCTTTCGCCGCCGCGTCTGACGCACTCGAACGTTCGGCGATATTGACCGAAGAGACCGAACTCCGCGCGCGCCGGCTCGTCCGGGCCGCGGACTCGGCCTGGTCGGCCGGTGAATCCGCGCGAGCACTCTCGCTTCTCGAGCGCGCCCATCCGCTTCCTGAGGATTCGCAGCTCCGGGGTCAGGCCGCGTGGATCCGCGGGCTAGCCGAGGTCCATCGCAGTTCGCCGGCCGCTGCAGTGCGCGTCTGCCTCGAGGCAGCACAAGAACTCGCGGCGAGCGATGTCTTTCACGCTCTCCGGCTTGCGGTTCTCGCCTCGATGGGCGCCTCACTTGGCGGCGAGTTCGACAAGGTGCGTGAACTGCACGAGTGGGCCTCTGGGCTCCAGGGCGAGAGTTCGGAAGAGCGATTCATGCTCGACTTCCTCTCCGGTTTGGCGTTCATCTGCGAGGGAGAGCCGGATGCGGCGGCTCCTCCCTTCGGAAAGGCAGTCGAGACCGCCGCCGGCTTCATGGACGAGCGCCTGCTGCATCTAGCCGGCACCGCCGCTGCCTACCGTGGGTGATGAGGAACAGGCGGAGGCGTTCTATGCGCGCGCTGTCGCCAGAGCCCGCGAGCATGGGAACGTCTCGGCGCTCCCGTTTTCACTCGTTCGCTTCGGAACCATCGAGTTCGTCCTCGGAAAGCCGACCGCAGCCCTTGCCGACCTGAGCGAGGCGCTCCGACTCGCGCGCGAAACCGGTCAGGAAGCTGTCGTCGCGCATGCGCTCGCTGTGTTAGCACAGCTCGCTGCAATACGGGGAGAAGAGGATGAGTGCAGACGATTCGCGGCTGAGGCAGTCGAGCTCGCGGCGCCCCGACGGTATGCGCTCGCTCTTTCCGCGGCAACCGTCGGTCTCGCGGAGCTCGATCTCGCGTTCGGGCGATCAGCTGAGGCATTCGATCGGCTCGAAACTCTCATGCGGAGCCCCGAGACCCATCCGCTCTATCGACAGTTCGCAGTTCCTCAGTTCGTCGAGGCCGCCGGCCGCGCTGGCCGCGCTGGCGACGCGCTCGGGGCGTTTGCCAGGTTCGAGGCATGGGTCGTGGCCGCCGATGCATCGCTCTACCGGCCGCTGGTTGCCCGGTCACGGGCGCTCGTATCGGAAGGAAAGGAGGCCGAGCGGGCGTTCGCGGACGCGCTTCGCCTGCATGCAGAGTTCCCGCAGCCATTCGACCGAGCTCGTACTGAGCTCGCGTATGGCGAGCTCCTCCGGCGCGCACGGCGTAAGACCGAGGCACGGCTCAGGCTCCGGGCGGCGCTCGAAACCTTCGAAGCGCTTGGTGCCGCCCCCTGGGCGGAGAGAGCTCGAGCAGAGCTGCGCGCGACCGGCGAGACCGTTCGCCGCGGGAAGTCGATCGCAAGAAATGAGCTCACTCCGCAGGAGCTTCAGGTCGCGCGGCTGGCCGCAGTCGGCTCAAAGAACAAGGAGATAGCCGGGCAACTCTTCCTGAGTCCGAAGACGGTCGAGTACCACCTCCACAAGGTGTTCATGAAACTTGGAATTGCCTCGCGCGCAGAACTCGCCAAGCTCGATCTCGAGGGCGAGGCTCCGATCGCCGCCGCGGTGGGTTAGGCGCCAGCCCCCGCCGGGACTTTCACCCCCATTGCTTCAACGATCTCGTCAGTTGTCTGCACTTTCTCGCTCTCGAAGCCCGGCCTCGCGCGTCGAAAGCAGGATCGCAACGAAGATGATCCAGAGCGGCATGGCGAAGATCAGGACCGCCCACCCCACGAAGGGAACCGCCGCTGCCACGGCCAGTATCACTGTGACGATGCCGAACCAAAGCGGCAGCACGCGTGTCCGAAACGCGGCGATCGCGGTGGCGGCGAGGAATGTCGCCAGGAAGAAGAACGCCCCGACCATGAAGCCGTCGCCCGCCCACCAGAGCGTCTCGGCGGTCTGCGGACTCAGGTTTGCGTTGTCGTTCGCGGCAATGGCCCCCGAGATCTGCGTTCCAAGCGCCGCCGCGACCAGAAGTGCTACTCCGACGCCACCCGCGTAGACGAGGCTCACGACTTTGCCCGCGCCACCGAGAGCACGCTCGAGCGCTCCACGTAGGCTGGCGAGGAACCAGAGGAAGAACGGGATGCCGAGCAGGAAGATCCAGCTGCCGACCCAGATCGATGTCTCCTCGGTCTGGAAGTAAGCGAGGTATTCGGACGCCGTCAGATCGCTTCCTGGCGTGTCGCCCACGACCTCGAACACGAGGAATCCAACGACGAAGAGAATGACGGCGACGATGCCCGACAACGGCGCAAGCCGCTCCCATCGCGTCTCCGACCAGCGATCGCGGACGCGAAGGGTCGTTGCACCTCCATGTCCGACCTCGGTTTCTGTGACTGCTCCAATCGACTTCATCGGCCCTCCCTCTTCGATCAGATATTTGGGCACCATATAAGGATTTATGAATCGCGAATTATATCTCCGCTAATAGGGGACGTCAATAGTGCGCCGCCGGTGCGCTGGCCTCTGCAGGGCACTCGCAGCCGTTGGTCAAGCGGGCTCAAGAGTCGCGTAGCCGAAGCGCTCGTGGGCCTCCGCGACTGCCTCGTCGGCCTTCCCGTCTGCGAGACTCCGAAAGTACTGCTCGAATCCGCCAGGAGCACAGATCGAGAGGAACCTCACCGGTGCCGCCGTCCGATTCGAGAACGTATGCGGCACCGCGCCCTCAATGGACGCGCTGCCCCCGGGTTCCAGTTCGCGAATCTCATCACGAAGATGGACCGTCAGGGTCCCCTCGAGGACGGCGTATACCTCATCGAAGCCCGGATGAACGTGCAGCGGTGGCCCACCGAAGAAGGGCGGCCCGGTGTAGTCGAAGACAGTTACGCGCGGACCCACCGCCTTCAGGACGATTCGGCAGCCGTTAGACGCGCTTCCACTCCCGGAAGGCCTCGAGTAGCGCGTCCCTTGCCTCCGGGTCGACTTCCTCCTCACGAAGGGCGCCGGTGAGTTCGATCGTCGTTCGAATGTGCTCGAGATAGGTCTCACAGCCGTCGCACTCAGCGAGATGCTCATCGAAGCGGCGCTGCTCGCCGGGGGGGAGAGCGCCCTCGACGTAGTCGGTGACGATCTCGACCAGCTCCCTGCACGTCAGCTCGTCGTGGCTCACCACAATTCGTCCCAATCGACGCTGACGCGTTTGCAAATAAAGCAGTTAGTCAAGTGGGAAGCACCCCTTGATTCGACCTCATGCGCCTCGGAACGTTACAGCCACAACTCCTGAGGTGCTGACGGAGGCAGCCGACGAGCCGCCTTGTAACGCTTGCCCGCCACGAGAGACTCACCTTCATGACAGTTCTGGCCGCGCCGTAGCGCGGGGCCGCGCGCGCGAAGGAGTGACCCATGAGCCTCTCTCTCCCAGTTCTAGAGACCGCCCCGGGTGCGACGGGTATGAGTTCGTACCTTCCAATTGCCGAGCACGGCGTGATCGGCGATCTGCGGACGGTCGCGCTCGTCGGTAGCGAAGGCACGATCGACTGGTACTGCCCTGGACGCTTCGACGCTCCGAGCGTCTTCGGGGCAATTCTCGACCGAGAACGTGGTGGTCGTTACTCCATCGCGCCGGCACACGGCAACTGGACGTCACGCCAGCTCTACTTTCCCGACACGAACATCCTCATCACCCGCTTCCTGAGCGAGGAGGGTGTTACCGAGGTGATCGACTTCATGCCCGTGGCAAAGCACGGCTCGCGCGGCGAGAGCCGGCTCGTTCGCACGGTCCTCGCCATCCGTGGATCGATGCCAATGCGGATCGCTGTCGAACCGGCCTTCAATTATGCGCGCGACACGCACGAGCTTCACGTCATCGATGGGGGGGCGTTCTTCCGCTCTAACGGCGTCTCTCTGGCGCTCTGTTCGCGGATACCCTTGGAAGCGCGCGACGGCGGCGCCTATGCCGAGTTCACGCTCAAGCCCGACGAGCGAGTTACGTTCGTCCTCGAAGGTGCGGGCGACGACACGCGACCGCGTCCGTACTCAGAAGTCGAGGCGCGCACTCTCTTCAAGGAAGTCGTCGACTACTGGCGCGGCTGGCTTCGGCACTGTCGGTATACAGGTCGCTGGCGAGAGATGGTTCATCGCTCGGCGCTCACCTTGAAGCTTTTGACCTTCGAGCCGACAGGCGCCATCGTTGCTGCACCAACGACGAGCCTTCCCGAGCAGCTCGGGGGAGAACGGAACTGGGACTACCGGTTCACCTGGATCCGCGATGCCTCGTTTTCGCTCTACGCCCTCCTTCGGCTCGGGTTCAGCGACGAGGCGGCCGCCTTCATGGACTGGCTGACGGATCGCTTCAAGTCCTGTGATATGGAGCGCGAGTCGGGCCCCCTCCAGATCATGTACGGGATCGACGGAAGTGAAGATCTGACCGAAGAAACGCTCGATCACCTCGATGGCTACCGCGGCTCGGCGCCGGTGCGAATCGGTAACGGTGCTGCGGACCAGCTGCAGCTCGACATCTACGGCGAGCTGATGGATTCGGTCTACCTCTACAACAAGTACGGGCGCCCGGTCTACCACGACGCCTGGGACGATCTGTCTCGCATCGTCGAGTGGGTCGCCGAGAACTGGGATCAGGCTGACGAGGGGATCTGGGAGACCCGCGGCGGGCGCCAGCACTTCACCTATTCCCGGCTCATGTCGTGGGTGGCGGTCGAGCGCGCAATCCGAATCGCACGCCAACGCGGCCTTCCCGCCGACCTCGCTGACTGGACGGCCGCCCGAGACGGCATCTACCGCCAGATCATGACTCGCAGCTGGCATGAGAAACGCGCTGCCTTCGTCCAGCACTACGACACCGACGTCCTCGACGCGTCAGTCCTCCTCATGCCCCTGGTGAAGTTTGTCTCCCCGACCGACCCGCGGTGGCTCACGACTCTCGATGCCATCGGCCGAGAGCTCGTGTCCGACAGCCTCGTCTATCGCTACAACGCGTCGGCCTCGCCGGACGGCCTCGAGGGTGACGAGGGCACCTTCTCCATCTGCTCGTTCTGGTGGGTGGAGGCGCTCGCCAGAGCGGGACGCATTGACGAGGGGCGAATTGCCTTCGAGAAGATGCTGACCTACGCGAATCACCTGGGCCTGTACTCCGAAGAGATCGGCCGTACCGGCGAGCAGCTGGGCAACTTCCCGCAGGCCTTCACACACCTGTCGCTGATCAGTGCCGCGTTCAATCTCGACCGGCAGCTTGGCTGAGGCAGACGTCAAGCGGGCCCTCACTCTCGAGGCGGCCGAGGCCGCAGGCCGCTCTGCGGTCGTCGCATCGAGTCCTGCGACGGTCCGCTGGCTCCTCTGCGGTCGCGGCCGGCCGGTGAACTCGGCGAGCCCCGCTGCCGCCTACACCGTCGTGCTGCTCGACGGAAAGGCGTACGCGCTCTTCCAGGACATCGAGGCATCGCGCGTTGCGGCTGAGGAGAGGCTGGAAGAGCTTGGGTACGAACCGGTCTCCTATGCCTGGCACGAGCCTCCGGACGGCCGCATAGCAGAGCTTGTGGCTGCAAGGCCGGCCCTCGCAGGCGAGGATCTCGAGCAAGCGGTGGCCCCGGCCCGGCGTCGGCTCCAAGACGGCGAGCTGGAGCGATACCGTGCGGCCGGGGCAGCTGCCGCCGAAGCGATGGTGGAGACGATCCGCCGGCTGGCTCCCGAGAACTCGGAAGCAGAGGCCGCGGCGAGACTCGCGTTCGAGGCACGGCGGCACGGATTCACGACTCCGGTTGTCCTCGTCGCCGGCGATGAGCGTCAGCCCCTCCACCGGCACCCGCTGCCGACCGACGCCCCCCTTGGCCGCCACGCCCTGTTGGCCATCACCGCCGAGCGCGAAGGGTTGTACGTCTCCCTGACGCGACTCGTCTCCTTCGGTCCCCCTCCGGCACGCCTTGCCGAGCTCGTTCGGGCCGTTGCCC
>CAYTCZ010000149.1:4852-8559 GCA_964436315.1 uncultured Gaiellales bacterium | reverse complement strand
TCCTGGAGACGACGCGTGAGTTCGTCGATGTGCTCTTCACATTCGACGAGCCTGGCCTCTGCCGGCTCGAGGCGGCCGACGTTCATCTGGTCGGAGACGCCTTGAGCAGCGAGAGACTCTTTGTGGGCGATACCGCGCTCGTCGATAGCCGCGAGCGCCGCATCCCGCGCTGCCTCGAGGTCTTGGAGGTGACGTTCGAGGCTGGTCTCACCGGCAATGGAGGCTGATCCGTCGTGCGAATCTCGCCTGCGGCGAGCGCTTGGCTCGTCCAGGGCCATGGTCCAGTCGAGGCGCTGACGTCGAGTCCGGACCAGGGCCATCGCCCCGGCGGCGAGTCCCGCCCCGATCACAAGCTTCCAGCCTGCCAGCGCAAAGAAGATGAGGACGAGGAACGCGCCGGCAGCAGCGGAGAGCTGCTGGCGCCATCCTTCGTCGAAAACTGCCTCGTCCGGAACTGGCCCTCCCGTGTAGCGAATGTAGAGTCCAGTTGAGACCGCAGCAGCGGCGATCGCCGCGAGCAGAAGCCAACCGCCCACGACGATCGCAACAATTGCAATCAGGACGTAGACGCTGAGCGCGAGTCGAATCCGGTACTCGTCGGGGAGGGAGCTGGCAGGCCAGCGGGCCGTGGCGGTGCGATGCGTCACGTCTTCTTGACTCGTCAGATCAGAGCCGATCATCAATCCCCCGTTGTGAGGCTCGCGTGCCTCCCGCGCGTGTTCCACGGCCTGCAGCGCTGCCGAGAACAGATGTCTCGACGACTGTCTTTACGACAGTCCGCCGACCACCCGACGCGCTGGTTCGCATCGCGTTGTCATGATCGGCCCAAACCGGAGGCATCCGATCGCGATCGCACACGCGCGGGAGATCCAATCAACACCCCTCAGAGCAGTGCGGTAACCCCGCGTAGAGTCCCCTCGACTCCAGCCGCAAGGAGCGCATAGCCGAGGACGATGGCCAATGTGATCACCGTGAGGACGGTGACGTACTCGGTCATCGTCTGTCCCTTTTCCCTGCTGCAAAGCATCACGCTCACCTCCTCTCAGAAGAACTTGCTGAGATTGAGGAATGCGGGCCCGAGGATGACGATGAACATCGCCGGGAAGATGAAGACAACGGTTGGGAAGAGCATCTTGATTGGAGCCTTCATCGCCTTCTCCTCCGCCGCCGCCTGTCGTCGGAGCCGCGTGTCGTTGGCCTGCACGCGCAGAATGCGCCCGAGCGAGATCCCCAGTTGGTCGGCCTGGATGATCGCGCGGGTAAACGCAGCGATCTCCGGAACGGCAGTGCGCTCGGCCATCCTCTTCAGCGCCTTCTCCCGACTCTCACCGACCCGCATCTCGCCGAGCGTGAGCGCAAATTCCTCAACGAGCGGGCCGCTCATCTCCTCGGAGAGCTTGGCCAGCGCGGCGTCGAAGCCGAGACCGGCCTCGACGCTCACAGCCATGAGATCGAGAACGTCGGGAAGCTGTGAGCTGAGCCGCTCCTTGCGAGCGCGAGTGCGGAGCGTCACCAGGGTATCCGGCAGCGAGTAGCCGATGAAGGCCGTGAAGAGCGCGAACAGGAGCGCCGGGGCGCCGGTCGCGATCTGCC
The DNA here is from genome assembly GCA_964436315.1 of uncultured Gaiellales bacterium. Classification (GTDB taxonomy): domain Bacteria; phylum Actinomycetota; class Thermoleophilia; order Gaiellales; family Gaiellaceae; genus CAYTCZ01. The sequence goes on along the minus strand of CAYTCZ010000149.1, from coordinate 6,966 downwards.
GGCCGATCAGGATCCCGAGCGGAATCGCCGCCATGACCAGAAGGCCCTTTGCGGCGAGGTACGCCGTCGGCGAGATCGTCCGGGCGAGACCCGCGGCGAGCAGCTTGGCGCCGACCGAATCGACGGTGGCGCGAGGTGTCAGGCGAAGCACCGCGCGGGCCAGTCCGCTCATAAACGGGTGGACTGCCCGCCTACGAAAGTCGGGCCGCTCAGCCCGTACGGAGACCGGAGCTACCCCGTAGGAGGCGGCGCGTTTGAGCGTCGCCTCGCGCTGACGAGCCCTCAGCGTCACGGCCTCTGAGAGCAGAAAGACCGAGGCCCCGAGTGCAATAGTTCCGAGAATCAAGAGCAACATCACATCAACCTTTGAACGAGACGATCTTCTTGAGCAGGAGAGAACCGACGGCCATCATCCCCAGACCGAGGTAGATGAGGCTGCGGCCCGTCGAGGTCGTATACAGGGGCGCCATGTACTCCGAGTTGATCATCGTGATCGTCGCGGCGATGAAGAAGGGCAGACCGATCAGCACGTAGGCAGACATCCGACCCATCGCCGTCAGACCTTTGATCTTCCGGCGGAACTGTTGGCGGTTGCGAACCGTGTCCGCGACCATGTCGAAGAGACCGGCGAGACTTCCTCCGACTGTCCGCTGGATGTTCACCGCCGTGATGACGAACTTGAAGTCCTCCGAGCCGACCCGCTCGGACATGTCGGCGAGGGAGGCCTCCATCGACCGGCCGAGCCGCGTCTCGGTCAGCACGCGCTTGAACTCGCTTGCCGCCGGTTCGGTGCCTTCATCGACGACGGTCTGAATCGCCTGCCGAAAGCTGTGTCCGGCCTTCAGCGAGGCGGCCATGGTAACGAGAAGGTCGGGCAGCTGGTTCTCGAAGGCCTTGATCCGCCTCCTCGCGCGGAGGGAGATGGCGAGGTAGGGAATGAGGGCTCCGACCATCACTCCCGCGAGGATGTACGCTCCCCCCAGGCCCGCGACGGCGACGATCATTCCGACCAGAAGACCGGCGCCGACGACGACATAGAAGAACTCACCCGCGCGGAGGGGCACCTCGGCACGCTCGAGTTTACGCTCGAACTTGAGCCAGAACCGCTTCTGCCCCAGCGTGCGCTCGGTCGCCCCGACGATCAGCGCGGCCGGTGCGAACCGGGCGCGCTCCGTCCCCGGAGCCCGAGTCGTCCGCCGCTGGACATGCGGATCGATACGCGCCCGGAGCGTGGAAACGTGTGTGCTCCTGAAGGCGAGCAGGGCAGCGACGAGAAAGGCAGCGCCGACGATGACGGCGAGGACCGTCGGAGCCCAGGCGCTGCGGAGCAACGCAGCCGGGATCACCACCGGTGCCGGCTTCGCGGCTTCGGACGTCGGCGAGCCCGGAGCTCGCAGACTCACCGTCTCGCTCGAACCGTCGCTCGCGGTTGCGACCAGGGAGATCTCTTCACCGGGACGGGCAGAGGTAACGAATTCCACCAGCCAGGTTCGCCGGAGCTCGTCCGCGATCGTCGAGTACACCTGCGTCAGCGCCTCACTCGAGGCGGCCCCGTAGTAGGTGCCGCCGGTCTGCCGCGCGATTTCCTGCAGAGACTCGGGCGAGAATTGCGGACCCTCGATGCCGATCGGATAGACGGCTGCTCCCGCTCGCCGGGCGGCCGCGATCGCATCCTCGAGTGTCGCCGAACTCGAGACGTCATGACCGTCGGTCAGAACGATGATGATGCGGGCGGGATGCTGCTCGGCCGCGAGCGCCTCTGCCGAGACGACGACGGCGTCGTAGAGGGCCGTCCCCTGTTCCTCGTCGATGGCAAGTTGGCGGAGCGCGGCGTCGGCGCCGATCGTCGAGCCGGAGAACTCCGTCAGGACTCGGGCCTCGCTCCCGAAGCTCGTCAGGGCAATTCGATCGTTGGGGGGTTTCGCACCGAGGAATGAGCGGGCGGCACGGGCGGCGTCGACAATCGAGTCCCCGCGCATCGAGTGGGAGGTGTCGATCGCCAGAACGACACTCTTCGTTTCGGCAAGCGTGTGTGCCTCGAGACCGACAACGGGCCCGCCATTCTCCTCGACGGCCGGCGGGCTCTCGTCACCCTCCGGTACGACGACCGTTGC
>CAYTCZ010000149.1:0-4752 GCA_964436315.1 uncultured Gaiellales bacterium | reverse complement strand
GGTTTGAGCCCCGTGCAGGCGAGCGGACTCATCAGCCGTAGCACATGGCTCGCGCTCTCTTCGTCGGGAGGGCGAGCGATGAAGATGTCCTGCAGCGTGACGACGTCGGATTCGAGCCCCAGAACCTCGGTGACATGACTGACGCGACGGCTTCCGTCGACGAGGCGGGTGATCTGCACCAGCAGGTCGAACGCGCTTGAGACCTGCTCACGGATCGCCCGCAAGGGAAGCTCGACGCCAGCCATCAGCACCATTGACTCGAGCCGGGAGAGCGCGTCGCGGGGAGAGTTCGCATGGATCGTCGTCAACGAGCCCTCGTGGCCCGTGTTCATCGCCTGGAGCATGTCGACGGTCTCGGCGCCGCGGACCTCACCGACGATGATCCGGTCGGGCCGCATGCGCAGGGCGTTGCGGACGAGATCCCGGATCTTTACCTCTCCTTTGCCCTCGATGTTCGCCGGGCGTGCTTCCAGGGGAATCACATGCTCCTGCTGGAGCTGCAGCTCGGCCGCGTCCTCGATCGTGACGATGCGCTCGTCTCCGGGCACGTAGGCCGAGCAGGCGTTGAGGAGCGTCGTCTTCCCGGTGCCGGTTCCTCCGGAAATGAGGACGTTCAGCTTTCCCTTCACGCAGGCAGCGAGGAATTGCGCGGCAGTTGGCGAGAGCGATCCGAAGGTGATCAAGTCGTCCATCGTGTAGGGGTCGCGCGAGAACTTCCGGATCGTCAGCGACGGCCCCTTCAGTGACAGCGGTGGAATGATCGAGTTGACACGGCTGCCGTCGGGTAGACGTGCGTCGACCATCGGCGATGCCTCGTCCACGCGCCGACCGACCTGGGAAACGATCTTGTCGATGATGCGCAGCAGGTGGGCAGTGTCGACGAACGCCGCCTGCGTCTTCTCGATCTTTCCCTCACGCTCGATGTAGATGCGATCCGGCCCGTTCACCATGACCTCGGTGACGGAGTCGTCGCGAAGGAACGGCTCGAGCGGTCCATAGCCGAGGATGTCGTCGGCGATCTCACCCGTGATCTGCCGACGCTCTTCGCGCGTCAGCGGCGTGCGATCGAGGGTGAGTTGCTCGGTGACGACCCGAACAACCCGATCGGAGAGATCCTCAGTCGCCTGAGCGGCGAAGAGTTCCGGGCCGAGCTTCGCGATGCAGGCGTGATGGATGCGGGTCTTCAGCTCGGCGTAGGGGTCCGCTGTCCGAGCGCCGCCGCGAGGCCCACGCGAATCCCGGGCTGTGCGATCGACGCGCAGCGCCGCGCCGTTCCCGTCGGTCTCTTGGGCTCCGGTCTTGAGTCGGTCGTGGAGTCCCATGGCGCTACCTGCGACCGACCAGTCGGCGTCGCTTTCCCTGCGTTGCGGCCTGGGCCGGAACGAGCGACTTGGCAAGCGCGCGGATGGATTTCGAGAAGTCAGACCTCGGCTCGTTGACGATCGCCGGCGTCCCGCGATTGATCGAGAGCGGCACGACCCGGTCGCTGGGCAACCCATGGCTAATCTTCATGCCGAGTGCGTCTTCGAGCTCTCCTCGCTTCATCCCGACCTTCGAGTTGGCCCGGTTGAGGACGAGCCGGATTCGCTCATCGGGGAAGGAGAGGAGCTCGAGCGTCTGCAGGCTGAGCCGCACGTTCTTCAGCGTGGGAATATCGAGCCCACAGAGGAGCAGGAGCTCGTCCGTTCGATCTAGCGTCGCAAGCATTGGCCCGTGGAAGAAGGGCGAGGTATCGACGACGATCACCTCGAACGACTCGCGCGCAACCTCCAGCAGCCGCGCGAGCTTCGCTTCCGTGACGAGCTCGGCATCCTCCGGGCGAAGCGGGGCCGGAAGGATCTCGAATCCCGATGCGTGCCTCGTCGTGTAGCCGGCGAGTTTCTCATTGTCGAGCTCTCCCGGCGCGACGACGAGGTCGTAAATCGTCTTATCGGGCTCGATTCCGACCATGATCGCAGCGTCTCCGAACTGGAGGTCGAGATCGATCAGAAGCGTCCGCTTCCCCTCGAACTTGACGAACGCGGCGGCGAGATTCGTGACGGCCGCCGTCTTCCCGGTCCCACCTTTCGGGGAGAAGACGGTGATGATCCGGCCTTTCTTCCCGGCTCCGCCGCCGACCGCTCGGCCCGTGTTGCTCGACTTGCGGACGGTGAAGACGACGCTTTCGGTCATCTGCGGCAGCAGAATCACGTCGGCGATGTCGGCACTGAGCGCCTCGTCGAGGAGCTCGGACGCTTCCCCCGAGACCAGGAGGATAATCGGAGCCGAGGTGTGCTCGCGAATCGCGGCGATCTCGTCGACGGGCATGGTCGAGCGGCGCGTCGCGTGGAGGACGGCCGCAATGTGGCCGCCGGTCAGGACCGCGGCGCCGTCGAGCACTTCGGTGCTCGAGCCAACGAGTTCGATCTCATCGTGGCGGTCGAGCGAATCGCGCAGGTCGTCGAGACCCTCGCAGTCTCCGGTGATGAAGATGCGAGTCTTCGGTTGAATCTTGGTCTCTGCAGACATCTCGAGGCTACTCATTGACCGATACTCCCTTCTTCCGGCTCGGCTTCGTCGCTCTCGGCACCGACGGAGGCCACCGTCACGGTGCTGAAGCCGTTGATGAGCTGATCGAGCTGACTCGGCTTCAGTCCGTCTCCGAGCACTGACTCGACGGTTTCGACGCTCTCTGGACTGTCTGCCGGCTCGTCCTGCGGACGGAGCTGGAGCGACCAGTCGCCGTTGCGGATAGCGAAGAACAACTTCTGAATCTGGCTATCGGTGATCGCTAGCGTGACCGAGAGGGACGAGTTACCGGGTTGAGTGATCTTCTCGGTCGCCACTTGACTTTCAGCTGCCCTCAGGACCAGCAGGTCCCGAAGCACGACCCGGCTCGCCGTCCGGTCACGACTTGCGCCGCGTCCGTTTTCGTCGCCCTCGTCGAAGCTCTCAACCCTGTATTTGATCGAGGTGACGAGATCAACGCGGTCGCCGCCTCTCAGCGTTCCGGCAAGCAGCTGATGCTGATCACCTGGAAGCTGGAAGGCGCGCGTCGTCCCCGTGATCTGTGAGCGGATCCCCGTTTCTTCCTTCTGCGTGAAGCGTCGGGTTGTTACCTGCTCGCCGGCGTAGATCGCGTCTGCTGCCACCAGGCCCTCGATTTGCTCGGGGCTTGCGATCGCGCCCGGGGTGACGCTGCGTCTCGGAATATCCTCTGTCGTCAACATCTCCTCCGCGAGCACCTCCGCCCCCGCTGTCCCCTCGGCGATGTCGACGGCCGCGACGTAGACCTGAACGGACTCCTCGGCCTGCTGGATATCTCTTCGGTAGTTGCTGACGTAGAAGAGCACGAGTAGTGCCGCGACAATGGCGAGGCCAATTGCGAGGCCGATGTTTCGAAGTCGATAGCTCATAGTCCAGTTCTTTCTCTTGGGAGCAGGGGGTTGAAATAGATCGGCGCGGCCGGTCTATCGCCGCTAACCGCTTCTCCGTCACTATCGCCCCTGCCGGCCTGCCCTGTTATCCCCCGTAAGGAGGAACCGCCCACAAGTTCGAGCGGTCGGAGAGCAGATCACCCCGGCGGGGGATTCCCGGCCAAGCAGCTTGCCCGATTATCGGCCTAGTACGAGCCGCGCGGCAGAAGGCCATGCCGGCAAACACGGGAAGGATCATCAGCCGACGTGATTACGAAACCAGTTCTCACCTCAGCAAAACGATCGTCCGATCGGCTCTTGGTCTGCGGAAAAGCGGGGCTCACAACGCTTGCACGGTGTGCACGAGATCCCGAAGGAGGTGAATTGACGTGACGAAGTTCGAGACACTCGCGAAGCGCGAAGAGGGGCAGACCATGGCCGAGTACGGCGTGGTTCTCGCCGTCATCACGCTCGGCGTTGTCGTGGCGCTGGGTCTCCTCAGCGACGCGATCTCCAATGCCATTAACAGCGTCATTGGGTTCCTCTAAGCCGAACCCGTCATTTGCGGCGGGCCCTTCGTTGCGTAGGGAGGGCCCGCCTCATTCCCTCCGTCAACCAGAGATCGAGGCCGAATTGAGACACCGTAAAACCGCACTCAACTCAATAAGGAGCCAGCGTGGGCAAGCGGCAACGGAATTTGCCCTCGTCCTGCCGGTGCTGGCCTTTTTGCTGTTCGCGATCATCCAGCTCGGCATCGTCTTCAACCACTACGTGACAGTCACCGACGCGACCCGTGCAGGCGCCCGCAAAGCGGCTGTTTCTAGTGAGCTGCCGGACCCGGTGGGTGCGACCGAAGCGGCCGTTCGTGCTTCGGCGACAAATCTCGACCAGACCCAGCTCGCAGTCAGCGTTTCTTCGAGCTGGCAGAAGGGTGAGGACGTCTCGGTCACGGCCTCCTACCCCTATGAGGTTGACCTCCTCGGTCTGGTCATTTCCTCCGGCACTTTGAGCTCGACGACGACTGAGCGCGTCGAATGATCCCAGCGCATCAGAGGGAAGCGGCTCGCGGTGCGCCGGCATCCGCGACGCTTGCTCCCCCAACCTTTCATGCCTTGGGGACCTAGCCAAATGCCAGTACGCAACTCAGCCCGGAGGGGCCTCCTGTGGCGCCTGATCCGATTCAGCCTCCTCCGTGGAATGCTGATCCTCCTTGGAGGCCGATCAGGACGGCGTTCGACGGATCGGCCCACCAAGCCGATCTGGTCGATGTCGGTCAAGCCGGCGACCGCCGAGCGTCGCCAGCGAGCCGCCGGAACTGGCCGCGGCTCCTCTCGTCCGCCATCCCGCCGACGCTTCG
>CAYTCZ010000148.1:0-8615 GCA_964436315.1 uncultured Gaiellales bacterium | reverse complement strand
GTGGCCCCCGGAACGGCGTGGTTCTGGGGGCCGGCCGGACACCGGATAGCTCGCTCCGCCTGAGGCCGTCACGCGGCCAGCAACTGCGTGGCCTTCTGTTCGATCCCGGAAAGCAGCTCTTCGAAGGACTCGGAAAACTTGTCGACACCCTCGCGTTCGAGCGTCTCTGTGACGTCGGAGTAGTCGACTCCCGCCCGCTCGAGATGCTCGAGAACCTGTTTCGCCGCATCGATATCGCTCGTCAGTGTGTCGGCGACCGTCCCATGATCCTGGAAGGCGCGGATTGTCACCTCGGGCATCGTGTTCACGGTCATCGGACCGATGAGCTCGTCGACGTAGAGCGTGTCCGGGTAGTCCGGATTCTTGGTCGAGGTCGAGGCCCACAGGCACCGCTGCGGACTTGCGCCTTTGCCGGCGAGAAACTCCCAGCGTTCGCCCGAGAAGATCTCCCGGTAGCGGACATAAGCGAGCTTCGCGTTCGCGACGGCCAGCCGGCCGCAGAGCTCGAGTGCATCACCGCCGATTGCTTCGAGGCGCTTGTCCGCTTCGGTGTCGACGCGCGAGACGAAGAAGCTCGCGACCGACGCGACCGACCGCGGATCACCTCCCGAGGCGACGAGTCGCTCGAGACCCCTCACGTAGGCCTCTGCCACCTCGACGTACCGCTCGAGCGAGAAGATCAATGTGACGTTGATGGACTTGCCCTTGGCAATCATGTCCTCGATCGCCGGCAAGCCGGGCTTGGTCGCCGGGATCTTCACGAACAGATTTGGTCTGTCGACGAGCTCGTGCAGGCGAGCGGCTTCGGCCGTCGTCGCCTCGGTGTCATACGCCAGGGTCGGATCGACCTCGAGCGAGACGTATCCGTCCAATCTGTCGGTTTCCTCCCAGACCGGTCTGAGGAGATCGAGCGCATCGACGATGTCCTGAACGGCGAGCGCCAAGAAGATCTCTTTTGGATCTCGCTCCTCGCCGAGGATTCGTCCGAGCTGCTCGTCGTAGATATCGCTCGACGAGATCGCCTGTTGAAAGATCGTCGGATTCGAGGTCACACCGACGATCGCGTCATCCTGCATCGCCCGTGCAAGCCCGCCGCTCTCGAGCACGTCGCGGGAGAGATAGTCGTTCCAGACGCTCTGACCACGGTCGGCCAGTTGGTGGAGATTGGACTTGGCCACATCGGCTCCTTTCGCTTCTCCTGTCATTAAGCCAACCGGCACAAGGGTTGACCAGTGTCCTAGCTAACCCTTTCCCTGTGCGAAAGCACGGCTCGCGCCCGACTCGCAATGTTTTCGGGCGTGTAGCCGAACTCCTCGAGCACCCGCGCTCCCGGTGCGGATGCACCAAACCGCTCGATTGAAAGTACATCTCCGCGGTCGCCCACCCACTGATGCCAACCGAGCGACACGCCCGCTTCGACCGCAAGTCGTGCATCAACGGCGTCCGGCAAGACGTCGGCTCGGTACGCCTCGTCCTGCTCCTCGAAGAGCTCCCAGCACGGGAGCGAGACGACGCGGGCGGCAACACCGTCATCGGCAAGGAGGTCCGCAGCCTCGAGAGTGGGAGCAACCTCGGATCCGGTCGCGATGAGAATCATGTCGGGCAGACCATTGCCGTTGTCCGCTTCCTGAAGCACGTAGCCACCCCGGCGGGCGCCCTGCACCTGTGAGGGCTCGAGCACGGGTAGGTTCTGTCGACTCAGCAAGAGCGCAACCGGTCCGCCTTGACGTTCGAGCGCGATTTCCCAGCCGATCGACGTCTCATTCGCATCGGCGGGCCGAAAGACCCAGAGGTTCGGGATCGCCCGCAACGCCGCGTAGTGCTCGACCGGCTGGTGCGTCGGGCCGTCTTCGCCGAGGCCGACCGAGTCGTGCGTCCAAGCCCAGATCACCGGCAGTTTGCCGAGTGCCGAGAGCCGTACCGCTCCTCGCATGTAGTCGCTGAAGACCAGGAACGTCGATCCATAGGGCTTCACCATCCCTCCGTGGAGGGCGAGCCCGTTCACGATCGAGCCCATGCCGTGTTCCCGGACCCCGAAGGGAATATTTCGACCGGCGAAGTTCCGCGAGAACGTGCCCGCGCCGTCGAACGTCGTTCGTGTCGATTCGACCAGGTCGGCTGCACCACCGACCATCGTCGGAGCGTAGGTCTGAAAGGCCGCCATCGTCTTCCCGCCGGCTGCGCGCGTCGCCATCGCCGGCGTGTCCCCTGGGTCGAATTGCGGTAAGGCCTCTCGCCAACCGGGTTTGAGCTGACCGGCCCAGGCCTCTTCCCAATCCTCGGCAAGCTCGGGGAACTCCGACCGCCACCCATCGAACCGCTTCTGCCACTCAGATTCGAGGGCGTCCCCCGTCGTCGCCAGATCCATGTGCTCGTAGACCCCGTCGGGAACGACGAAGTGTTGGTCTGGATCCCAGCCGAGCACCTCCTTCGTCGCACGAACTTCGTCTTCGCCGAGTGGCGCCCCGTGTGCCTTTGCAGTGTCCTGCGCATTCGGGGCGGGATAGGCGATGTGACTTCGAACCACGATCAGAGATGGACGACGCGTTTCGTCACGTGCGGCCTGGATTGCCGTCATGATTCCATTGAGGTCGTTCACGTCTTCGAGGTGCTGCACGTGCCAGCCGTAGGCCTCGAATCGCTTTCCCTTGTCCTCGGAGTCGAAGCTGAGCGCTGTCGTGCCGTCGATCGTGATCCGGTTGTCGTCGTAGAAGAAGATGAGCTTGCCGAGACCGAACGCCCCGGCCAGAGAGCAGGCCTCGGCCGCCACGCCCTCCATCAGGTCGCCGTCACTCGCGATCCCGTAGACGTAGTGGTCGACCACTGTGTGCCCGGGTCGGTTGTACCTCTGGGCGAGAAACGTCTCGGCCATTGCCATGCCGACGGCGTTCGAGATCCCCTGGCCCAAGGGGCCGGTCGTCGTCTCGACGCCCTCGGTGAGGAAGTGCTCTGGATGTCCAGGAGTGACGGACCCCCACTGCCGGAACTGCTTCAGATCATCGAGAGAGACCTTGTAGCCGGCCAGGTGGAGAGTGACGTACTGGAGGATGCACGCGTGGCCAGCTGAGAGCACGAAGCGGTCGCGGTCCCGCCAATCGGGGTTTCCGGGATTGGCGCGGAGGAAGTCCCGAAAGAGGCAGTACGACACTGGAGCTAACGCCATCGCCGTGCCAGGATGGCCCGCGTTCGCCTTCTGGACGGCGTCCATCGACAGCGTTCGGATCGTGTCGATGGTGAGTTGGGAGATATCTGAATTCACGCGCGTTTGACCGCTGTTAGCAGACTGGAGATTCCCGTACGGGCACCATACTCACATGGCAATAGCGATCGCGTCGAATCTGCGGAAGGAGATCGCCGGCGAGCCGCTCTTCGAGAACGTCAGTTTCAAGCTTGAACGACGCGACCGACTCTCGCTCGCCGGCAGAAACGGGGCCGGGAAGACAACGCTCCTCCGGATCCTTGCCAACGAGCTCCAAAGCGACGGCGGGGAACTCGTCCTCGAGAAAAGCGCGAGAGTTGCGCTCCACGACCAGCGTCCTCCCCTCGAGAGTGATCTAACCCTGCGCGAATACGTGCTTTCGGGATCGCGAGACCTGATCGGGCTCGAGCAGGAGCTCGCCGAACTCGAACTCGCGATGTCGAGCGGCGCCCACGACTCGGCGACCCTCGCTCAGTACTCGCGGGCACAGGCGAGCTTCGAGAAGACAGGCGGCTACCTCTGGCGAGAGCGAGCCGGGGTCGTCACCCGTGGCCTCGGGTTTCGCGACCCCGACCTCGACCGGCAACTCAAAACCTTCTCGGGCGGCGAGCTCACGCGCGCGTCTCTCGGTCGAGCGTTGTCCGCAGAGCCGGACCTGCTGCTCCTCGACGAGCCCACGAATCACCTCGACATCGAGAGTCTCGAATGGCTCGAGCGCAAGCTCGTTTCACTGGACGCGGCGTGCGTGATCGTCGCTCACGACCGGTGGTTCCTCGAGGCAACTTCGACCGCGGTCCTCGAGCTCGAGCGCGGGAGAGGCGCCTTCTTCCCGGGCAAATGGCACCGTTGGCGCCAGGAGAAGCTGGCGCGGGAGACAGCCCAGAATCGGGAAGCTCAGCGGCAGACAGAGCGAATCGCCCAGCTCGAGTACTTCGTCGGACGGTTCCGCTACGGCACAAAGGCGCGGCAGGCCCAGGCGAAGCTGAAGATGATCGAACGCATCGAGCGCGATCGCGTTCGCGCGGTCGAAGGCCCCGAGCAGTCGCTGGCGTTCGAGTTCCGTCAACCGAAACGGAGTGGAAGACACGTGCTGACGATTCGCGACGGAACCGTCTCGGCAGGAGGAGCGGAGCTACTACGAGGTATCGACCTCGACCTCGACCGCGGCGACCACCTCGCACTCGTTGGACCGAACGGATCGGGGAAGACGACCCTTCTCGAGTCCGTGGTGAGCGGAGCCTTTCCGACCGGCCACGCCGTTGAGATCGGCTACCTCTCACAGCAGGACGTCGACCTCGATCGGGAAGGCACCGTTCTCGACTGCATCCAGAACGCGACCGGCTTCGATCGACCCGAGGCTCAGGCCCTCCTCGGCCGATTTCTCTTCTCGGGCTGGGATGCACACATAAAGCCGATGCGGGCTCTGTCCGGCGGTGAGCGGCGGCGGCTCGCGCTCGCAATCCTCGTCTCGTCCGGCGCGAACCTCCTCATTCTCGATGAACCGACGAACCACCTGGACCTCGAGAGTCGCGAAGCACTCGAGGCGGCATTGGAGCGCTACGAGGGGACAGTCCTCCTCGTCTCGCACGACCGAGCGCTCATCGACGCGGTGGCCGAGCGGCTCGCGGTGGTCGAAGATCACTCAATCGCGACCTACCGGGGCGGTTGGGCGGAGTACGCGGGCCGACGGGCTGAGGCCGTCGAGGAAGAGCCCGCTCCGACGACCGCGACGAAAGCCCCCGCGCCGCCTACGGCCTCGGTTCAGCAGTCCAGTAAGCCCGATACGCGAGAGCTCACGCGTCTCGAGGAGCGCATCGAAGAACAGGAACTTCTGGTCGCCGAGCTCGAGTCCCACCTCTCTACGAACTGGTCAGACGCAGAAGCAATTGAGGCCCACAGAGGGGCGCGAGCAGAACTCGACTCTCTTCTGGCCCGATGGGAACAGCTCGCGGCCGCGGCCGAGGACCCCTAATTCCGCTCGTTGCCAAAGGTTGCGATCAGCGCCTCCGCGACGACCTTCATCGGCCGGCTCGATACCTGGCTCGCTCGGCGGAGGCGCTCGAACGCCTCCTGCTCGGAAAGCCCCTCGCGTTCCATCAGCAAGCCCCTCGCCCGCTCGACTACCTTGCGAGACGCGAGCGCCTCGGCGAGCGACTCGGCCTCGTCTCGGAGTGTGAGGAGCTCTTCGTGACGCGCGCGTGCGGTCCGAATTGCAGGGAGTAAATCGCTGTCGCGGAACGGCTTGACGAGGTACCCAAAAACGCCAACCTGGACCGCCCGCGAGACGAGCTCGTCCTGTCCGTACGCCGTCAACATCACGATCGGGATCGGCCGATTTTCGAGAATCCGGCGTGCAGCCTCGATCCCGTCGAGGTTGGGCATGCGCACATCGAGGATCGCGAGATCAGGCCGCTCAGCCGTGGCAAGGGCGACGGCTTCCAGGCCATCCTTTGCCTCGGCGCACACCTCGTGGCCGGCGCGCTCGAGGACACGCCGAAGATCGAGACGGATGATCGTCTCGTCCTCGGCAATCAGAATCCGTAGCTGCTCCGACATACGACGGTCGCCCCGGCGTGGGCTCAGGATTGAGGCGTGCCCTGATCAGGAGCCCGCGTTGCGGGAAAGGCAACCTCAGCCTGAAGGCCACCGTTTCTTTCGAGCGTCAACGTGCCCTGCAGCTCATCGCGAACGAGTGCCCGCACAATCGAGAGCCCGGTGCCTTCAGCCGCGTCGTCGAGCCAGACACCATTGTCGGCGACCGTGAGGTGCACGTGGCCGTTGTGCTGCTCCAGTTTGACAATCACCTGATCGCCGCCATGCTCGAGCGCGTTCTGCAGAAGCTCAGAGAACACGAGCGCGAGAGACGTCGCTCGTCCGCCGTGAAGGGGGACAGTGGCGACGGTCGCTTCAACACGCTTCCCGCTGGACAGGCCCTGAACGATCATCGACTTGAGCCGCTCGATGAGATCTCCGAGGTCGATCTCGTCGTCCTTCTGCTCAGTCAGAACTTCGTGAACCGCAGCGATCGCCAGGATTCGGTTGACCGAATCGGAGAGCGCCCGGCGCGAATCGAGTTCAGGAGCGGACGCTTGGAGTCGGAGCAGGGAGGCGACCGTCTGCAGGTTGTTCTTCACCCGGTGGTGGATCTCCTGAGCCAAAACACTCCGCATGACCGCCCGGCCGTGCTCGAGCGCGACCGCGGCCTGGTTTGCAATCGAGGTCAGGAGCCTCCTCTCCTCACCGCTAAACGGACGATCACGGTCGACGACGAGTTCGCCCAGATTGCGACCCTTCGAGCGAAGCGGTAGGCGGAGGGCGTGAGCGCTCGAGGCACCCTGGGGCCACACGACTTGCCCATCTTCGAGAACGATGGCAGCGCCGGTCGCGTCGACGGCGGATTTCGTCGTCTTGACGATCGCCTCGAGCGACTCCTCGAGGTAGAGCGACTCAGAGACGGCCTCCGAGATCCGAGCGAGCGCTTCGAGCTCGGCGACTCGACGCTGCGCGTGGTCGTAGAGCTTCGCGTTCTCGATCGCCTGGCCGACCTGGCCCGCGATCGCCATGAGCAAGTCGATCTCTGACCGCCAATACTCGCGCGGCGAAAGCGTGCGAACGTTCAATGCTCCCTCGAGTCGCTCTTTGAAGAGAATCGGTACGGCAAGAATCGACTGGTAGTGCTCTTCCCTGAGGTTGGGGAACGTCTTGAACCGCGGGTCGAGATGAGCATCGCGGGCGATCATGATCGGCTCGCGCTCGAGCGCCGCGGTGCCGGTGATGCCCTCTCCTCGTCGCATCCTCGGTACACGAGTCATCCGTTCGACCCGGACGCCTTGGGAGGCCCGCAGCACGAGCTCGTCCGCAGCCTCGTCATACAGATAGACAAAGCACGCATCGGCCTCGAGCGCCTCGGCGACCTTGGCGGCGATCACCTCGAAGAGTTCGCCGAGATCGAGGGTCGAGGTAACCGCCGCCGTGGTCTCCGTGAGAAGCCGCAGATGCCGAGCAGAATGATCTTCCACCAGAGGTCGCTCCAAAGTCATCATAGGCCGCAAGGTCGAGCACTTCGCGACAGGTGTGACAGACCCGGCGCGACAAGGGGTGATGTACCCGCTCAGGGATCGCCGAGCCCCAGTCGATACAGATGCTTGAGGAGCGTGGAACAGCTTGGATAAACATGCGGTCAAGCGGATCCTCGTCGCCGATGACGACGACGACATCCTCTCTCTCGTTGCCTTCCGACTCGAGCGGTCTGGCTACGAGGTCATCAAGGCCCACGACGGGGAACAGGCGCTTCGCCTCGTTCGCGAAAAGCGACCTGCTCTGGCGGTCCTGGACGTGATGATGCCCAAGCTCAACGGGTATGAAGTGACTCGGAAGATCCGCACCGACGCCGCGCTGTCGCAGCTTCCGGTGATCCTGCTTACCGCTCGAGCACAGGACAGCGAGGTGGACGCCGGCCACGAATCAGGCGCTGACGACTACATCAAGAAGCCATTTAGCCCACAGGACTTGACCGGTCGGGTCGAGGCCTTGGTCGGGTGCTGACGGCCCTGGGTCAATGAGAGCCGGGTCAGAAATCAGCGTTCAGGTCGTCGACGACGACCCCGACATCCGTGAGCTCGTTCGCGTTCTCCTCGAGCGTGCCGGCTACACCGTCGTCGGAGCCGAAGACGGGCGGGAGGGTCTCCGAGCCTTCTTCGAGACTCGGCCGGACCTCGTGATCCTCGACGTAAACATGCCCGGTCTCGACGGCTGGGGGACGCTCGAGCGGATCCGTGACCTGAGCGACGTTCCGGTGATCATGTTGACCGCACGTTCGACCGAGCTCGAGAAGGTGCGCGGCCTGAAGGCTGGAGCGGACGACTACGTCACCAAGCCCTTCGGACGCCAGGAGCTGCTGGCGCGAGTCGAGGCTCTCCTCCGGCGGAAGCGCGATCTCGCCGAAATGCTCGAGACCTACGACGATGGATACGTCACCGTCGACCACGCGCAGCGAGCAGTGCACGTTCGCGGGCAGCCCGTCTCACTGACTCCGCTCGAGTTCAAACTGCTGACCACATTCATCCGTCACCCGAACATCGTCCTGAGCCGCGAACAGCTGCTCGAGCTCGTATGGGGCGACCCGTACGGAGTCTCACTCGACCAGGTCAAGATCTACGTGGGATACCTTCGGAAGAAGCTCGGCAGCGATGCCGACCACGGGCCAATCGAGACCGTGCGCGGGTTCGGGTATCGGTACAGAGCTCCGGTCGCCACAAACGGAACCGGTCTCGGCTGATCGGCTAGAAGCCGGACTCATACCGACCTCCGACCTACCGAATCCGGTCTGCAGTTCTCGCATTCATTGTGAAACGAGTTCTTAGAGCCTATCCCGGTAGGTGCGGTGCCGTCGGGGACGGATGAGACCAAGCAGCTT
>CAYTCZ010000147.1:0-8737 GCA_964436315.1 uncultured Gaiellales bacterium | reverse complement strand
AGTTGGCGAAGAAGCAGAGCGCCGAGAAGCTGGCGCTTCTCATCAACAACGCACGTACCGGCACACCAATCTCCATTGCATTCGACAACCCCGCAGATCTGCGGGCGCTCGAAGCGCTGTTGGTGAAGATCGTGGCGGCCGAACAAGAGAGCGACGAGTACGAGCGCCTCGTCCTGAGCGCGTGGGAGCTGGTGGCACGTTCGAACCACTTCGACTTCAAGCTCGGCGAACCGGTGGGATGTCCGTGGAGCTACTACCTCGGTTTTGCGGTCGGTTTCCCCGTCGGTTCCGTGACCATCGAGCGAGAAGCCGCTTCGGAGATGGAAACGGCGACAGAAGAAGAACTCTCACCCCTCGCCGCCCTGGGACTCGTGTTCTCACCGAACTACAACGTGAACATCATGGTGGGCGCCACCGTGCTGCGCGAGAAGGGAGGGCCCGGGCTGCGGCCAGGATTCTTCGCGTCCCTTGGCCTGCAGGCCGAGCTGCTGGACATACTTCCGTTCAAGTGACGATGACCGGTCGAGCGGGAGGCACCCCGCCTCCCGCTCCTGGCCATCAGAACCCTTGCAACGATGCGACCCATCGACTCACGTCCGGCTGCATCCGCTCTGCCAGCTCGAGCAGTTCCTCCCACCGCGGATGGTTGCCCTCCGTCGCCTTCAACCCCTCCGACAGGCACGCCATCGCGGCCCAGTCCTCGCGATTGAAGGTGTTCGACGCGACGACCATTCCCATGGGCTGGTGAGTCGTCTCGAACCCATGTGCTTCACGTTCTTTCTCCAGACTGGTCCCGCGAAGCAGCAGGAGCGGAAATGCCTTGATGACGGGGACGTCCCGTTCGATGCACCACCGGACCGTTTCGTAAAACGACTCCCGCGTCTGCTCGGGCAGTCCGAAGATCAGGCTGACTTCGTGGCGCAGCCTTCGCTCCCGCACCGCGGCGAGCGCTTTGTCCACCGCTCGCATGGTGTTCGCACGATTCACTGCTTTCGACTCGGTCTTGTGGATTGTCTGAAGGCCGAACTCCAGGCAGACATCGAGCTGCACGGTGAGGTCGAGGAACTCTTCCGTGATCTGCTCGGCGCGACACTGCAACGAAAGCTTGCCCCGGTACCCCTGCGCGACGAATTCACGCAGAACCGGCCCGGCGTTGGCACCGATGTTGAAGATGGGGTCGAGCACAGCGATCTGCTCCACGCCCGCCTCGACGAAGGCTGCGATTTCGTCGCGCAATCGACCGAGCTCCAGGTCCGTCCGCTTCAACCGAGCTCCGGCCTCCCGATGCTGACAGAACGAGCACCGGTAAGGACAACCGCGCTGCGTCTCCCATCGAACGAAGCGCTGCTGTTTCAGCGAGATTCGACCGTCGAGGAAAGGCGACGGCAGCTTCGAGAGGTCCACGCTCGCCTGCTCGACGCGGTCCTCGGTCCCGGCCAAGTGAACTCCGGCGATCGGGTTCGTCGAACGGCGCGCCAGCTCGACGAGAGCGTGCTCGCCATAGCCGCGCACAAACATGTCGGCGTCGGGATAGATCTCCTCGAGGCCGGCGCCCGAATAAGAAATCTGCGGACCGCCGAGTACGATGTCTCCCGAAAACCCGTACGCGCGCAGCGACGGCAGAAGCAGCTGAACGATCTCCTCCGCCCACACATAGGCCCCGATCGCGACGATGGTATCCGGGCCGGACGTCCTCGCGAGGTCAGCGATCTCTCGGGCAAGCTCCGAAGCCAAAACGATCCCGGGCGGTCCCTGGTTCACCGCACGCACGACGGACGTCACCTGAACCCCGGCGTCTTGCAGGGCCGCAGCGATCGAAGCATGTCCGAGCGGAACTCGCGGATCCTTGTCGCGCGTCCAGTAGAGGTCGACGAGGATGACCCGGCGATTCATGACGGATTTCCTTCCCTGCTGACTGCTCACGATTCCTCCTCGCTGCCGGCCAAGCCCAGGGCGAGGACGCCACCGATGAGATCACCGAGCTTGAATGGGGGACGCTTGGCTTCGAGGTATCGGAGCACGCGAGGTGAGTAGCGCCGCTCTCGGGTGCGGAAGACCGTCTTCACGATCTGTTCGTCAGGTGTGAGGACGACGACGATTCCCAAGAGGTTGAGAAGCCGCGGCCGGGCGTCGGCAGCCAGGTCGGATTCGCGAATCTGGAATCGGATGCTGTCAACTCTATGCGTCCGTGCGCCCCGGTCCAGCACTGCGAAAACCTCATCTTCGCGGATATCCCGTTGAAACATCCGCTCGCGGGCATGGGGTGAGATCTCAATGTTGCGTCGGTAGAACATGCTGATTCTCCTGAGGAAATGCACCGGGCAACCTGCCCGGCGCTGGCTTCGTCAAAGTCTCAGGAATTCGTGTGATGCACATGTGAACTAGAGTCATATACGTGTTACACACCTATCTTCTTTCCCCTGGTGGGTTGCATGTATGTTGTGTCCGTTAACGGACGACCCCGACCGATGAGACGAGCATGGCGAACGTGGAACTATCTGACCTTCGAGCAAAACTGTCCGACCAGGCGGCCGAGGAATGGCAGCGCTGGATCTTCGATCGCGTGGGCATTGAGCAGGAGACCAAGACCGCGCTCGCCAACGCGATCGCGAAGGACGAGAGGGTAAACGGAGGAGCAAACAGCATCCGCACACCGTTGACCAACTTTCTCAACGGATACACGCACGAGGTGCACCGTTGGGTTGCGGGAGAGTCCAGCGAGAAGGCTGAAGCGCTCTGCCGATTGATGACTGACGGGCTGACCCCAGCCGATCTATGGGAGCACTTCCGCTCGCTATTGCCTCAACACGAGCTTGGCCTCTCGGCTTCCGCGCTCGACTACCTCGAGCCAGTTGTGGAGACGGCGAACTGGTCTGAGGTCATCCATCCGATCCAACGCTGGTTCAGCGACCGGAGGCCCGCGTCGGAGCTACCCAAGCCCCCCGATGCCGAGCGTCTCCGCTGGAAGCAGTTCACGAGCTACCTCGACGACCTCATCAGCCACCTTGCCGATTGCGACGAGCGGCCGGGGCTACAGCTTGTCCCGTCCGTGTCACGTGACATGCGAAGGCGTGGTGTCGGGGAGGGGGACCTATTCTTCTGGGCTGGACGTGAGCGTCTGAGCCGACTTCGCCACAGGAAGCGTGGCGCAGTCGTTCAGGCTGAATCTGTTGATGATTCCTTCGACATCGTGAAGCTAGAGATACCGTTCGCGCCGCTGGGGCGTGGTGAATTCGTGGATTGGGTGAACACTCTCGATGACCTGCGAATGCTCGACGAACAACAGGCCGGCCGAGCACGCGACTTCTTCGCAGCGGCATCAGTCGACCTCCTGAACCGCCTACCACCGAGGCATCTGCTCTACCTTCTCGAGGATGCCGCGCTCGGTCCTGTCGAGCACGAACCTCGTGTCTTTCAAAAGCGGCGAATCGCGTGGCTACGACGCGAGCTACAAGAAAACGCGCCGTCGGAGCTTTCGGATTGGCTCGGCGATACGCACGAATTCTTTTCGCGCTGGTTGAACATCGCCGGAAGCCTGGAGGGCGATGTCACTCGCAACGACCTCGACAATGAGATTCTCGCTCTTGGGGCGTCGACCACGGCGGCGGTGGAGAGAGAAGAACTCGAACGGGCCCTCGCCGATTGTATGCGCGCCGATGCTGATGATCTCCCGGCGTTGAAGAGGCGCCTTTTGAAGCTGATGCCGGACAGGCTCAAGCTCTTGCTGGAGGACTCACAGCTCGTTCTCACAGGCGCTACAAATCGGCTCTCTGCGGAGTTGGTGAAACTGGGTGAGCTAGAACTCCCGCTCCTGATGACTCCCGAGGCTCTCGCTAATGCGAGTGCGCGAGCAAGCCACGACCTCATCGCCGACGCCGTCAGACTCGCGCCAATAGACAGGGTGGGTGCATGGTGCAAAGTTGCGCTTCGGGCGAACTTGCTCGACCAGCCGGTCGCGATGCAGGCCGTGCTCTTTGGACTCTCTCAACGACCTGAGCGGGAAGCGGCCGAGTTACCGTCTGAGCTGCTGGGACTATGGGCCTCGTTTGTCTGGGCGAGCGCTCACGGTCTGAACTCTTTCGTGGGTAGCGCGCCAGATTCGTGGAGCGAATATGTCGGTCGCCAGGCGAGTGAGAGTCTGAAGACCGTGTTGCCGGTGCTCGACGGGCAAGACGGCCCGATTGCCCACCTCGAGTCACTAGTCGACCGTGACGTTCGTCGGCTCGTCGAAGATTGCTGCGGTGGACACCCTCTTGGCCAAGAAGAACTCCAAGCGAGTCTCTCGAGGCTCGCGCCGTTTCAGGTGCCGCTGGAATTTAACTCCCGACGACGAGAACGGCCGATCGCGCTTCTAGAGTCAGCCGAAGTCGAACTCCACCTCGCCAGCAGGGGCGATCAGGAAGCACGGCGGCGGATTCTAGATCCCACCACGGGCCCCAATCGTGACGAACTACCGCCGCTCGGGTGCCGGATCGAGTGGGCCCTCGATCTCGTCGACTCGCGCAACGAAATCGGCGTTTACCTGGTGGGGCAAGACCTCTGGAAAGCATTCTCGCTCGTGGCCGCGTCCGAAAGCCGAGAACTCCGTCCCTTGGTGGCTAGAGCGCTCGCGCATCCTGTTGTCTCTCAGTACTTTTCACACGACGTTCGGAGCGCCTTGGAGGTGTTGGACTCGGGCCCCGAAGAGGCCATTTCGAAAGTTTTGGAGAGCCGCAGTTGGTCGGGGTTCAAGGACCATGGCCCAAGCTACCTCGAGGTTCTACTCACCGTCGCCGAACTTCGGGAGGCTGAAGACTTCCTGCTAGCACTCACCTCGCTGCAGGTCGCGAAGCTCTCGCCGGAAACCCAATCTTCGCTCTTTCGCGCAGACCTGAAGTTTCCAGATGGTCGGCAACCACGACTTCATTTTCCCAATCTCGAGATAGTTAGTGAGCTACGACATCGAGCCCTGCTCGTGCTGGCAAAGAAGGGAATCGTGGAGCCTCTTCGGATGTCCCTGGATGGGCAGTGGGAGTTGCGTTCTCCACATATCGCGCAACAGGTTCATCGGGCACAGGCGCTTTGGACAGCCGTCGGTCCGTATCAATCGCCTCAGGCGCCTACTCTTGCAGACGAGGTCTGGGGCGCGGTCTTGGAGAGGCTGGCGGGGTCGACCTTGGACCAGCTGCGGGCTCAGTTCGCAAGAGTGGCCTCCTTCAGCCCTCTCAATCGTCCCGACAGTGGCTACGAGCGCCGCATCGTTCAGATCATCGCCATGCAAGGTGCGCCGGTTGATCAGCGCTGGGGACTTCTAGCCCCCTTTGCGGCAGAGCTCTGGCGAGCCCCCGTCGAACAGTCTCTTCGCGAATTCTGGAATCTGGTTTCCGAGTTCGAACGGCGGGACGACGGTGATGAGCGATGGGTTGAAAGCCGGGAACTAGTGACGGAGCGCAGACTGTGGGCCGAAGAAAACGATGAGGCTACAGCGAAGGCGTGGTGCGAGACCCGGTTTGATCGGCGGCGAGCCGTTGGTGATCTCGACGGCTTTGGGGAGTGGGTCTGGCCGCACCTCACGGATGACCAGCGAAGCGAAGTCTTGCTCGATCTTCCTGAGGGCAAGCTGAATCAGAAGTGGTGGAGCCGCGGCCAAGATCTACCGCTGGATGACCGACTTCGCTTTGCGCGTCGCCATGGCTCGCTGAAGGAGCGGCGAAGGATCGCGCGCCACCTCGTAGACTCCGGAACCGGAGATCATGAGGAACGACTGACGAGATGGTTTCAGCTTCCGCCAGAGGAGCGGCCTCCTTTGGCCGACTACCACGACGAGATCGAGGCATTCTGGGCAGCTCTGGATGAAGAAGTATCACTATCGTCGCGGCAAGCTGCGACCTTCGAACGACTGATGGAGACTACCCCTGACCCAGAACGCGTTGTCCGGTGGTTGCCGTTGTGGGTCGAGAGCTGGGCATGCTGGGAGCTGGAGGGGAAGGTAGGCAAAGACATCGACTTTCCTCAGTGGACCAATCTCCAATGCGGAATCCTACTGGGGCGCATTCGTCCAATGCTCAAAGAGCTCCGAGAGAGAGGCGAACAGTCCTCTGGGAGGGCTGCTGTCGCCAACCCCTACACCCTCGGAGACCTGCGTGATCGATTCCGGCGCCTGAAGAATCGAATCTACAAAGCTGTCCCCGCGAAAGTGAAGGAAGGCGACCCGCAACTCACGGTACGAATTGATAGATTCGTGGATGATCTTCTGAAGACACTGGATCGGGAGGCCGAACGCCCGAGGTGGTCACCGGCGACGACCTATGAGGATGCGAAAGCGAGGCTCGACAGTTTGAGAGCTTCCGAGGAGATCGTTTTGGGCTCGCAGATCGAGTTGCTCTTTGCCGGGCTCGATGTGGACGCGCACACTCGCCTGCTGGGTGACGTGCTCGGGCGAGAGGACCTGTTCAGCGACCTGTGGGCAGCGGCTACCGTGCTGCTCGAAGTCGATCGCTCAACCTTCTCTCAGCAGAAGCGAACACGCTTCGCAGGGAGGGTGCTCGATACGGTTGCGGCCACGTCTGCCTTGAGCGGGCAGCACCGTGACCTCATCGCACAGCTCTTAGAGATAGAGTCGGGTCTGAAGAGCACTGCACTTCGTAGACTCGTCCGGGAGCGGGCGTCGGAGTTGCTCGCGAAGCTCTAGGCGCGGCACCAACTCAAATCTGTCGGCCCCTCGCTCAGCGTGCCGACGGGGAGTCGCCCGGCACGGATTCGTCGATGTCGGTCAACAACTCGCGCCGGCACGGATTCGTCGATGTCGGTCAACAACTCGCGCAGGTCCGCCATCAGCTCGTCCCGTTCCGGCTGCGCGACCTCCTCGGACCACAACTGCATCAGGCTCGCAACACCCCGAAACTCGTAGGCACGGTCGAGCAGTCGTGCGACGAAGCGATCCGGATGCCCGGCAGCTCGCATTGCGAACGCGATTTCGAACAGGTCTCCGTCGCTCATTTCAATCTCCTACGCGCGACCTCGCTGGACGCAAGTTAACGTTCTCTTCGATCGAGCTTGCCGTGAATGGAGCGGCTGGTGACTTCGTGAGCCAGGAGAGCAGCCTCTAGCTAGCTCGTTAGCGTGCGTCCGACGCATCCTTCCAGGCCGCGCCGGTCTACCTGACGAGGGTCTCCGGTCCCCCGGCGTTCGCCAGGATAGGCCAGAAGGTTCCCATGCGGGGCTTTACCATATCCGTCTGTACTGATGCCGATTCGGTGCGCCCCGTCTCTCTCGACAGAAACGCATCAAAATGTTCGGTCCATATCTTCATCGCCTTCTCGCCCGCACGACCGGCGAGATCGGCGGCGTCTCGAATCTCCTCCTCGGAGACCTCCGAGATCGATCGCACGTGCAGCGAATTGCGAAGCCCGTGATGAAGCAACCAGAGCACGCCTCGCTGTCGAGCTTGCTCCCTGCGCCGTTCGTCAGTGGTCTGTCGCTCCAACTCCGACGAAAACTGTCGCTCGATGAGCCGAGGGATGTCCTGGAGCACTTCCCGAGAAATCGGGTCGAGTCGAAAGCCGTACCTCGTCTCGAGCAACGAACAGATCTCGTCGTCGAAATGCAGCGCGACCGAAGATGCTACGACGGCCCCACCACTCTGCCCGGTGACGACCGTCCCGACCGGCAGCCACGCCGCGTCAGGGTCGGTGAGGTCGTAGCTGAATCCGAGTACCGCTTCTTGGAATGTCGCTTTCATCGTAGAAACCTTGGCAGAACTCTGAAAGGGCGTCACGCAACTCGACTTTGCGGGTTACGAGCTGTTCGGCGACGCCCTGACGAACGTCCTCCGGCATGAAGTCGCCAGGGACTCGCTGCACGACTTCAACAACGCGATCGGCAGAGAGATTCTCCACCTTTGAAAGCGCCGCCTCCGTCGACTGTGGGGTGAGACGCGACTTCAGCAACGCCGGATAGCGCGCTGGTCCCACTTCGCGCCAACCGGCAATTCCCATGGCGAACGCGAAGTCGAGGAAAGCCAACCCGCGATCGGCGGGGTTACCGGGGTTCCATCCGACGATGACGTTGTGTGGATGGTCGTCGTGATCTTCCTGTTGCAGCCAACTATCGAACACGAAGCCGTCTGCGGCGGCCTCTCGCGCCGATTCGTCACACAGCGACGCCAGCGGACCCGATGCTTGATCGATCGCCGCCTGAGCCTGATCCCACGACACCTGACGTGGATACATTACGAGCGAGAGGCAAACCTTCGTCTCTGTGCAGCGGTCAGTCCGTCGGTGCAACACGACCGGCGGAACCGGCACCCCCAGCTCGTGGGCGAGGTCGGCGGCTATCTTCTCGCGCGCCGCACGGAAGAAGCCTTTGTCCGGTACGGTGGGCTTCAGATAAGCGCGTCGCCCCGATAGCGCCGGCAGGGTGACGAACTATCCCTGAGATTCACCCTGCTTGTAGCTGATGGCGCCAGCATGGTTTGCGGCACGTTCGACCGGTCCGTCATAGACGACGATGTCCCGGAACATTTCGGCGAGCGCCAGGTTTCGGTCCGCCCACGCCATCGGATCACCCCGTAGGAGAGTCGCAGAGGTGAACCACGCGTTCCGGAGCCCAGGGTATGGTCTTCAAAACATTTCCCCTTGCTCCTGTTCGGCCTTCTTCGCTTCTTCCTTTTCCCGGCGCTTCATCTCGGCGGCGTGGATCTCCTTCGCCTTCTCGGGATGCTCGGCGAGGAAGGCGGCGCGGTGTTGGTCGCTGTCGT
>CAYTCZ010000146.1:8229-8793 GCA_964436315.1 uncultured Gaiellales bacterium | reverse complement strand
AGGGCGAATCTCCACTTCGTCCGGTTCAGGCCGGGCGAGGCCGAGGCTGCTGAGGCGGATCTTGCCCAACATCCGAGGAAGGCCGGCGTCAATGAGGACTGAACATCGCCCATACGCTGCGGCGATCGTTCGACACGCCGGAGTGAGGCCGGACGTCGTGTGCCTGAGCGGCGATCTGACCGCCTCCTGCGAGGTGGACGACTTTCAGCGTGCATTTCCAGACCGGTTCTTCAACATCGGGATGGCGGAACAGAACATGGTGGGAATCGCCGGAGGCATGGCAAAGGGTGGCCTGGTGCCCTTTGTGCACACCTTCGCCGTGTTTGCGACACGACGAGCTCTCGACCAGGTGGAGATGTCTATCGCACTCTCGCGCGCTCGCATCCGCCTCATGGGATTCCTGCCTGGGGTAACCACTCCGGGCGGGCCGACTCATCGGGCAATCGACGACGTCTCGATCACGCGGACGCTTCCTGCCCACCTCCACGTGAGCACGATCGAATCGTTCGACGATCCGACGGTTCCCGAGGCGGCGATCAGCGGTGTCTCGAGGCGGACCGGCCC
>CAYTCZ010000146.1:0-8219 GCA_964436315.1 uncultured Gaiellales bacterium | reverse complement strand
ACGGTTCCCGAGGCCGTCGAGCGTTCCGGCGCCGTCATCCCG
The DNA here is from genome assembly GCA_964436315.1 of uncultured Gaiellales bacterium. Classification (GTDB taxonomy): domain Bacteria; phylum Actinomycetota; class Thermoleophilia; order Gaiellales; family Gaiellaceae; genus CAYTCZ01. The sequence goes on along the minus strand of CAYTCZ010000146.1, from coordinate 8,177 downwards.
CTCGAGAATCACCTGACGACGGGGGGTCTCGGCGGCGCCGTCGCGGAGGTCGTTGCCGACAGGGGTCTGTCGGCCCGTCTCATCCGGCTTGGTCTCCCGGATACCCATGCGACGGGCGGAGGTCAGCCCTACCTGTTCAAGCGGTTCGAGCTCACTGCGCAAGACGTTATCCGCGCTGCTGAGCAGCACCTCGATATCCGGATCGACTCGACCGAGATCAGTGAGGATCTTGTCGGGACCGGCGACGAGCGCCGACAGGAGGCGCTGTGACAGGCCGTCGACCGCCGAGAGCGTCCGCGAGGAAGGAGTCGCATGCCTGAGCTCTATGACCACAGTTACGACCGTGAAGACCTCCTTCGGCGGGTCGGCCGACTCGATCAAGTCGCAGGAGTGCGTCTTGTCACTCTGAGCGATGGAGCCGAGCGGGGTGTCCGGGTTCTCGAGTTCCGGACCGGCACGGGCTTCTCGTTTGATGTCCTCGTCGATCGCGCGTTCGACATCGGCCGCTGCGAACACGGGGGCCGGTCGCTCGCGTGGCATTCGGGAGTCGGATTTGCGGGCCCCTGGTTCTACGAGTGGCAGGACCTCGGTTTCCTCCGAAACTGGGGCGGTGGGCTCCTCACGACCTGCGGTCTCGACCATGCCCTCTTCATGGCGGAGGACACAGCCGAGCAGTACCACTACCCACCGAAGCCGACCGAGACGTTCGGTCTTCACGGCCGAGTCTCGAACCGTCCCGCGCGCCTTGCCGGCTACGGCGAGCGGTGGGAGGGGGACGAGGCCGTCCTCTGGGCGGAGGGCGAAACGCTTCAAGCCTCGGTCTTCGGTGAGCGGCTGATGCTTCGTCGACGCATCGAGGCTCGGGTTGGGGAATCGTCGTTCACGATCCACGACGAGGTCGAGAACGTCGGTTGGGATCCGACACCGCACATGCTCCTCTATCACGTCAACGCCGGCTTCCCGGTGGTGGCTAAGGGCTCCGAGCTACTCGTACCCGCGACGAGTGTTGAGGCGAGGGGCGACCATACGCTCGAGGGCTACACGACGTTCGAGGATCCGGGACCGGCATTCGTCGAAGAGGCGTACGAGCACGACGTCGCCACCGAGACTTCCGGGACGGTTCCGGTCGCCGTCGTAAACCGCGCGCTGGGGTTGGGTCTCTACGAGATCTACCGCCGTGATCAGTTGCCCTTCCACTTCATGTGGCGAATGCTCGGCGAGGGGACCTACGTCGTGGGAATCGAGCCGTGCACGAACCGCACGGCTGGGAGGCTTGATGCCCGAGAACGCGGCGAGCTCATCGAACTCGAGCCCGGCGAGTCGCGGTCGTACGATCTCGAATTCGGCGCGCTGGTTGGGAGCGACGAGATCGAGGCCTTCGCCGATCGGGTGGTGCGAACATTGGAGGGGTCATGACTCAGACTGAGGATCCGCTCGCGGGGCGGGTCGCGCGCTTCGACGAACTGGAGGGCAACGAAGGGCTCTTCATTGACACCGTGATTCCGGGCTACGCGCGCGAGATTTGGAGCATCATCGGCCCGAACGTGGGGGAAGACCGAAGCAACCGCCACGTGATTCCACCCGAAGACTTCCATCTTGCAGTGATCAGGTCGGCTCCGAGCAATGGCTCTGCACTCCACACCCACACCACCGTCGAGGTCTTCATGCCGCTGACCGGCCGCTGGCAGCTCTTCTACGGTGAAGAGGAGGAGTACGAAGTCTTCCTGGAACGGTGGGACGTGTGCTCCGTGCCGGCCGGCGTCTGGCGAGGCTTTCGGAACGCCGGCGAAGAGGACGCCTATCTGCTCGTCGTCGTTGGCGGTACCGATGCCGGGCGACTCGAGTGGGCGCCGAAGGTGCTCGAGGAGGCGGAGGCGCGGGGGAAACGTCTTGATGAGGCCGGCTACATGCCCGAGTAGCGTTCCGTTGGCAGCACGCCCGGTGAGAAATGGCACGTGACTACCTTCAGGCGACGCTGAACGCGCGCGTCTACGACGTGGCGATCGAATCGCCGCTCGATCGCGCGTCCGGACTCTCCGGCAGGCTCTCGAACCAGGTACTCCTCAAACGGGAGGATCTGCAGCCGATCTTCTCGTTCAAGTTGCGTGGTGCCTACAACAAGATCTCGCAGCTTTCGCGCCGCGATCTCGAAGGCGGTGTAATTGCGGCCTCGGCCGGTAACCATGCGCAGGGAGTAGCGCTCGCGGCGCGGGCCGTCGATGCTTCGGCGACAGTCGTCATGCCGGTGACGGCGCCGAGGATCAAAGTCCAGGCGGTAGCGGAGCTCGGCGCTGAGGTGTTGCTGGAGGGGGATTCCTACGATGCGGCATCCGAGCACGCCGAGGCGCTCGCCCGGCGCGGGCGGCTCACGCTGATCCACCCGTACGACGATCCTGCCGTCATCGCAGGTCAGGGAACGATCGCCATGGAGATCCTCCGGCAGTGCCGTGAGCCCATTCACGCACTCTTCGTTGCCGTGGGTGGGGGCGGGCTGATCGGCGGGATCGCAGCCTACGTGAAACGACTTCGACCCGAAGTCCGCATCGTCGGCGTCGAGCACGTCGAAGCCGATGCAATGCATCGCTCGCTCGCGGCAGGCCGGCGCGTGCGCCTGTCCCATGTCGGGCTGTTCGCCGACGGAGCCGCCGTCAAGCAGGTCGGCAAGGAGACGTTTCGACTGGCGCGGGAGCACGTCGATGACGTGCTCGTCGTCAATACGGACGAGCTCTGCGCCGCGATCAAGGACATCTTCGACGACACACGGTCGGTCCCGGAGCCGGCCGGCGCCCTCGCCGTTGCCGGAGCCAAACGATACGTCGAGGACACTGGTTGTAGCGGAGAGACCCTTGTCGCCGTCCTGTCAGGCGCGAACACCAATTTCGACCGACTCCGCTTCATCGCTGAGCGCGCGGAACTGGGAGAGCAGCGTGAAGTCGTCTTCGCGGCCACGATCCCCGAGCGTCCAGGAAGCTTCAAGGCCTTCTGTCGACTCATCGGCAAGCGAAACATCACAGAGTTCAATTACCGCTACGACGATCCGAACGAAGCCCATGTCTTCGTCGGCGTCGAGGTCGATCACTTGGGCGAGAAGGAGCAGATCTTCCGGAGTCTCGAGCGGCATGGGATCCCGACGCTCGATCTCTCCGAGAACGAGATGGCGAAGCTTCACGTCCGCCATCTGGTCGGCGGACGGGCGCTCGAAGCTCACAACGAGGTCCTCTTTCGGTTCGAATTTCCAGAGCGCCCAGGAGCGCTGATGGATTTCCTCAACAGCATGAGTCACGACTGGAGCATCAGCCTCTTCCACTACCGCAACCACGGCGCCGACTACGGCCGTGTTCTCGCCGGCGTCCAGGTTCCGCCCGGCGAGAAGGGGGCGTTTCGCAGATCACTCGACCGGCTCGGCTACGCGTACTGGGAGGAGACGGCGAACCCGGCGTACGAGCTCTTTCTGAGTTAGTCGTTGCGCTCACGTTCGCGGATCGCTTCCAGGGTCTCGCGTAGCAAGGGCAGCTGCGCCTGATCTTTCGTCCGGCCGGTGGCCTCCTTCGTTCGAATGACGTCGCGCAGAGAAGCGCTCAGCACGGTGAGATCGTGACCGACCGCGATGCGGGAGGCGTCCCGCCTGAGATCCTCGTAACCGTTTGTCCCGGTCGGGGTGAAGACAAGATCGAGATCCCCGTGCCTCGTCGCCAGCGTCCAAACGTCGGCAGTCTCGAGCATCCGGGCCTCGATTGGGAATGGAATGCCAGCCGGGTCGTCGGGCGTTCGTAAGCGAGCGCCGAGATCGTTCAACGCGGTGACGAGTCGTTCGAGGTTACCGCGGGTCATCGCGGGGGTGATGTCGAGATCGGCGGTGACGACCGGAGCACCCGCGATTCGCGCGGCGATCGCACCGATGACGACATACTCGACCTCCCGCGACTCGAGCGCCCTGAATATCTCGATGAGGTCAAACTCGGCCACGCGCGGAGACGGGTGCCGTGGGCAGCATTCCCAAGCTACGGACCGCGACGGTGTTCTCGACGAGACGTTCGGTAGGGCTCAGATCCAGCGACCTCTCGATCAGGACCCGATCGTGATCGTCATACCGCGCCAAACGAAAGGCGAGCTCGAGGTCGCAGGCCCTGACCAGACTCCTGAGAGTCTCGAGGCTCGGCTCGACCTCACCACGCTCCCACCGGCTGATCACCGATTGGGGCTTTCCCACCCGGCGTCCCAGCTCGGCCTGCGTGAGCGCTGCGCGCAGCCGAGCCTCGCGGAGGAGGTCTGCGCTGATCATGGACGAATAATACAAAAATGATCTCTTCATAAGATCATTTTTGCTATTTCATCTGTGAGCCACGTTCGGCCCGGGGGCGCTGTCTTCGTTTCGGAGGAAGCTGTGATCACTCGACGGCGCCTCTCCAAGACCTCCACTCGGTTCTATTCGGTCGCCGTGCTACATAGACTCCTAAGCGGAAGCCGAGTGGAGCGGTCGTGATCACGAAGTTCTCCGTCCTATACGTCGGTCAGATCGAACTTGAGGACATCGGCCTCGACGGTACTCCAGCTGACGAGCGCCGGTATCCGAACGAGCGCTTCGCCGAGGCGTTCTGGACGGCCCGCGACATCGCTCGGCTCATGGACGACCTCGACTTCCACTGCCTCTGGACAGCCGAGCATCATTTCCAGCGCGAGGGATACGAGGTGTTCCCGAATCTGATTTTGCTCAACACCTGGCTCGCGACCCAAACCGAGAACCTCAAGTTCGGCTGCGCTTTCAACGTCCTGCCGATTTGGCATCCCATTCGGTTAGCGGAGGACTACGCCGTCGCCGACATCGTGACGGGCGGCAGGGTGATTCTCGGTGTCGGCCGCGGGTATCACACCCGCGAGGTCGAGACGCTCGGGGCGCCGCTCCTCGACCAGACGGCAAACCGAGAACTCTTCGAGGAACAGATGGAGGTTCTTCTAAAGGCGCTGAACACGGACTCGTTCTCGCATCACGGCACTCACTACGACATCCCGGCCCGTGTCGAGTATCGAGGCTATGAACTTGAGGAAGTGACACTCGTCCCGCGGCCTCTCCACTATCCGATCGAGATCTGGCAGGCGATTGCGAGCGGCAAATCGATTCCGTACATGGCCCGCAACGGCATCAAGGGCATGGTGACGCTCACCGGTGAGGACATCCTGGATGAGGTCATGCACGCTTATCGAGACGAGGCGGCGAAGGCGGGTCGCGAGCTGGCATTGGGAGAGGATCTGTGCTGGGGTGTAGGCCTGTGTCTCGCCGACACGGAAGCGGAGGCGATTCGCATCGTCGAGCCGTATCACGACGAGCGATACAAGTGGTTTGCACCCTTCGGCTTCGTCCGCTATTCGGATGAAAACGGACGGCCTTGGGGCACACCCGGCGCCCCTTCGCGGACGCCGACGATTCGTGACGGCGTCGACCAGCGCGCGTGGCTCTGTGGGCCGCCAGAGCTGATCATTGAACACATCAGGGAGATCGAGGAACGGTATCCAGGGCTGGATCAGCTGATGATCCACTGGGCGGAAGGCATGCCGCCAGCGGTGTTCAAAGAGCAGCTCGAGTGGTTTGCGCGTGAAGTGATGCCGGCCTTCCGGCCGACTCAGGCGAAAGCTTGATCGGGCTCGAGGCCGCTCACGGTCGATCTCCGTGCATCAGACGCAGAGCACACTCAGAGCACACCCACACTCAGAGCACACCCGCACTCACGCTTAAGACGCGCACGCGCGCGAGGGATTGGGGCCCCATAGCCCGCTGGGGCCCCATAGCCCGCCTCCCACGGCGATGTTACGTCGGCAAACCGCGTCGATGGGAGACGAAGCGTGACGAATGTGTACCGCGTGACGCAGAAGACGAGTTACTCGGGCGACGCGACGCCGGGCGACGCGACGCCGGGGTCGGAATCCGCGATCAACGAGTAGGCTCGCTTCCGGTGGATCCGTGAGGTGCGTATGAGATTCAGGGCTGCCGTTCTTCCCGCGAGCGGGCAGTCGCTCGCAATCGACGACGTCGTAGTCAGGGCTCTGAAGCCGTCAGACGTGCTCATCCGAGTGGCCGCGAGCGGGCTCTGTCACACCGATCTGGAGGTCATCGAGGGCTCCTGGCCCCGGCCAACGCCCATCATCCTGGGCCATGAGGGCGCTGGCGTGGTCGAGGCGGTCGGAGAAAACGTGACGGTAGTCCGGCCTGGCGATCACGTGATCGCCTCATGGAATCCAACATGCGGCCACTGTTTCTTCTGTGACAGGAATGAGCCGATCCTGTGCGAGCCGTACCGCGAAGCTGAGTTGAACGGCCACCTGATCGACGGCGGCTCACGACTTCGCAGTGCCGGTAACGAGGTGCATCACTTCATGCACGTCTCCTCGCACGCGGAGTACTGCGTGGTCGACGAAACGAGCGCCGTCCCGATTCCGGACGACATTCCGCTCGACCGGGCCTGCCTGATTGGCTGTGGTGTGATGACCGGGGTCGGCGCGGCGATGCATATCGCGAGGGTGTCGATGGGATCGTCTGTCGTGGTCTTCGGTGCGGGCGCGGTAGGCCTGAACGTAGTCCAGGGAGCTTCCCTCCTCCGCGCAGATGTGATCGTCGCGGTCGACGTAAGCGAGCAGCGACTGGAACTCGCGAGCCGTCTTGGTGCAACCCACTTGCTCGATCCGAAGAAGGACGATGTGCTGACGGAGGTGCACGACCTTACGGGGGGTCGGGGAGCCGACTACACCTTCGAGGCGGCGGGTGTAACAGAATCGGTGCGCGGAGCGTTGGAAGCCGCCCGGCCTGGCGCCACAGTGGTCATTCTGGGAAAGACGAACGTCGATGCAGAGATCGCACTACGGTTCGGATCGCTCCTCGGAGAGAAACGAATCACGCGTTCGAGCTACGGAGGTGCTCGGCCGCGCGACGACTTCCCGTTCCTGGCACGGAGTTATCTCGAGGGGGACCTCAAGCTCGACGAGCTGGTTGGGCACAGGATCTCGCTGGCCGAGATCAACGAAGGGTTCGACGCGATGCGACGAGGCGAGTTCGTGCGCTCGGTGATCGTGTTCGAGTAAGCGGGCGGCTCCAGCGCGACTGTCGAACAGCGACCTGGGACACGGCCCGGTACGCTCCGCCGCGCTTTCGACTCAAGCTGGCATTAGCGAACGTCCCGCCAGCTTTCGCCGAGACGCATGCCACGGTGGTACACAACCGCCGGCCGACGCGAGCCGCTCCGGTACAAGCCTTGCTTGAGATACACGGACTGGCCGCGATACAGCGTCGCCACGTGAGTCTTCGGGACGACCTGTTTGCCGTTCACCCAGAGCTCGACGAAACCGACGTTTGGCTTCGACGACCATTTCACGTGGAAGACGAACTCGTACCACCTCCTCTTCTTGAGCTTGTCGACCAACGTCCATCCGCCGCGGTGCGGATACGAACAGTTGCTCTTCAGGCGCCCACCTCGTGTCGAAACTCCGAGCGTCTTCCCTCTGACGTAGAACGAGACCGGCGGGGAGCAACGAGACCCGGTGTGGTGCCACTGCGTGAAGATATTGAAGCCGCCTGAAGGTCTGAACTGCTTCGCGAACCTCGTCGACCAAGCCCACCATTGCTCCTCGCCCTCCGAGCCGTTGGTCAATGAGGCAAACTGAAGGACCTCGGCTCGCTCGTGCGGTCCCGAGCCGGCAACTTCAGTGTCCCCAGGACGTACGGTGAAACGAGCCGCGTATCGACCATCCGAGTCGGGGGTGCGAGCGACGACGATTCGGTCGGCACTCTTGGACTGCGAACCGTTCCACTGTTCGAGGTCGCCCGTGGCGAAGTCACCACGCCAGAGGATTGCGGCCGTAGCGGATCCGACCGAGAGCCCTACGTACGTGGTCAGTACGAGAGGTATGAGGAGGAAGCTACGCCAGAACACGCCGATCACGGTGGGCGGAAGTCAGACCTCTCATCGGAAGCTTTTCGGCAGCGCGAGTCCTCCGTTGGGAGGAGCATCATCTCACCCATACGGGGACAGTGAGGCTGCCGGCTCAGGGGCCGACGTCCCTTTGGGAGGCGTCTACGTGCTGTCGGTCGCCAATGTGCGTCCCGCCTGCCCGACGCGAACCGAGTCGGGCTCAGACGTTGTAGCTGCCTGAAGCGGTCACGCCGCCCTTGCCGGTCCAGTTCGTATGGA
>CAYTCZ010000145.1:0-8925 GCA_964436315.1 uncultured Gaiellales bacterium | reverse complement strand
AGGGGGCGACACTGACCGGGACGGAGACGCTGGTCGCCGACGCCAGCGACGACATCGGCGTCTCCCAGGTCGAGTTCCTTCTAGGGGCGACTTCGCTCGGCATCGACACGGATGGTTCCGACGGTTGGTCGCTGGCCTGGGATACGGCGACCGCCGCCGACGGGCCAGCCACCCTAGCGGCCACCGCTACCAACACGATCGGACAGTCGTCCACGAGTGAGCCGGTCACCGTCACCATCGACAACGATCTGATCTTTGAGGATGGTTTTGAGTCCGGCGATCTCTCCGCTTGGTCATCGAGCAACACCGACGGCGGCGACTTGAGTGTAAATTCTGCGGCAGCACTCACGGGCGCGTACGGAGTGGAAGCGCAGATCGATGACAACAATCCGATCTTCGTCACCGACAGCTCGCCCGATACCGAGTTCCGCTACCGGGCGCGTTTCTACTTCGATCCGAATTCGATCGGGATGGCGCACAACGACGAGCACGTCATCTTCACCGGCCTGACCACCACGGGTGAAGTCGCGTTCGAAGTCCACTTCCGCCGCATCGGTCGCGGCTATACCCTCCGGATCCGCTCGTTCGACGATGCCGCAAGCTCGAGTCAGTCCGGTTGGCTGCATATCAGCGATGCGCCGCATTGGATCGAGCTCGACTGGCAGGTTGCGACGACGACCGGCCTGAACAACGGCAGCCTGACAGTCTGGATCGACGACGTCGACCAGACGACTCTGAGCGCGATAGATAATGACAGCCTCCGGATCGACCTCGTCCGGCTGGGGGCAGTATCTGGGATCGATAGCAGTACCCGTGGCACGTACTACTTCGACGCCTTCGAATCGCGTCGGGGGACCTTTATCGGCCCTTGAGGATGCGGTTCACACAGGCGGCGCCTACCTTCGCCCTGACGAGCCGGTGCATCATCCTCTTCTGTTCACGCCTCGACAGCGAAACGTACCGGGCGCCGGAAAGGGACCGATCCACCAAAAAGCGCTTGCCCAAAGTTGGCCGCCCGAGATGATCAAAGCACTTGCCAAATGAGTCGCCTGATTTCTCTCATCGATTCGTTTCGGGGCCGATTCGTGTCGATAGTCTCGACCTGGGTTCGCTTGAACTGGAGGTTGGAGCCACGTGCATGTCGGGCCAGAACATGTTCTTCTGGTTCTGTTTTTGCTCTTGCTCTATTTCGCTCAAGCGTAACCTCCAGGGGCGCCGTTAGGGAAACGACAAGATCCGGTGAGCTAATATCGCGGTAGAGTCGTCCTTCGAGCTCCGCTAACCACTGGCGCATGCCCCCACCACCGCCTCCTCTGAAATAGTCCAGCTGCGCGCTATCGGGTGCGCCGCTCTCCGCTGACGGATAGCGATCGCATAGAACGACCGTTCCGTTGGAAGAGCTCGCATAGGCGCGCCTGAGGAGCGCTCGACGGTCATACGCTAGGAGTACCGATCGAAAGCCGAACAAAAGCGGAAATGATTCCTTTGCAGCTCCGTTCTCACGGCCGGATACGCGATCCATCGTGATTGCGGTCGACCGTTTCTTGGGCATAAGTCGCCTTGCCGCTGGGAGGAGGAGGTTGGGAAGAAAAGTTAGATATGTGCTCGGAGGTTTCCCAGCGTGAATGCGCTCGACAGCGTAATGCTTACCGAGCCAACGCTCAATATCTTCGATAGTGGTTGACTTGCCTGTTGCCTCTGAGCCGACAAATGCGACAATGGCTCCGCCACCCGTCGGCGATCGTCTCCTCCTTGAGCCCCGGAGCCTGTGCGTGACTGAGTCAGCGAACGCACGCCAGGCACCAAACCACGATTTGACCCGACCCTGTCGAGCGAACGGCCGCAATTGCTTCCGCAACCTCCGCCCGAGGATCACGCGCCTCCACAGGGGAGCCTGCATCAGAATCGAGTCGAGAGCATTGGCGAAAGCGTCTCCGTTTACGCTCGGCAGCCAGACGGACAGCAGGTCGGCAGCCTCGTCCCGGGTCTCCTTCGTCACCAGCCAATCGACCTCGTGCTCGACAGCTTCCCAATCCCGCAGGAGCAAGCTCAGCTCAGGCAACGTCGCGTGCTTCACAGACATGCGTAGCACAAAGACGACCAGCTCGGCACCGCGCGACGGAACATCAACCGAGCCGCATCGCGTGACGTTGCTGAGAAGCATTTCTTCAAGAGGCAGCCGGTAACTCTTCGTCAGGCTGTCGCCTGAGATAACTCGATAGTAGACGTGCAAGTGCACGATGGCACAACTCGCGTCGTCGATCGCGTAGTAGTGCTCGACAGAGGGAACTGGAGCGGTATCGAGCTCAGCGGCCGGCTGGAATCCGAGCTCGAGGAGGATAGCTCGAAGCTTAGTGGCATCTTGTCGATGAACCAACACGTCCAGGTCGGTCTTGCCCGCCAACGCGTCGGCGAGCATCCAGTTGCTCTTCCAGTGGCAATAGCGGACTCCACGTTCATTGAGTTGCCTGAAGAAAGCTGTGTTAATCAGCAGCGCGCTCGAGAATGGTTCCCGGCCAGAGTCAGGCCGGGCAGTGTTGAGTGCACCCGCGATTTGCTTCATCACTCGCCTACCCTAGGTGCCACACGAAGTTCGAGCAGCGTCTGAACGCCACCCAAATGTCCGGGCCCTTCGCGCCTGCGGCCACTCGCGGAAGCAACGGTCTAGCCGAGAGCGGACGGTCCGGCAATACTCCAGCCGAGCCCAAAGAATCCTCTGCGTCTGCACGAACGACGTGTCGCGCACAGGCGGTTTCGGGGACTGATTTGGGTTCGTCTGCTCCAACGACACTTATTTAGGCCCCGACGGGCAGTGTTGACGTCGCATCCCGGTCCTTCCTCTACTAGGCCTGCTCTTCTTGTGACCGTGAACTGTCAGCTAGTCGCTAGACGTCTGGCCGAGTACCCACCGCCTAATCGGCCGGGAGATTTCTCCTAAATGAGACGGTCTGAATCGGACCTGAAGCGGGAGGCGCGAGCTTCATGGGCCCGCTTTATCGAGATCGGAGCCTCGCTCTCGACCTCGAGGAACCTGAGCGAAAGCCATTCTTAAGCACAGCGCAAACATCGAATCTGCTCCTAAAGTGAGCATTGGTGGGTGTCTGGTGACCAGAGTCGTTTACATCGTCGGCTCCCCGCGGGGAGGAACTGGGATCCTCGGGCGGGTACTGAGCACGATCAACAGCACAACCCATGGAGGGGAACTTCGACGGCTCTGGGAACGAGGCCTGCGCTCGGGTGTCACCTGTGACTGCGGCAGGACGCATAGGGACTGTCCGATCTGGTCGAAGCTGCTGGTGCCAGGCGCTAGCTACCTCGAACCAAACCTCGACGAGTTGGCATCGATCCAGCGTGCGGCAGCCCCCGCCTCGAGAACATGGTGGCATGCCTTGAAGGTCCTATACCGACGATCGGCATCGCAGACATCCTCTGCCGAAGGGCGTTATTTGGGGTTCTACTCAGATCTCTACAAGGCGATCGCGCGCGTCTCCGGCTCGCGTGTGATTATCGATAACTCAAAGCACCCTGTCGACGCCGCTTTGCTCGCCCGTGCTCCCGATCTCGACGTCACTTGTGTTCAGATCGTCCGGGATCCACGCGGCGTCGTCTTCTCTCGACACACGCGTGCGTTTCCGGACGACCCACATGGCAGCCACCCGATCGAAGCTCTCAAGACGGCCGCCTACTGGATGATTCGTCATCTTACATTCGATGCGATCCGTCGACGCTACGGCACTGAGCGATCACTTGTCGTGATCTACGAGGAGTTAATGGAGGATCCAAATTCGGCCGTACGCCGGACTTCTCGCCTTCTGGGACAATCGCCACCATCTGCTCAGCTTCGACCGGACCATCCTCTAGCAATGCCCGAAGTCCACGGGCCCGACGCCGGCCGGAAGCAGCGGTTCGCAAACACGGACGTCGTACTTACGAAGGACGAAAGATGGCGGTCGGCGCTCCACCCGTTCGATAAAGCACTCGTCACGCTTCTCACGTTGCCACTCTTAGTCCGCTATGGGTATCCGATACGCGCGACGGCTTCCGACAGCCACCCGAAGCCAGTTAGCCAAGAACCGTAGCGACTCACGTTTTGCATTCTCACAGCTCTGGTCATTGAAAGACGGGATCGCCGCGGCGTAATCCTTCAACGATGATCTTCGAGATCTCCGGCCTCATGTACCACGCTGGAGGTTTTTTGCCTTGCGCAAACATCGATCGCGCTTCAGTGCCACTTATGCGCAGAATGTCACGGCTTTCATGCGCGCCGTCATCCGCTGCAAAGAAATAGTTCTTTGATCTCCCTGAGTACAGGACCTCACTGTACCGGACCGGAACTATCCCAAGGTCTTCAAACTCATCAAAGATTCTATGGGCTGCGTCCGGTTCGTAGTAGTCTCCAACTCCTGTATGATCTCGGCCGACGATGAAATGGCTGCACCCAAAATTCTTTCGACACAACGCAGTAAAGAGCGCCTCTCGCGGACCGGCGTACCGTGAAAATGTGGACCAAACTCCGAATACAACCTTTTTTCGCGGATAGTACCGATTCATCATCGTCTCATAGCTCTTGACGATATACTTTGTATGATAATCGCCCGGCTTTTTTCTTCCTATAATTGGATGAACAAAAAGCCCATCGCAAAACTCTCGCTCCATAGCTTGAAGCTGGAGAAACTCATGGCCACGATGTATGACGTTACGGGTGTGAAAACCAAGAACTGTTGTCCAGCCCTTTTCATCGAATAGGCGTCGGACTTGCCGCGGGCTAAGTTCATACTCCTTGGTTGTTGAATTCCTTCGCCGAAGGAGATCTACTTTGCCCCCGAGAAACACCGACTCTAACCCGTACATCGACCTCACTCCAGGATGCTTTGAGCTGGTTGTTCCAAACAGACGCCGGGCAAGGGCTTCGCGGTCAACCGTGTATTGCTCTTCGAGATGGAGTATCCCCACTAATTCTCCGGTCTCTGAGCGAAGTGCAACGTCCTGGCCCGCACTGAGTTCGCCCGCGACCGCAGTCGACACGTCGAGGACGATCGGTAGCGGCCAGACGGTTCCGTCTGCAAGTTTCATGGTTTCCAGTACCGACTCAAAATCCGCTTCGCCCAGAAACCCGTCGATCGGGCTGTAGGTGCCAAGGGCGATCTGTTCGAGTTCCATCCGCTGTATTTCAGTCAGAACTACCCGAGGAAGCGAGCTCGCGTGATTTTCGGAGAGGCTTTGGTGGATAGATCGGTTCACGAGCTGGCCGCCGTGCGGTTCTACAAGTGCCGACGACCCCGTCTCGCCACTGAGATAATCGCGATGGTCTGGTAAAGGATTCGTCCTAGGCGCGACTAGGACTGGCCCGTTGCCGCCGTCGATTATCGCCTCTGCGTGGCGGATCAGCCGGTTGATCATATTTACGCACTCCATCGGGTACTTCCCAACCGCTGTCTCAGCAGCAAGCGTCAACCCCGATGCCCCATCAGCGACCGTCGTAATAACATCGTGGGCTTCCGCGCGTGTTGGCCTTCGCTGGCGGACCATCGACTCCAGCAGATTCGTAGCGACGAAGACTCCGACGCTCTGTCGCCTCGCCTCATCGATAATCACTTTCTGCGTTGGAGGAATGCGTTCAATCGGAATCTCTTTGCTGAGATCCCCTCGATCAATGAGCAACAGATCCGACGCCCGTACAATGCGTTCGAGCTCGGCCAGTGCATCCCGGCATTCGATCTTTGAGATGATTTTCATCTCACCCTTCGTCACCTCGCGTACCTCTTGAATATCCCCGCTGGACCGCACGAAAGACACCGCGACATGCTTGACGCCAGCTCGAAGACCAATATCGATCGACTCAAAATCCTTGGCGGAAAGAACTGGGAGATCTAGTTTTCGATCCATTACCGGGTCCACAACGACCGCTTTGTTGGCGCCAACAAAGCCGCTTGTGATAACTCTTGTTGTAACGGAACCGTTGCGCGCCGTAGACGTGTCGCAGACTCTAAGAATCAGGCTGTCAAAGTCGATATGAAGAAGGTCTCCTTCCTCGAGCTGCTCGAGGATCTCCGGAGGCCGTACGACAATCGCTTCTTTGTTCGTCGCGATCCCTCGAGTGGTGACTTGAACCACCGCGTTTTCGCGGAAATGCATCGAGTTCGCCTCGAGGTTACCGGTCCGGACTTGAGACCCTTCAGTATCAATTATGAACGGAAGGCCGACCTTGCGGGCCAGGTCAACTGCAAGCCGGAGCTCCTCGAGACTTGAATGAGACATGTTCGTTCGAACGAAATCAACGCCTTTGGCCTTCAACCGTTGAAGAGCCTCCTCCGTTAGGAGAGTCGGCCCCAGCGTGACGATGATTTTTGTGCGCCTATCGCTCAGCATAGTTCATCAGAGGAATGAATAGAGAACCTATTGACACGCGAAGCGAACCGACGAAGATCGAGTCAAAGAGAGCACCTACATGGCGGGATCGAGGAGAATAGTCACCGACAGGAAAGGACGCAGAAAAGAGGGTGTTCGAGCTAAGTCTTGCTTGGTTGTATAGACATGCTTGTTAACTCTAGTGGGAAGTTAGATCGATTCATACGTACGTAAATATCAACATGAGTGATGTATTGGAACTACAGGGAGTTCAGCCTCGAGTACTCGCGACTCAGTACTGCGACCGTTCTGCGACCGCGAACGACCGCACATCGCAAATGCGCCACCGACGATCGCGCGGTGGGCGGGCGAGCCCGTCCTTATGTGACCGCACGTCCACGTAACTTTGAGGGGGCAGGAGCGACGTGCTAGTTGTCTTGATCACCCTCAGGACGCAGATTTATGGTCGGAGGTCGAGAGCAGCTACGACCTCTGCGGGGGGTGATTAGGAACGTCGCGGTAGTGTGGACTTCCGCTCAACGCGCTTTCGTTTACGTACGAGCATGACAATCTCGGTTTTGCCGCTCGCGCCTGGACGGGGAGGCCAAGGGAGGCGTTCACCCCAGAACCACCAAGTTCAAACGTCGTCTCTGGCCCGAAAGCTGGCAGTCGCGGACTGAACCAAACCACTCGAGAGGAAGCAGTGAATCGGTGAGCAAGCGAGTTCAGGAAGTCGAGAACCTCGAGCGCCATTGGCGCACCAGCCCGCGCTGGAAAGGTATTCATCGAGCATACGGAGCGGAAGAGGTTGTCGATCTTCGAGGCTCAGTCCAGGTGGAGCATACGCTCGCGCGACTCGGAGCCGAGCGACTCTGGGGACTGCTTCAGGGCACCGGCCATATCCCCGCGCTGGGAGCGCTTTCGGGCGGCCAGGCCGTACAAATGGTGAAGGCCGGGCTGAAAGCGATCTACCTAAGCGGCTGGCAAGTTGCCGCTGACGCCAACCTTGCGGCCGACGTCTACCCGGACCAGAGCCTCTACCCCGCCAACTCGGCTCCGGTGCTCGTACGACGTCTCAACAACGCATTGCGCCGCGCCGACCAGATTCACTGGGCGGAGGGCGACGACACGACAGATTGGTTCGCGCCCATCGTTGCCGACGCCGAGGCCGGCTTTGGAGGCCCCCTCAATGCCTTCGAACTCATGAAGGCTATGATCGAGGCCGGAGCCGCCGGCGTCCACTTCGAAGATCAACTCGCGTCCGAGAAAAAGTGTGGTCACCTCGGGGGGAAGGTGCTCGTGCCGACGAGTCAGTTTATCCGTACCCTCACGGCTGCGCGGCTCGCCGCAGACGTCATGGGAGTTCCCACGGTCTTGTTTGCGCGGACGGACGCCCTAGCGGCCAGACTGCTCACGAGTGACGTAGATTTCCGCGACTTGAAATTCGTGACGGGCGAGCGGACCCCCGAGGGCTACTTCGTCCTCGAATCCGGCCTCGAATCGGCAATCGCACGCGCGCTCGCCTACGCCCCCTACGCCGATGTCCTATGGTGCGAGACAGCTACTCCGGATTTGTCCGAAGCCCGAGAGTTCGCACTGGCCGTGCACAGTGAATTTCCGGGCAAACCGTTGGCGTACAACTGTTCCCCATCGTTCAACTGGAAGCGCCATCTCGACGATAACGAGATCGCGATCTTCCAGCGTGATCTAGCGAAGATGGGCTACAAGTTCCAATTCATCACGCTTGCCGGCTTCCACGCCTTGAATGCTTCGATGTTTGAACTAGCGAGTGAATACTCCGTCGAGGGAATGCCAGCGTATGTTCGACTACAGGAGCGCGAATTCCAACTAGGACTCGAATACACTGCGCACCGCCACCAGCGGGAGGTCGGCGCTGGGTACTTCGACCGAATTTCGCAAGCCTGCTCAAGCGGCAAGAGCTCTACCCTTGCTCTCGAGGGATCAACCGAGCAGGCTCAGTTCGCATAGCCAGACACGCATGAGGGGCGCCGACCGAGCGACGTAGCCTCGCCTCCCGCGTAAAAACTGACAAGCTGAGCTCGACTTTCCCATCGCCGCCCGCGCTCGAAACTGCACAAGGGAGGACTTGACCGATGATTTGAGCTTCGAGGACCATCGAGCGATCCTCAGTAAAGATTTTGCAAGGACGAGGTCCCGTTTCCGCAAAGAGCGGGAATAGCGACTTGACAGCGGCGCGCCCGGCCCGTAGAAGTCCCCGTTTCACACGCAGGCTGCGGCCCTGCGAAGGGACAATCTAGAGAATCCATGCTCCGTCAAGCTCCTGTGACGGGCGCTAGCCTGCCAGCTAGCGCTCGCTGTCGAACGTGGCTCGATGCTGGTAACGGCTGCCCGCCTCCAAGCAAACGCGCGTTCGAGGGATACAGCCGACCGCCGAAACGGCCGACCGGAGCAGGCAAGGACCCGTCCGCCGTCTCTCGCGGGCCCGAGATACCGCCGCAGAGAGTCCAGACAGATCCAGCCGCGAACCCTCAAACGAATGTGGGAGGTCGAAACCAATGCTCCGCAAGCCGGGACTTGCGTTGCTCACCGCCGCGT
>CAYTCZ010000144.1:4258-8960 GCA_964436315.1 uncultured Gaiellales bacterium | reverse complement strand
GAATCCCGCATGGTTGAGCGGCGGGGGTGGGATTCGAACCCACGAGACGCTCTTCACGCCTAACGGTTTTCAAGACCGTCGCTTTCGACCGCTCAGCCACCCCGCCGAGCGGGGAGAGTGTAGTCGTCGCAGTGGCCTAAGCCGTAATGGTGGGTGGTGCGCCGAAGTCCTGCAACACCGGCGGAACCGTGACCGTACCGTCCCCGGTCTGGTTGTTTTCAATGATTGCGAGCAGCGCGCGCGCGGTCACGGCCGTCCCGTTCAGGGTGTGTGCGACCTGTGCACCGTGTTTGCCACGAAAACGCACTTCCAGGCGCCGAGCCTGGTAGTCAGTCGTGTTCGAGGTCGACGTGATCTCCCGGTAGCGTCGCTGAGACGGAAACCACGCCTCGATATCGTACTTCTTGACAGCCGAGGCACCCAGGTCTCCGGCGGCGATGTTCATCACGCGATAGGGGAGGCCGAGTTCCTGAACGAGCTGTTCCTCGTTTGCCAGCAGCCGGTCGTGTTCCTCCGCGGACTGATCGGGTCGGCAAAAGACGAACATCTCCACCTTGTCGAACTGGTGGACTCGAAACATTCCCCGCGTGTCTTTACCAGCCGCGCCGGCCTCTCGACGAAAGCACGTCGAGAATCCGACGTAGCGGAGCGGAAGCTGTTCCGCGCCCAGGATCTCACCCATGTGAAGCGCCGCGAGCGCCACCTCGGAGGTGCCTGTGAGATAGAGATCGTCGCGCTCGATCCGGTAGATATTGACCTCGTCAGTCGGCAGGAAACCCGTTCCGTACATCGCGTCTTCGCGCACGAGGACCGGAGGGAGGACAGGCGTGAAGCCCTTAGCCGCGAGTCGGTCGAGCGCAAACCGATAGAGCGCGAGCTCCGCGAGGGCAAAGTCCCCCGTGCGATACGCGAACCGCGATCCCGATGCCTTCGCACCGGCTTCCATGTCGATTCCGCCGAGCTCGAGGTGATCGCGTGGTTCGAAGTCAAAGTCCGGCTGTTCACCAACACGCCGGATCTCGTCAGCGTCCTCTTCGGCGAAACCGGTCGGCGCCGACGGGTCGGGCGGATTCGGTACCTCCGCGAGAAGCTCGCTTCGGCGTTGCTCCGCTTCCGCGAGCTCTGACTCGAGTCGTTGGAGTTCAACCTTGACCTCCTTGAGCTCCTCGATCTGCTCCGGCGCGGGCTTGCCTTTGAGCTTCGTCCTGGAGCGAAGCTCGTCGACTTTCGGTACGAGCTCAAGCCAGGCCCGGTCTGCCTCCATCAGCTCGTCGAAGGCGGCAGCGGCTCCTTTGCGTTCGAGCGCCTCGCGCCACGAGTCGGGATCGTTGCGTGCAGCCTTGACGTCGATCACGGCAGATGAGTTTAGTGTCGGAGCCGGAAACAGACTCGCACTGCTTACCGACTCTCGGCTAGCAGTCCTTCGAGAACCGCCGCGACTCCTTCCTCGTAGGCGGGTGCGCAGACGAAGTCGGCGAGCTCTCGGACGCGCGGATGGGCGTTCTCGACGGCGACTGCGTAACCGGCTGCCTCCAGGAGTTCGACGTCGTTCTCGCCGTCTCCAAACGCGATGGTTCGCTCGAGCTGAAAGCCGAGCCGCTTCGCGACGAACGCGAGGCCTGATCCCTTGGACACGTTCGGGCTCGCGAACTCGAGGAAGTAGGGGAGTGACTTAGAAATGAACAGGCGGTTGCCGAAGTGGGCCTTCATGCTGATCTCGAGTTGGTCGACGAGGCTCGGCTCTCCGATCGCGACGAGTTTGGTCGGTGGGCTCTCGAGCCAGTCCAGCAGATTGCCGACTGGATGGACGGTGAGGTGTTGGAAGCCGGCGTATCTCTCCGATTCGGATGAGAGCTCACTGACATAGAGGACGTCATCGACGTAGCAATTGAGTGGGAAGTCGTGAGCCTCGACCGCCGCGATCGCCTCACGGGCGAGCTCGAGATCGATCGGCTCGTGCAGAAGGAACTCGTCCGTGGTTGGGTCAGCAACGACGGCACCCTGGTAGCAGATGACGGGATGGTCCAGCCCGAGGTCGTTTACGTATGGCCTGATCGATCGATACATGCGCCCGGTGGCAATGACGACGGGGATGCCGGATGTCTGTGCCTTGGAGATTGCCGCCTTCGTGCGCGGGAGAACGACGTTGTCCTCCCACACGAGCGTCCGATCGAAATCGCAGGCAATCGCTGCGACATCAGATGGGATGTCCGCGGGGGGGCTCAGCCTTGAGTCGCGGCGACGACGTAGGTTGCGACGTCTGCGATCTGCTCCTCGGTGAGCTGATCGCCGAAAGCCGGCATCGCGCCCTGCCCGTTCGTTACCCGATCGACCGTAAGCTCAAACGACGGCATCGACTCGTCGAGGTTAGGGCCGACCGTGCCGTTGGTGCCGGCGTCTCCGACGATGTGACACGAGCCGCAGCCCGAGTCGAGGAAGACCTGCCGGCCAGCTTCAGGATTTCCCTCGGGAAGCGCGGGTGGAGCCGGCTCCGTGACGTCGCCGACAATCGTTTCCGCAGTCGGCGTCTCGTCGGTGGCCGGGCCACAGCCGGTAACGAAGGGGACGATACCCACAACGGAAGCGACAGAAAGCACGAGAATGAGCCGGCGCATCGAGGCGCGAGTCTACACGGCCGCAGCGTCTGGACGAGCCAGCTCGGCAGTTGTGGTACGGAGTTCGGGCGAGCGTTTTCTCGTCGCCTCGTTGTCCCTGTGCTCGGGTGTTAGGCAGCGATGAAGAGCGAGACACACGGACGGTCTCCAAGAATCCGGCGGCTACAATCGAAGAAATCGTTCCTAACGACCGAGATTGAGCTGAGATGAAACGGAAGGCCTTCGGGCGCGACAGGGGCCTCTCGGCCCGCATGTTCTTGACCACGTTTCTGCTTGGACTGCTCTACGTGGTCTTCTTCGTCGTGCTGCTTTCGGTTCTGAACCTTTCGATCGCGGCCGTGATCGTGATCATCGGAGCGCTTGCGCTCCTTCAGTACTTCACGTCGGACAAGCTCGCTCTGAAGGCCTCAGGCGCGAAGGTTGTGTCCCGAGAGCAGGCGCCCGAGCTCCACGACATGGTCGAGCGCCTGTGCGCGATGGCCGATCTTCCCAAGCCGCGGGTGGCCGTGATCCCCAGCGACGTACCGAATGCTTTTGCGACCGGACGAAACCCGAAGAACGCCGTAGTCGCGGTGACCGAGGGACTGTGGCGGCGACTCGATCCACGAGAGGTCGAAGGGGTGATGGCGCACGAGCTCGCTCACATCCAGCACCGGGACGTGCTGATCATGACCGTCGCGAGCTTCTTCTCGATGGTCGCAGCGATGATCGTTCGCTTCGGCATCTACTCCAGCATGTTCCGTGGGAGCCGCGACAACGCGGGAGCACTCGCATTCGTCGTGATGATCGGCGTGGCGATCCTGACGTACGTGATCAGCTACGTCCTGATCCTGACTCTGTCGCGGTATCGCGAGTACGCGGCCGATCGTGGCGCGGCTGTCATTACTGGTGCGCCCGAGTATCTGATGAGTGCGCTGCAAAAGATCTCGAATCAGATGACCCGCATTCCGGCGCGCGATCTCCGCGAGGTCGAAGGTATGAACGCTTTCTTCATCGTTCCCGTGAGCGTTCGGAAGTCGGTTGGCGAGCTCTTCATGACGCACCCGCCGCTGGAGAAGCGGATCGCGAAGCTCGCCGAGATCGCCCAGGAGATGGGTCGACCCGAGGCGGCCTAGTCTCGATCCCGCAGGTCGCGTCCGCGAGACACTCCGCCCGAGTGGCATAAATCTCCACATGGGCCTGCTCGATGTTCTCTTTGGCAAGAAGAGACTTCGCGGTGCCAGCCTCGACAAGCTCTTTGCGCTGTCCACCGCTGAGATAACGCTGCATGCCGAGCTCGGTCTGCGGTCGGCGGGTGTTGCGGCGGTGGTCTTCAAGCCGCTCTCCGCCGGCGAGTTCGCGCGGGCCGAGACCGAGATCGATGA
Organism: uncultured Gaiellales bacterium; assembly: GCA_964436315.1. Classification (GTDB taxonomy): domain Bacteria; phylum Actinomycetota; class Thermoleophilia; order Gaiellales; family Gaiellaceae; genus CAYTCZ01. Next base: position 4,981 of record CAYTCZ010000144.1, on the reverse strand, counting down.
GCTTCTCTCGATGACGGCGCAGAGCTCCGGCTCGGAAGTGCGGCGCCGTTCCGACAGCTACGGCTTCCAGTGGATCGTCGTCCGGGACAAGGATTTCGATGACCTCGTCCACTCCGTACACATCGTCGCGTCGGAGCTTCAGGCTCGCGGGTTCGGAGGGCAACTCCTCGCCGCAACATTCGTCTTCACCGACGGCGAGCAGGAGAAGCAGCTGATCTACGGCTTCAAACGTGGAACCTTCTGGCCGTTCGTGCCGACCGGTGAGGGCCAGGAAAGGGACAATCCGGAAGAGATGCGGCTGAAAAACGAGCTCGAAGGCGAGCTGCCGATCGAACAGGACCTCTCACGCTGGCTCGCGCTCTTCGATGCTCCTTTTGAGTAGGGGTTGCGGTCGACCGAGTTTCGACGAGGCGCCTGTACTCGACACATTGCCCTGATCGGGTCACAGGTTCGATCGTTCGCGGTCGGACTTCAGACGAGCGCGCAAATGCTGCATCGGCAGCCTTGTGCCAGCTGTGACGTCAGGACTGGCGTCGAGCCGCTGAGTCGGCCGAGGTGGACTCTTGTTGGAAGTGCACACGCCGGTCGACCTTGAGGAGCTTGCTGAAACGGCGCGCTTCGTTCGTCTCGCGTGACAACAGGGCTGCCAGGATTGCGATTGGGTGGTGGGTGGACCTCGGTCCCCACCCAACATGGGTGGGGAGTGCATTGCTGGAGTGCATT
>CAYTCZ010000144.1:0-4158 GCA_964436315.1 uncultured Gaiellales bacterium | reverse complement strand
GGAGTGCATTGCTGGAGTGCATTTGGTGGGAGGGATCGGAGCGGCTTGTAGCTGGAGGATCGGCTTTGCGATCCGTCGCTGGCAAACGGCACACGGTTCGCCGCCCTCTGTCGTGGCAACCTCAGCGTTATGCTCGGCTGCGATGCCTTCCGCGGATCAGGTAACCGACTCCGTCTACCGGCTAGGCACTCGCTGGGTTGGCTGGTATCTGCTCGTCGAGAACGACGGGATTTCTGTCGTGGACTGCGGATTCGAGGGGTACTACGAACAGCTACCCGCGGCGCTTCGCGAGCTCGACCGCCCCCTTCGTGATGTCGTCGCCGTTGTGCTCACTCACCACCACCCGGACCACGTCGGTTCGGCCGCGAGGATTGGCAGGGAAGCCGGCGCCGCTGTGTTTGCACCCGGGGGAGACGCGGAGGGAATACGGACGGGCAAAGTGCCTGTTCCGCGCGGCATCGTTCCGAACCTGTGGCGTCCGGAGGTACTCCGATATATGGCACATTCCCTCCGTAACGGCGGCACGCGGGTAACGCCCGTCAGCCAGCTCCAGACATACGCAGGCAATGAGACGCTCGATATCCCCGGGAACCTCCGCGCGATCCACACTCCGGGCCACAGTCCTGGCCACTGCGTGCTGCTGTCAGAGGAACGTGGCGTGCTATTTGCCGGAGATGCGATCGGGACAATGGGGCTCGGCGGTCGGAGGGGCCCGAGAGTGCCACCGTTCAACGAGGATCACTCAGAGGCGCGCGAATCACTCTCCCTGATCGAGAAGTTGGCTGCCGAGACCATCGTTGTCGGACACGGTAAGCCGTTCTTCGGCAGCCCGGCAGAAGCCGTCCGGCTCGCGCGTCGAACTGACCACCTCCGCCGGACCACTAGACGAGCTAGGTGATCCGTCCGATTAGACGGGAATGTCCGGCACGAGCCCGTCGTCCGAGAAGAGCAGCCGCGTCTCCTCGAGGGTGAGGTCAGTCGGCGGGATGATCACATCCGACGGATACAGCTCGTCGTCGGGCAGCCGCTCACCCTCACTGCGCACGAGCGCTGCCATCTCCTCGAGGTGCTCGTCGAGCTGCGCCTCGTCATCTCGTTCGAGGGCCTCCATGGCAGCATCGTCGAGTTCGTTGAGCTTCGCAATGAGATCGTCGCTCAGGCGCCACTGCCCTTCACCCATGACGCGCGCTATCACGACTCCTCACCCTCTTCGAGCTCCTTCTGCTGCTCGCCCGCGCCGACTTCAGCCTTGAGCCTCTCGAGATCGCTCTCGACCTGTGCGCCCGCGCTCAGTGCCTCGAGCTCCCGGTCGAGGAGCGTCTTGTCGGACGTCAGATCTTCGAGAGTCCCCGCCTCGACGAGTTCGTCGACCGCCGCGGCCCGCGCCTGCATCTGCTCGGTCTTGTCCTGGGCGCGCTGAATTGCGAGTCCGGTGTCGGCCATCTCTTCGCCGATTCCGGCTGCTGCCTCGCCAATCCGAACCTGGGCCTCAGCCGCCGAGTACTGCGCCTTGATGACTTCCTTCTGGGTGCGGAACGCGTCGACCTTTGCCGAGAGGCGTTTCTCGCTCTCGATCAGTTTCTCTTGTTGAGCCTCGAGTCCCGCAACCTGCTGATCCAACGACTGGAGCTCCTGCTGGGCCACCGCCTTTCGTTCGAGCGCGGCCCGCGCGAGATCCTCGCGGTCCTGTGAGACAGCCTGACGGGCCTGGAGTTCGAGTTTCTCGACGTCCTTCTCGAGCTTCTGCTGCTGAAACTCGAGGCGTTTCTTGGCCGTCACGACCTCTGCGATGCCCTTCTTGACCTTCTGAAGTTGGTCCAGTTGTTGCTCGTACGAGTAATCGAGCGTCTCTGTCGGATCTTCGGCGCGATCAAGCAGCTTCGAGATCTTGGCCTTGATGACCGTCGAGGCGCGACTTAGTAGACCCATTCATCCTCCTTCGCAGTCGAGGTCATCCTAACCGGCCCGATCGAGCCTGCCCCGGTTCTGGTGTGGCCGGCCGGCTCGAATGCCTAAGGCAGCACGGCCGCTTTGAGCAGATCCCGCGGTGGATCCGAAAAGAGATCGGCGATGCCATCGAGACCGACCTGATGTGTAACCAGGCGTTCCCACGGATACGCACCGCTAGCCAGGAACGCCAATGCCGCCCGGAGCGTCTTGGGCGTGTGGTGGAACGAGCCCCGCAGCGTGAGTTCCTCGTAGTGCAGTCGGAAGGTGTCGATCGCCCGCTCGCGTCCGCCAAAGAAAAGCACAGTGCCGCCCGGGCGCACGAGCTCTAAGGCTGTTTCCCACGCTTCCTTCGTCCCAGCGGCCTCGATCACGACGTCGGCACCTTTGCCGTCACCGGGCAACGCGCCGAAGTCACGAGCGAGCTCTCGCCGCTCGGGGCGCCCTCCGACGCCGATGACCGTCGCGCCCGCGTCTTTGGCGGCAGCGCACAGCATGAGCCCGATCGAGCCGAGGCCGATCACCGCAACAGTCTGTCCGGGACTCACCTCCGCGCGCTCGATGCCGCGGAGACAGCAGGCGAGAGGCTCAGTCATTGCAGCCACTTCAGCGGACATCAGCTTTGGAACCGCGAGCATGTTCCGCTCGGCTATTCGCTCCGGGATCAGAACAAACTCGGCATAGGCGCCGTTCAGCAGGGGGAAGAGATCCTCGCACAGAGTCTCCTCGCCTCTGATGCACGGCGGGCATTCGCCGCAAGGAGCGGAGTTCGCCGCGACGATTCGGCGACCGGTCTCGACGTCGTAGCCGCAGAACTCATGGCCGAACGGACTCGGCGGATCCGACAGCAAGACCGGATGGCCGCGTCGGAACGCCTTCGCGTCGGTTCCGTCCGTCAACGCGACTTCGACTTGGGCGAGCACCTCGCCGTTGGTCGGTTCTGGCACCGGAACGTTCTCGACCCGGATGTCGCTCACGCCGTAGAATCGAACCGCCCGCATGATGCTCGGCGTCACGGACGAAAGACCACCTTCAGCGCTTTCCGTTTCCGGTAAAGCTTGAGACCTCTCTCGAACTCCTCCAGAGGCAACACCGTCACAGGGACCGGATCCAGGTCGGCGAGCGTGCTCACGGCTTGCTGCATGTGCCATGGCGTAGCCGAGCGGTATCCCTGGATCGCGAGTTCCTTTCGGTAGATCGAATCGAGGTCGATTGGAACCCAGCCTTCGGGCGCGGCGAACACGATAAGCGTTCCACCGGGATCGAGGCTTGCGAGTGCCTCGTTCAACCCGCCGTGAGAGCAGAGAACCGCTCCGGTCACGGGCCCCTTCTCTGCACTCGCTCCCAGCTGGACGGCTAATTTCACGCGTTCTTCGACCGGATCAACGACGACCACGTCGTTCCCTTGCCGCAGCAGGACCTGGACGAAGAGGAGACCGATAAATCCGCAGCCAACTACGAGGATGCGCCCGGTCGGTATCCCATCGACCGCCCGAAGGACGCACGCAAGCGGTTCGGCGAACGTCCCATAGACGTCGTCCACCCCTTCCGGGATCTCGACTCCCGAGCTCGCCCGCACGACCTCGGTAAAGCCGCCGGGAACGATCGTCGCAGTCGGGAACTGCTCGCACGTGGACTCGCGGCCCGCTTTACACCGCTCACATTCGCCGCACGGCTGATGATGAACCAACGCCATACGCCGTCCGTCTTCTAGCTGCGCGACGACCTCATGCCCGAGCACCGTCCCGGTCGGAACGCGGCCGATTTTCTCGACGTCGCTTCCACACAGAGCGCACGCGAGAACCTTGGCGAGTTCGCCGTTTCCCTCCGGGGGTGGAAGCTCCGCGATGTGTGGCTCCCCGGCGTTGTTGAAGACCACCGCGCGCACGGCTCTATCCTAAGTCTCGGCTGCTTGCTCGGCACGTGAAGCGGGCCCTGATCGAGACGCGCCCTCGGCTAGAATTCCCGCCGGCTCGGGGCTATAGCTCAGTTGGGAGAGCGCCTGGATCGCACCCAGGAGGTCACCGGTTCGAGTCCGGTTAGCTCCATCACGAAAAGGCCTGCAAGTAGGGACCTTTCGTCCTCTAGATTGAGATCGTAGTCGGCCGAGATCGGCGCGTGGTCAAGTTTTGGTCAAGCCGTTGCGCGAACGCCGAATGTTAGGACCCGGGACATCTGAGACAGATCGTTCTCGGCACATCTGAGACGTTC
>CAYTCZ010000143.1:0-8970 GCA_964436315.1 uncultured Gaiellales bacterium | reverse complement strand
AGCTAGTCGTTGGATCCATCGGCTTCGGCTTCACCAGAAACCCTGAACCGCCGGCCGGGTCGTGCTCTAGGCTGAGCTGAAGTGAGTGCAAGCGGCATCGTCGGCGACGCCTGGGGTCTGTATCAGAGCCACTGGCGGCACTTCGTCGCGATCGCGGCGGTGGTCTTTCTCCTCCTTGCGCTGATCACGCTCGCACTGGGAATTGTCCTCGGTATTGCCGGTGGTCTGATCGGCCTAATCGTCTCAATCGTCGGGATCTTTTGGGTTCAGGGCGCCCTCGTTCTGGCCGTCGAGGACGTTCGCGACGGCCGAGCTGATCTCGGCACCGGGGAAACGTTATCTCGGGTAAGCCCCAAACTTGGTGCATTGCTCGGCGCAGGGCTTCTCGCCTGGCTGGGCGTCACGGTCGGCTTGATCTTTCTCATCGTTCCAGGGCTCATTCTGCTCACGTGGTGGATTCTGATCGTGCCGGTGATCATGCTCGAGGACTCCTCCGTCTGGGAGGCCTTCGGAAGAAGCCGGGACCTCACGCGCGGGTATGGGTGGAGCGTCTTCGGCGTCATCGTGCTCACGCTCCTTCTCTATATCGCCGGCTGGCTCGTCGTGGGGCTCATTTTCTTCTGGCTGCCGACCGGCCTCGGGCAATTCGTCACCGACGTGGTGGCCTCGAGTCTGACGGCACCACTAATCGCGACGTCGTGGACGCTCCTCTACTACCGCCTCCGAGAGGTCCGCGGCACTGGCAACTAGAGGGGCAGGCAAGCTTCCGGCGTGAGCAGAATCCTGCCCCCGCCGTCTCGGCGGAAGCTGCAATTTGGAGAAGTCTTCGAAGAGAGCTGGTTCATCTTTACACGCCACTCCCTTCGGCTAATCGCCGCTGCCCTCGTCATCTTCGGTTTTCTCGCCCTCGTAGACGCACTGACAGATGCCGCAGGTGGCGCCACGCTTCTCCTCGCCGGGATTTCGGTCGTCGTTACCGTCGTCGGCGTCTTCCTTCTCCAGGGCGCTCTCGTCGTTCTCGTAGCGGATCTTCGCGACGGGAAGCCGACGCTCACAATCGAGCAAGTCTTCCAGCGAGTCCGTCCGCGGCTCGTGACCCTCATCGTCGCGGGCCTGCTTGCCGCGTTCGGGATCGCGCTCGGATTGGTCGCTTTCGTGATCCCCGGGCTCGTCCTCCTCACATTCTGGAGCCTTATCACGCCGGCCGTCGTCCTTGAAGAGAAGAGCACGTTCGACGCTTTCGGGCGCTCGATGCGTCTTGTGCGCGGCAACGCCCTGCGGGTGTTTGGCGTGATCCTTGTGACCGTCATCCTCGCGACGATCATCAACACGGTGATCCTCACGCTACTCGAGCCGGCGCCGACCTTCTTCGATTTCTACCTCTCCCGCGTCATTGCCAACAGCGTGACCGTTCCGTTCGTTGCCTCGGCGTGGACTGTCGTCTACTTCGAGCTTCGCGAACTGGATGAGTTGGCCCGCCAACCGGTTTGAGTCAGGCGTCGCGGGGAAACCCCTCTTTACGGGCACCGTGAGTGACCCGCCATCATCTAGGGTTTCGAGGTGACCGAGATCGAGGAATCGGGCCTCGAACCGCTCGACGTCGAACTCACCGCCGAGGCCGAGAAAGATACGCGTCTCACGCCGGCCGAGGCGGCCGCACACATGCGGATTCGCGTCCCGCGGCGCTCGAATCGAAAGCTTGGCAAGGTCCTCGACCGTGTCAACGCGGACGATCAGGTGAAGGCCTGGTGGCACGTCGCGAACATCAACGCGGTCAAGCGGCTCGAGATCAACGACCACTCCTGGGTGCATGTCCAGATCGTCGCCAACATCGCGCTCAAACTCCTTCGTCAGCTCACGAAGCACAAGGTTGAGCCGTCCACGGTCGAGGACTACGGCATGAGCACGGACGACGCTGAGGTCATTGTCGTGCTCGGCGCCCTCCTGCACGACATCGGAATGTCGGTTCACCGCGATGCACACGAGGACATGAGCATCATTCTGGCCGACCCTAAGATCCGCTCCCTTCTCACCGGCATCTATGAAGAACCGGAGAAGACGGTGATCGTTTCCGAGGTCCTCCAAGCGATTACCACTCATCGCCACGACGGCAGGCCGCTGACGGTCGAGGCCGGCGTCGTTCGGGTGGCAGATGCACTCGACATGTCCGCCGGACGCTCGCGCATCCCGTTCGAGCGAGGCCGCGTTTCGATCCACTCGCTTTCTGCAGCGGCGATCGAGTCGGTTCAGGTCAGAGACGGCGAAACGACGCCGATTCTCATCGAGATTCAGATGAACAATTCGTCCGGCGTCTATCAGGTTGATGAACTCCTAAAGGCCAAGCTCCGCGGCTCAGGACTCGAGACGATGGTGGAGGTTGTTGCACGCATCGACGCGGAGGCGGAAAAGACACTGATCCCCCTCTACCGACTCCAACTCTGAGGTCGAGCGCAGTTCGTCGACTTCGGCTCGTGGGCCAAGTTCGAGTCGCTGAGCGGCTAAAGTAGTGACCGGTTGCGGGATCGTCTAATGGCAGGACGCCTGGCTCTGGACCAGGAAGTCAAGGTTCGAATCCTTGTCCCGCAGTCTTCCTAGCACCAGGCGCGATTTAGCTCAACCAAGCGGTTTCTGACACCCCGATGGTACACCCAATAGAACTACGCATTCAGTTGACGTTCCAGGAGGTCAGCACGAGCAGGGAGCCACGCAGCGTAGTGCCGACTCGTGATTTCGATTGAGCTGTGCCCGAGCTGCCACGCAACCAAATCGATCCCCACACCTGACGCCAAGCTCAGAGTGGCAAAGGTGTGTCGGAGCTGATTCGCTCCCCGCTTCGCAAGACCCGCCTTAGTCAACGCCTTATACCAATCGACTTGGCGAAAAGAGCGCCAGTCGATCCGCTCACCATCACGATTCGCGAACACCCACTGCTCAGGGAAGCCAGGAACCTCCTGCCAGTCGCGTAAAGCACCCAGAGCCCGCTTCGACAACACGAACACACGCTTCCCCGTCTTCGTCTTAGGAGGCCCGAGTAATCCATCCATCTTCACGGCTCGCCGAACCTCCCCGCGCCGAGCCTCCAAATCGAGGTCGCCCCACTGCAACGCGACCAGCTCGCCAGGGCGAAGACCAGTAGCGGCAGCAAAGCGAATGAACGGGCCGTAGAAGCCCGCAGCCTCAGCGACCCGCTCGACCTCAGACCACGAGCGAAGAGGGTTGATTCGAGTCTCACCAGACGTGACCTTGAGAACATCAGGCCCGAACGGATTTCTGGTGATGAGTCCATCCCGCCGAGCCTGCTCCATCACTTGCCGAGCAGCCTTCACAGTGTTCCGCCGAGTCTGGGCCGACCAGTGTTCGGGTGCTTCCTCGTCACCAGCTAGCAGTCGGCCCCGTCAGACCAAGAGCCTCGTCGTCCCTCTCGGATGGCGAGGCTCTTCTTATGGAAGGAGTCACCCAAATGAAGCTGGACCTTAGAGCCCGTCGCGCCTACACTCAAAGAATGGCCCGCCGCCGCTGGCCTCTGGGACTCATCGCAGCAATCCTGGCACTCGCCCTCTTCGACGCAGGATGCAGTGGCAGCAGCTCTGACGCACACGACCAGCCCACAGATACCACCAGAGACTACGCAGACGAACCTCGTCCAATGACCAGTTTCCCTCTCCCAGAGAAAAAGGAACCATCGAAGGCCGAAGCACGACGCCGACTCCAAGTCATCATCGAAAAATGTGAGGAACTCTCCAACGATCCCATCGCTTCTGATTCGCTGGACTGCCGAAGGGGAGGACTTCACACCCAGATCATCAATGAAGATGAATAAAGAAGCTGGAGAAAGGAAGGACAAGTGGGTAAGAGCCCATCGAAACCAGGAACAACCAGCAAGACAAACGAACTGGTGAAGCAGCTCATCGATCAGACAAAGAAGACGAATCGCCTACTTGAACAGCTCATCGAAAAGCAAACGTAGCTTCTCCACCTAAAGGGCTCGGTCGATCTGATCGAGCCCTTTCTTTTTGGTTCGACCGATGGTACGGCGATGGAACAACGATACTCAGAAGATGGGCTTTTCAGCCATCGAGCTATAGCCACGATTTAGCCTCTATCCCACTTCACAAGCGGAATTCGGACAACGAACGTCCGCACCGATTCGGGTCAATCCTTGTCTCGCAACTCGCGACACAGACATTCCGACCGGGACGAGCGGCCCGGCGGGTAGTCCCGGTCCCCACTCGAGCCGCTCAGCTTCTTCTTATGTCACTGGGCGTGCGAGCGCGCCCGTCCTTCGATTGGTTCTCAGGAAGACGGTGGGGCTGGAAACGAACGAAACTCTCGCGCGTAAGGGACTCGTAAGCACGCCGTAACTCGACGGCAAGATGGTCTCGGTAACCTCTTGCCGAGAAACTCGAACTCTCTTCTTCGATCGTCGATTACGGGGTCAATGCGCACGCGTCGTCTTCGAGCACCCAGGGGCACACTCCTCATCTTGACGTTGCTTGTTGTCGGCCTGTCCGCAAGCGTCTCGAGCCCGGACGCCTCGGCCGCCGACAAGCTGAGTTTCCAGGTGACGATCAAGAACCTCTCGAAAGCCGATCTGACTCCGGTTGTCTTTGGCGTCCACAACAGGAGCGCCAAGCTCTTTCAGGTCGGCAAGCGGGCGACGCCGGGCATTGCGGAGCTCGCCAAGGACGGTGGGACGGCGCTTGCCGCCCAGGAACTCCGACGCCAGCGCGGCGTTCGCAAGAAATCGGTCGGGGTCGCTTCGCGGATTGCCCCGGGACGCACGGTCCGCTTTACCGTCGAGACGACAAGGCGTCATCTGCGGCTGAGCTGGGCATCGATGGCTGTCTGTTCGAACGACACCTTCGCTGGTCAGAGCGGTGCCAGGCTTCCGGCCGCCAAAGTCGGCGCAGTCAAGCGGATCAACGTCCGGGCCCACGACGCGGGTGCAGAGCAGAACAGCGAGAGCGCTCGAGACGTCCCATGCCTGGGTGCCCACGGCGTCGGTCCGAAAGAGATGAAGGCGATTACATTGTCGGGCGGCATTACGGGTAAAGCCGACCTCTCGAAGGCACAGCACGGCTGGGGACGCTTCATCGCGCGAGTGACCGTCAAGCGCGTCGGGTAGCATCGGTCGTCGGCAAGGACCTTCCGTACGGCCGGCTAGTCTCAACGCCGTGGAGTACACCCATCGCGTCGTGATCGACCGCCCGCCGGCCGAGGTCTTCGACTACCTGGCGGATCCGACGAACCTCCCGGCCTGGCAGCCGAGCGTCGAAGAGGTCCGCCGGAACTGGGACGGCCGACCAGAAGTGGGCCTGACCTTCACCGAAAGGCGAAGCTTTCTCGGTCGTCAGATCGAGTCCTCAGTCGTGATCGCGACCTACGATCCGCCGCAGAACTTCACGATCAACGTCGACTCGAAACCTGTGTCGCTCACGGTCGAGCACCTCCTTAGAGAGGCACCAGCGGGAACCGAGATCACGGTGACCGCGCGCGGAAAAGTGAGGGGTCTGCCCCGCGTTGCCGGCGCAGTCGCCGTGCGGACTGCGAGGCGTCAGGCCGAGCAAGATTTCAGACGTCTGAAGCTGATTCTCGAGCGGCCGGCCGGGGGCGCATCATCTCAAGGCCAAGCAGCGCGACCGCAAGCACGATGAGCGCGCCTCCCGCAAGCTGAAGGGCCCTGAGCGACTCACCGAGAACCGCGAACGCCAGGAGCACCGCGACGAGCGGCTCCAATGATCCGAGCAACGCGGTGCTGCCGGCGCCGATGAGCTTGACGCCGGTGTAAAAGAAGGCGATCGGAACGACTGCAGCGACGAAGACGGCGCCTGCCGCCGCCGCCCAACCTGAGGTATCGACGTCGAAGTCCAGGCTCGTCGCAGGAGCGACGAGCGCGAACACGACCGCCGGTCCGATGAACATCAGTGCTGTCAGCATGAGCGGGCTGGTGGGCCAACGGGTCATCACCGCCCGCGCGCCGAGGATCAGTCCAGCAACGCAGAGCCCGGCTGCGAGACCCGCGGCGATGCCCGCAACCGGCGCCGAGCCTGGGATGCCGATCGTGAGGGCAAGACCGACGATCGCAACGCCGAGCACGATCCGACGGATCACGCCAAACTCCTCGCGCAGAAGGAGGACTGCCCCAATCGCTACGAGTATTGGATAGATAAAGAAGAGAAGGACGACGAGGCTGACGGGCGCTCGATCGAACCCCTCGAAGAGTGCGTACGCCACGCCGAACTGAAGCGCACCGAGAGCTAGGCCCGCGACAGCCGCCGGAAACGGCGGGAATCGATCACCGCGAACAAGTGCGAGCGCCAGCAAAATCGGACCGGTAGCGACAAACCGCAGGAACATCAGCCCGAAAGGCTCGCCACCTGCATCGAAGTAAAACTGGCTGAACATCCCGAGCGTGCCAAAGCACACGGCCGCACCGATCACAAAGAAGTAACCCGCGCGCCGCTGTGACACATCGCCGACTGCCGGGCCTGCAGTCGCCGGCTTCTCGATTGCTCGTTCAGCCGTCACGCTTTACCGTGTACCAGACCCCAAAACCGGAGCTCCGTCCTTCATCTCCAAGTGTCACGCTAATGGCCGAATCTCAGCCGAGTCCAGAATCCAACGAGGCCGCGGCCGCCGAAACCGCGGAGTCTTTCACGAGCGGCTCGGCTTCGCCGGGTGAGCTGGTACCAATCGAGGTCTGGGAGCGCACGCTTGCCGAGGTTCGTCGGTTGTCTGAAGAACTCGCCGAGGCCCGCGAACGGGCGGCGCGCGCAGAGGCCGAAGCCTCCTTCCTGCGCGAGGTTCTGGGGACTCGAGATCGCACGACCGAGAGAGTGGCTCCGCCCGGCCCCAAGGAGGACGAACCCGATATCTTCGACACCCAGGACGAGTCAACGAGTCCTACCGACGACCCCGAAGCTCACGAGCAGCGGCAACAGGCGCTTCGCAAGGCCATTGCAGAGCAGCTTCGCACGTACACCGAGCAGCGCAGCCAGGAGCGGCGTCGACCTTGGAAACGAAGCTGATGCCAGCCTAGCTCTTGCGTCGGGCTTCCGAGAATCCGCGCGCGTAGCCGGCGAGCGCGATTGGCGCAACCAGAATCTGGTACGCCAGCAGATAGAGCACGAAACCGAGCAGGTTCCACCGCACTCGGAGACCGAGCTTGGCGAAGACCCGGCGTTGGTGGAGGAACATCACGAGTGACGCTGAGATCGCCATGGGAAGAACGGCGACGAGCAGCGGTCCGATGATGGCGAAATTCCCCGTGAGCGCGAGAATCAACCCCGGTACGACTGCAAGTGCGTACGCCGCGTCGAGATACGGATGGAGACAGTCAAGTGCGACGGAGTGCGCGGCGAGCCTGCGTGATCGCAGCAGACTCCGGCCATGCTCTCGGAGTCCGTCGATCCGGCTTCGCGCCCACTGATGACGCTGTTTTGCGAAGTGAGGCAGATCACTCGGAGCCTCACCAAATGCGATCGCGGACGGTTCGAACGTCGTCCGGCCACCGTCCCTGATCATCGCTAGCGTGAGGGAAAGATCGTCGCCCGGGCTTGTCGGCCAACCGCCAACTGCGCGCAGGGCCCTCAGGTCGTAGACACTGAACGCGCTGGGCGCTTCGAGTGTTGCCTGAAGAAACGCCTGCTGACGACGGGCCGACGCAATTCCCAGGAAGTACTCCCACTCCTGCATTCGCGCGAGGAGACCGTCACGGGAGTTACGGACAAGGACCGACCCGGCGACTGCGACCGTATCCGGAGGCGAGCAGAGCAGTCGCGCGACCGCGTGACGGAGGGAGTACGGCATCAGTACGGTACCCGCATGGATCGTCGCAACAAGGGGCGACGAGACCTGCTCGAGGGCGTGATTCAGGGACCTCGCTTTTCCCTGACGAGCCCCGCGAATCAACTCAAGACGATCGTCGACGAAGCCCATTGCGTTGACGATCTCGTGCGTACCGTCCGTGGAGCCGTCGTCAACGACGAGGACGGTCAGTTCGCCCGGATAGTCAGAGCGCAAGACGTATGTGAGCGTCTCCTCGATCCGGTCGCGTTCGTCCCGGACCGAAAGCACCAGCGTCAGTGCCGGATAGCGTTGGAGAAATCGGAGAGGCCGGGGTCGATCGAGGACGAGCGCGGCGACCAGCTGAGCGCTCGCGTAGGCCGGCACGAACACGAGACCCGCGAGAAGAGCAACCGCGGCGGGCAGGGTAATCGACTCGCCAAGTTGGGTCAGCCAACCCAGCGAGATCCAGATCGCGAACACTGCCCAGGCAAGACCGCAAACGAGACTGAAGACGAACCGGATTCGAATCGAGAAGTACGGTCGGAAAGCGCGCAGCCGGCGGAGCCTCGAGGCCGGTGACTCCTCGATGTGGCTCTCCCGCCAACCTGTCTGCGTTTCGAGTAGCGTCAGGTGACGCCGGCGTCGAATGACGGTTGGCGCGCTCGAGTTTGACTGATCGTCGCCAGCTGGCTCTGGTCCCATACGTCGTCGCAGTCTCGATCCTTCGAGCTTGCCGCTCGCTTCTCACCGTAGTCCGGTCGAGGGATCCGGCCTCCCCCTTCAGGGGGACTCGGCAAGGACTCCCCGAACAGGTGAGACCCTCCGCAGCTCGTCTTCAGCCATTGCCATACTCGATGTGTGGAGTGGAGGGCTTCCGGGGACGCGACATGTCGACCCAAGGGGTCGGCAGAGATTCCCGCATGCGTTCGTTGCGGGTTCCGCATGCGCTGGATCCACTCCTCGTGGCAGTGCCCGCGGTGCAAGTTCAAGGAAGGATGCTGCGGCTGACCAGCGATCGCGCCTCGGCTGCCTTGCGAAGCCGGCTCCTCACGCGACGATCGCGAATTGCCGATGCGCTAATCTGTCTTCGCACGTCAGGGCGCATTCGTCTAGTGGCCTAGGACGCCGCCCTCTCACGGCGGTAGCACGGGTTCGAATCCCGTATGCGCCTTTCAGCGGGTT
>CAYTCZ010000142.1:0-9142 GCA_964436315.1 uncultured Gaiellales bacterium | reverse complement strand
TGTGGCACTCGTCGCCGTCACCGAAGTAGGCGACCGCGTCCTCCGGCCACTGGTTCGCCTCGGCGAGCAGCATCCGGTTCTCGAAACCGTCGTCCACGTAGCGGCGCAGCTCCTTCAGGAAGGCGTGGGTCTCCGGGAGGTTCTCGCAGGACGTTCCCTCGCGCTCGAACAAGTACGGAACCGCGTCCAGGCGCAGGCCGTCCACGCCGAGGCCCAGCCAGTAGTTCAGGGTGCGAGAGATGAGCCGGCGTACGTCTGCGCTCTCGTAGTTCAGATCGGGCTGGTGCGAGTAGAAGCGATGCCAGTAGTACGAGCTGGCGACGGGATCCCAGCTCCAGTTCGAGTGCTCGAAGTCCTGGAAGATGATTCGTGCGTCCCTGTACCTCTCGGGGGTCTCGCTCCAGACGTAGAAGTTCCGCCAGCGAGACTCCGCGGGCGCGCGCCGCGCCCGCTGGAACCAGGGATGGGCATCGGATGTGTGGTTGACGACGAGCTCCGTGATCACCCGGAGGCCTCGCCGGTGCGCCGCGCGCAGAAAGGCTTGAAAATCACGGATCGTGCCGTATGCCGGGTTGACGGTCCGGTAGTCGGCGATGTCGTAGCCATCGTCACGGAGCGGCGACGGATAGAACGGGAGCAGCCAGAGGGCCGTGACGCCCAGATCGTGCAGGTAGTCGAGCTTGTCGACGAGACCGCGGAAGTCACCGATTCCGTCCCCGTCCGAATCCGCAAAGGCCCGGACGTGGAGCTGGTAGATCACTGCGTCCTGATACCAGAGCGGGTCAGCCTCGAGGTGAAGCTGGTCGTCGGATTGCGGCCGAGAACCAGGAGTCATCCTCGTCGAACGGGCACCGTTCTAAGCCGGCCTGGCGCGATCACAGGAAGTAGTCGAAGTCGCGCTCCGTCCGAACACGCTTTCGGACGAGGAAGATGTGGGCCGGCACGACCTGGGGATTCAACTCCACGTAGTTCCTCGGGCCCTGCCAGAGGAAGCGGCCGCCACCCAGGAGGTCGTGCACCTGGTACGGCTGATCCGCTGCCACACCGAGCGCTTCGAGCGACAACTCGACCCAGCCGGACTGGGTGTGGTGAGGGTCGAGATTTACGACCGTAAGCACGACGTTGGCCCGATCCCGAGTCGACTTGCTGTAGCAGACCAGCTGCTCGTTCTCCACGTCGTGGAACTCGAGAGTCCAGTCCTGCTGGAGCGCCGGATTGTCCCGTCGGATCTGGTTCACGCGAGCGATGATCTCGCGCAGGGTGTCTGGGCGCTCGAGGTCCCAGTGGCGAATCTCGTATTTCTCGGAGTCGAGATACTCCTCGCTTCCCGGCTCCCGGGCGACGTGCTCGCCGACTTCGAAGGGCGGTCCGTAGATCCCGTAGTTGGCGGCCAGCGTGGCGGCGAGCGCGAGCCTCGCGATGAACGCGGGACGTCCGCCGAACTGGAGGTACTCCGTCAGGATGTCCGGAGTGTTCGGCCAGGCGTTCGGTCGGAAGTACTCGCGACCAGGGCCCTTCGTGAGCTCCTTGAAGTACTCCTGAAGCTCCCATTTCGTATTTCGCCAGGCGAAGTACGTGTACGACTGGGTGAACCCGAGCTTGGCGAGGTCGTGCATCACTTTGGGCCGCGTGAAGGCCTCCGAGAGGAAGATCGCATCAGGGTGTTCCGCCTTGAGCTCGCCGATGACCCATTCCCAGAAGGCGAACGGCTTCGTATGGGGATTGTCGACACGGAAGATCCGAACTCCGTGGTCGAGCCACTGGTCGAAGATGCTCTTGAGCTCGGCCCAGAGCTCTTGCCAGGCCTCGCCCTCGAAGTCGAACGGATAGATGTCCTCGTAGCTCTTGGGCGGGTTCTCGGCGAACTGCACCGTCCCGTCGGGCCGCCACCGGAACCATTCTGGGTGTTCCTCGACGTACGGGTGATCGGGCGAGCACTGGAAGGCGATGTCGAGGGCGATCTCGATGCCGAACTCGCGCGCGCTCTCGACGAGCTGCGCGAAGTCCTCGCTCGTCCCGAGCTCAGGATGGATCTCCTTGTGGCCGCCTTCGGTCGACCCGATTGCCCAGGGACTGCCGGGGTCACCAGGCTTGGCCTTGACTGCGTTGTTCTTCCCTTTTCGCTTCGTCGCGCCGATCGGGTGGATCGGGGGCAGGTAGAGGACGTCGAATCCCATCCCGGCGATTCGGGGGAGCCACGCCTCGACGTCGGCGAACGTGCCGTGGCGGCCCGGTTCGGGCGAGCACGATCGCGGAAAGAGCTCGTACCAGGTGCTGAAGCGCGCGCGAATGGGATCGACGACGACGGCGAGCTCCGGCTCGGCGGTCGTTGCGAGCGTCCGGTCGGGGTACGCGCTGGCGAGCTCGACAAGTTCGTCGTCGAGGGCCCTGACGAGGGCTCGCTTCGGGGCACGCCCGGGCTCAAGGCCCTCCGCGAGCTTCCTCAGGCGCTCGGCGTCGGCGCCCTCGGCGCGGTCGGCAATCTCGGTGAGCAGGGTGGCACCGCTCCTGAGGTCGAGCTTGACGTCCTGGCCCGCCTCCGCCTTACGAAGAAGATTGCGCCGCCAGGTCTCGAACGGATCGACCCAGGCGGTGACGGTGTAGACGTAGCGGCCCAGGTCTTCGACCGTGAACTCGCCTCGCCAGCGGTCGTTCCCGAGTGGCTCCATCGGGCTCTCCACCCAGTCCTCGTCGTCAGGCCGGCGGTGCAGAAGCCGGCAGACGAGCACATCGTGACCGTCGGCGAACGCGTCGGCCTCGACCACCACCGGCTCCCCGAGGGCACGCTTGATCGGAAAGCGGCCGCCCTCGACCTGAGGGGAGATTCCGCCGACGGCAACGCGACGGCGACCGTCGGCTCCCCAGCGCTCAGGGGGTAGGACTTTCGGTCTTCGCCTTGTCACCGTCTTCTGGGCCATCGCCACCTCCGTCTCGGCCTCGCGCCGCACACTAGCCAATGCGCGGTGAGACGGTCTTGGCGGCTAGCATCGCGCCGTGAAATTCTCGGCCGAGACCCGGATGAGACCGCTGGGCGCCATTCCGGCTGGTGACGGGCTCGTCGAATTCCGTGTCTGGGCCCCGAGCGCAAACCAGATCGACGTCGAGCTCGCCGGCGAACGACACGCGCTCGACGACGAGGGCTATGGAGTCCGTTCGACGCGACTCGAAACGGACGTCGGCGATGACTATGTCTACGTCCTCGACGGTGACGTCGTCCTTCCCGATCCGTGCTCGCGCTTTCAGCCTGAGGGTGTCCGCGGCCCATCCCGGATCGTCGATCCGGGGGCGTTCCACTGGAGCGACAGCGGCTGGACCGGGATCGACCTCGACGAGCTCGTCCTCTACGAGCTCCACGTCGGCACGTTCACCCAGGACGGAACGTTCGAGTCGATCATCCCGGAGCTACGGAGTCTCGGCGAGCTCGGCGTGACCGCGATCGAGCTGATGCCGGTGGCGACCTTCCCGGGGAATCGCAACTGGGGCTACGACGGGCTCTACCTGTACGCGCCGCACCCGGTCTACGGCGGTCCGAAGGGCCTCGCCCGCCTCGTCGACGCCGCCCACGGCGAAGGCATCGCCGTCTTTCTCGATGTCGTCTACAACCACGTCGGCCCGGGTTCTGAGAGGCTCGCGGCGTTCGGCCCGTACCTCACGGACCGCTACGGAACCCTCTGGGGAGAGGCGATCAACTTCGACGGTCCCGATTCAGACCAAGTCAGAGAGTGGGCAATCCAGAACGCCTGCATGTGGGTCTCCGACTATCACATCGACGGCCTCCGCCTTGACGCGATTCACGCGATCTACGACTTCGGCGCCACGCACATCCTCGAGGAGCTCGGCGAGAGGGTGCGGGGGGCCACCGATCGATCGGTGCTGCTCATCGCTGAGAGCGGTCTCAACGATCCGCGAGTAATTCGCTCGCCCGAGCGTGGAGGCCTGGGTCTCGACGGCCAGTGGGCCGACGACTTCCACCACGCCCTCCATGCTCTGCTGACCGGAGAGCGCGACGGCTACTACGTCGATTTCGGCCGCGTCGAGCACCTCGCCAAGGCCTTCCGCCGCCCGTTCGTCTATGACGGGCAATACTCCGAGTTTCGTCACCGGCGACAGGGCCGGCCGGCCTTCGACCGCCGCCCCGAGCAGTTCGTCGTCTTCTCCCAGAACCACGATCAGGTCGGAAACCGCGCTCTGGGCGACCGGCTCTCGAGGGAGACCCGGCGACTCGCCGCCTTCTGTACGCTCCTCTCCCCGTTCATCCCACTCCTGTTCATGGGCGAGGAGTATGGAGAGGAGACCCCGTTCTTGTTCTTCACCGATCACATCGATCCGGCGATCGCCGAGGCGACCCGAAAGGGGCGGCGACAGGAGTTCGCCCGGTTCGAGGGTTTCGCGGGCGAACTCCCGGACCCTCAGAGTCGCTCGACCTTCGAACGGTCTCGACTGACCCGTGAGACTGCGGATGAGGATCTGGTGGACTTCTACGCGTCGCTCCTCGAGCTTCGGCGAGAGCTCCCTATGGAGGAGGCTCGTGTGAGCTTCGACGAGGACGAGCGCTGGCTGGCCGTCGTCCGCGGCGAATACCAGTTGCTCTGCAACTTCAACGACAGCGAGTGCCGGATTCCGACCACCAAGCAGAGGGTGACCCTGGCGACCGACAGCGTCGTGCTCGAGTCGTCTGCGGCGCGCCTTCCGGCCTGGAGCGGGGCCGTGCTCCAGTGAACGTCTGGCCGGGCCGACCCTTTCCGCTCGGCGCAACGTGGGACGGAAAGGGCACGAACTTCGCGCTCTTCTCCGAGAACGCGGAACGGGTCGAGCTCTGCCTCTTCGACGATGACGACCGCGAGGTGCGGGCCGAGCTTCCCGAGTGCACGGCCCACAACTGGCACGGCTACCTCCCCGACGTGGCACCTGGCCAGCGATACGCATTTCGCGTCTACGGGGCGTATGAGCCATCAGCCGGGCATCGCTTTAACCCGTCGAAGCTTCTGATCGACCCGTACGCCAAGGCTGTCGAGGGCCCGGTTCGCTGGGAGGCGGCGAACGTTCTTCCGTACGTGCCGGATGGTCCAGACGCCGACCTCTATCCAGACGACGACGACGACGCGGACGCGATCCCGAAGTGCGTCGTGGTCGACCCCAGCTTCGACTGGGAAGGGGACGAGCGTCTCGACACGCGCTGGCACGAGGTCGTCATTTACGAGATGCACGTCAAAGGCTTTACCCAGCGCCATCCCAGAGTCCGCGAGGACCTCCGCGGCACCTTTGCGGCTCTCGCCTCGGAGGAGATGATCACCTACCTCCGCAATCTCGGCGTGACGGCGGTCGAACTCCTTCCCGTCCACCACTTCGTCGACGAGCAGCACATCGTTGAGCGGGACCTCTCCAACTACTGGGGCTATACATCCATCGGCTACCTCGCTCCGCACGCCCTCTACGGCGCGACCGGAACCCGTGGCGAGCAGGTGCGGGAGTTCAAGGGCATGGTGAAAGCGCTGCATCGGGCGGGGATCGAGGTGATCCTCGACGTCGTCTACAACCACACGGCGGAAGGCAACCACCTCGGCCCAATGCTCTCGTTCCGCGGAGTCGACAACGCCTCCTACTACCGCCTGTCGCCGGACGACCCGCGCTTCTACATGGACTTCACCGGCACCGGCAACAGCCTCAACCCGGTCCACCCGAGCGTTCTGCGACTGATCATGGATTCGCTGCGCTACTGGGTGCTCGAGATGCACGTCGACGGCTTCCGCTTCGACCTGGCGGCGGCGCTGGCACGAGAGTTCTACGACGTCGATCGGCTCTCCGCCTTCTTCGACACGATCCATCAGGATCCGGTCATCTCTCAGGTCAAGCTGATCGCCGAACCTTGGGATCTCGGCGAGGGCGGCTACCAAGTCGGCAATTTCCCGACGCTCTGGACTGAATGGAACGGCCTTTATCGTGACTCAATGCGGGACTTCTGGCGGGGAAACGGGAGCATGGCGGAGTTCGCCTCCCGTTTCACGGGCTCGAGCGACCTGTACCAGTCCGACGGACGCCGTCCTTTCGCGTCGATCAACTTCGTGACCGCACACGACGGGTTCACGCTCGCCGACCTCGTCTCCTACAACGAGAAGCACAACGAGGCAAACCGCGAGGGAAACCGCGACGGAACGGACGACAACCGCAGCTGGAACTGCGGTGCCGAAGGCCCAACCGACGATCCTGAAATCCTTGCGCTTCGCGAGCGCCAGCAGCGGAACTTCCTGGCGACGCTGCTCCTCTCCCAGGGTGTTCCCATGCTCCTCGGTGGAGACGAGATCGGCCGGACGCAGCGAGGGAACAACAACGCCTACTGCCAGGACAACGAGACGAGCTGGTTCGACTGGCAGCTGGGAACGCGACAGCAGCAGCTGTTGGAGTTCACCCGCAGTTTGATCGCATTTCGCAAGGAGCACCCGGTCTTTCGCCGACGGCATTTCCTGACTGGAAGGGAGACGCAGGGCTCAGGGCTCCCCGACGTCTGGTGGTTTCGGCCTGACGGCCTCAAGATGACACCGCGGAACTGGCAGCACCCCGAGACGAATGCCATTGGGCTCTTCCTCAACGGCGACGAGATTCCGGCTCGCGCTCGAACAGGCGAGCCGGTTCGTGATGACTCGTTCGTCATCCTCCTGAACACGGGCCACGAGCCGGTGACGTTTCGGCTGCCGACGCGGCGATTCGGCCGCCGCTGGATCGTGGAGTTCTCGACTGTAGAGGCTGCATTTCCGGAGGATTTCGAGTGTCCGGCCCGGACTTCGCTCCAGGTCGAGTCCCGCTCGCTCGTCGTGCTCCGCCGGCTCGCGTGAGAGCGACGTACCGGCTCCAGCTCGGGCCTCACCTCGATTTCGCTGGGGCGAGGGGTCTCGTCCCGTACCTCAAGGATCTTGGCATCAGTCATCTCTACCTTTCCCCCTCCTTCCAGAGTCGGAGCGGATCGACGCACGGATACGACGTCGTCGACCCGCGGCAGATCTCCACGGCACTGGGCGGAGAAGACGAGTTCAAGGCTCTCTGCCGGGCGGGCCTCGGCGTAATTCTCGACATCGTGCCGAACCACATGGCCGCGAGCGAGGAAAACCCCTTCTGGCGCGATCGGATGATCCGGGCGAAGTTCTTCGACCTCGATGACGCGACCGGGAGGCATCGACGCTTCTTCGACATAGACGAGCTCGCCGGCGTTCGGATCGAAGAGCCCGAGGTTTTCGAAGTGACCCACAGCCTGCTCTTTCGCCTGGTCGGTGAGGGGCTCGTCACGGGCGTTCGCGTCGACCACGTCGATGGACTTGCCGACCCGGCCGGGTACCTCCGCCGGCTGCGAGACTCGGGTGTCGACCAGGTCTGGGTCGAGAAGATTCTCGAGGGAGACGAGGAACTTCGTGACTGGCCCGTGGAAGGGACGACGGGATACGAGTTCCTCAACGACCTCCAGGGCCTGTTCGTCGATCCTGCCGGCGAGCGGACGATGACCGCGCTCTACTCGGGGTTCACCGGCGAGGATCGGAGGTTCGGGGAGATCGCCTTCGAGGCGAAGCGCGAGCAGGCCGCGACGACATTTCGACCCGAGGTCGAGCGCCTGTGGAACGAGTTGCCGAGCGAGGACGAATTCGACCTTGCGGGGGCTCTTGCGTCGTTTAGCGTCTATCGCACGTACGTCGAGCCCTTGAATTGCCGGGTCGCCGAGGCGGATCGCGCGGCGATTCAGGACGCCGAGTTGCCCGACCGGCTCTCGCGGCTCCTCCTCCTTGAGGAGGAGGGATACGACGGCTTCGTCAGTCGCTTTCAGCAGACGACTGGAGCCGTGATGGCCAAGGGTGTCGAGGACACCGCTTTCTACCGCTACAACCGCCTACTCGCGCTGAACGAGGTCGGCGGTGATCCGGGCAGGTTCGGGCTCTCGGTGGACACGTTCCATGCTCGCAACATCGCGCGCATGCGGCGTTTCCCGCGCACCATGCTCGCAACGTCGACCCATGACACTAAGCGAAGCGCCGACGTCCGAGCCCGGATCGGGACGCTGGCTGGGAGAGCGAATGAGTGGCGAGAGCACGTGCTTCGCTGGCGAGAGCTCGCAGCACCCCTCCGGCGGGAGCGGGCTCCCGACCCCAGCGAGGAATACCTCATCTACCAGACCCTCGTCGGCGCGTGGCCAATCGAGGCCGAGCGTCTCGACGCCTACTTGGAGAAGGCCCTCCGTGAGGCCAAGGTCAACACGAGCTGGGTCAATCAAAACCAGGCCTGGGAAGCAGACGTCAAGCAGTTCGCGCGCGGACTGTTGGGGCACCAGCCGTTCCTGGACGAGTTTGGGCCCTTCGCCGACGCCGTGCGCGCGGCGGGAGAGGAAGCCGCACTGCGCCAGCTCGTCCTCAAGCTCACCGTCCCGGGCATTCCGGATATCTACCAGGGCGACGAAACCTGGTACTTGGCCCTCGTCGATCCCGACAATCGGCGACCGGTCGACTGGGAGAGCCGTCGGGAACTCCTCGCCGAAGTCAGAGCCGGTGCGCCCTCCACGCGAGAGTCGCGCAAGCTCATGGTGCTGGCGCGACTGCTCGAGCTCCGCTCCAAATACGCCGCGGCTTTCGAGGGGTCCTACGTACCGCTCGATGCCGGGCCGGCTGCGTGCGGATTCCTCCGGGGTGGCGACGTGCTCGTGTACGTGGCGCTCCGTCCCGGAGGGGAAGATGAGGTGGTCAGGCTCCCCAGCCACGCGGCGGGGCGTTGGCGGGATGTCCTCTCCGGCGAAGAACTCACGCTCGAGGACTCGGTCTCGGGCTCAAACCTCGTTGCCGAAAACGGGCTTCGCCTCCTCTGCCGCCCTTGACGTTCGGACCGCATATCGCCATGGGACCGGAACCGGTTCGGCGTGTGCCAGGGTCGGCAGAGCTCGAGGCGAGTAGTGGAGGACTAGGGCAGGAGCCTAGGGTCGCTCCCGATTCGCCCACCGACTTGCTCTCACAGGATTGCGTCGAGCGGGCGACACCCGCTGATCCACGAAAACGCAATCACCATCGTCAACGCTCTCCCGTCGAAGCTAAGAGCCCATACCGGTAGGTGCAGCACCCCCGGCACCGCACCTACCGGAATGGGCTCTACGCAGCTGCGCAAACGATGACGTGCG
>CAYTCZ010000141.1:0-9212 GCA_964436315.1 uncultured Gaiellales bacterium | reverse complement strand
TCAAGGCGACCCTGAGTATATTCGCCCGATGCTGAGCGGAAATGCAGCCCTGGTCACCGGCGCGAGCCGAGGTATCGGTAAGGCCATCGCGGCGAAGTTCGTCGAACTCGGCGCCGGGGTCGCGACAGCTCAGCGCGGAGAGGGTCCTGGGGTTGGGGAGTCGTTCTCGCTCAAGGTCGACCTCTCCGACCCGCGTCGGGCCGCCGCGGCCGTCGAGGAGGTCGCTGATCGCCTCGGGCGGTTGGACATCCTCGTTCCGAACGCCGGCGCGATCGACCGTACCCCCGTGCTCGAGGCAGATCTCCAGAACTTCGAGCGCATCGTCGCTATCAACCTCACGTCGGTGTTCGGGTCGTGCCAGGTCGCCGCCCGACGGATGATCGAAACTGGAGACGGTGGGAAGATCGTCCTTGTTTCTTCGCTGCTCGCGTTCACGGGAGGACTCAACGTCAGCAGCTACTCGGCATCCAAGGGCGGAGTGTCACAGCTGGCGAAATCGCTCGCGAACGAGTGGGCCGGAAAGGGGATTCGCGTGAACGCCGTGGCGCCCGGTTGGACGGAGACAGAGTTCACCGAGGCACTCCGGGCGGATGAAGAGCGATACGCGGAGATCACCGGCCGCATCCCCGCGGGCCGATGGGCCAAGCCCGAGGAGATCGCGGAAGCGGTTGCGTTTCTCGTCTCGCCTGCGGCGGAGTACATCCACGGCATCGTGCTCCCCGTCGACGGTGGGTATCTCGCCCGGTAGTGTCGAGATCTCGAGCTGGCTCCACATCACTGACCAAAGATCCGCCCGGCCCGGCACAATTCCCACCTTCGAACAGATCCTCAAGGTCGAAACTCAACCTGCCGATTGAGCAAAGCGTGAAGGACCAGAAGACTGACTACATGACGGACGAGCAACGGCGCGCGCTCGAGAAAGAACTCGCCGAGCTCGAGGGTCCTCGGCGTGCCGAAGTCGTCGAGGCAATCAAGTCGGCTCGATCGTTTGGTGACCTCTCCGAGAACTTCGAGTATCACGCGGCGCGGGAGGAACAGGCAATGCTCGAACGGCGGATAGCGCTCTTACGCGCACGACTCGACAATTCCGTCGTCATCAGCGCAGATGAGCGGGGCCCAACCGACACCGTTAGCGTCGGTTCGGTCGTTCACATCGAGGACGAGGAGGGCGAGCGTCTCGAGATCGAGATCTCGAGCGCCGGCGGTGCCGGCGCCGTGTCCCCCGACTCACCTTTGGGCAGCGTGCTGCTCGGTGCTCGCAAGGGTGAGAGCGTCCGGGTCAAGGCTCCGCGCGGTGCCTGGCAGGCTCGAATTCTCGAAGTCCGGTAGGTTCGACCGGCCTCTCTGACACAGCGAGAAACAGCGAAGGCTACTGAGCGATCTCGAGCTCGAGCGCCGGCGCTCCCGGTACGACGGCTTCCGTCTCGCGCGCATGCAGGAGCGTCGTCTCGACGATGAGTTTGGCGCGGGCGAAGTTATCGAGCGTCGTCGGAACCGGGCCAACGCGTCTCCCCGACGCGTAGCCGGCCGCATTGCGTCCGATCGCTCGGTAGGAATCGAGCGTCAGGAGTGGCGCCATGCCGAAGAGCTCGAGATTGTCGAGCGGCTCGAGATCCGCCCGATGGATCAGCGCAGTCCCCTTGGATTGGATACCCACGGCAACACCAGAGCCAGACAGGAGCGCGCCGTCGTGACCGATGAACGCGACGTCGGCGCTCCGACGTACGCGGACAAGGCGTGGGCTGCCTCCCCCTTCCCGCACACCCTCGAGCACGGCCGCAAGAACATCGCTGTGCGGGAGTCGACCGATCGTCTCGCGGAGGCCGTCGCCGAACGCCGGGCCAACCGCCACGACGACCTCGTCGTCGGACGTGCCCTGAGCAGCCTCGCCGGTCGAGACGACGAGAGGCTCGATCTGGGTGCTGTCCGCGCCGAGAGAGAGCGGGGAGATCTGGTGTGGGAGCGACCGGAGCCGCTCCCAGCGCTCCCCGTCGAGTCGATAGCCCGTTCCTGGGCCGGCGTACGCATTCGGATCGTTCACAGCTGATCGAACCGTTCCGTCCGGGTCGATGATGGCTGAGGTCTGGAGGTAGTCGGCCGAGACACGTTGTCTCTGCATCCCGAGAATTGCTTCCGCGACGTCGCTGAAGCCGGCGGCATCGAGTTCACACGCGACGTCCAGCCCAGAAATCCGTTCGTCGAGCACGCGATCGGCGGCTTCGACGTCCGCCGCTCGGTCGCGATCGGGAAGATCCGAGGAGTCGCGTCCGAAGGTCGCGGCGTCGACATCCTCGTCGGTGATCGGAGGAAATCCGAACGCGCCGAACACTGTCTGGATCGCGAGCGCAGCCTTGCGCCGAATCGCGATGGCCTCGTCCTCACCCAAGGGCTCAATCCCGGCGTCTACCTGCCAGTCGCGCTGAAGCGTCAACCATTCGTCGATATCGTCGGCGTCGTAGTTGCCACCGCCGAACATGTTGTCTTCTCTCGGCATGACCGAGTAACCGGAGGTGACGAAGTCGGTGCCGGGGAAGAACTGTCCCATCAGCTTCCCGGTCTTTCGGGTCGGAGAGTGAGACGCGATCGCATCGTTGCCCGAGGCGACCTCGAGATCGAGCCAGGCAGCGAGAAGGTTCTCGGCGAGGATCTCTCGGCTGCCGCCAGGCACGCTGAGAACGAGAGCAACACAGGAAATCGAGCCGTTCTGAACTCCCTGTGATCCGGCCGCGCGAACAAGGGAGAGACAGCGTGCCTCGAGATAGAGCATCGAGTAGCCGTCCGCATGTCCCATGAGCGCCTCGGAGCCGCCCCCCGACGTGAACCGGACTTTCACACCCCGGGATGCATATGCCGAGGCGAGGAATGCCTTTGACCAGGGCGTGTCGTCGCCATCGATGAAGACCGGCTCCGTGCCGTAGACGGACAGCGTCTCCGCGTAGGTCGTGAGCCCCTGCATCGCGAGTTGGAGCGAGCGGCGTTCCTCGATCGCGCACTGCGTCATCACCCCGGATCGACCAGTCTGCGAGCCGACGAGCAGCGCCATCGCGTTCAGCGGCGCGTACCGAGACACTCCGACGGTGGTCTCCATCTCGTCGAAGCCGCGCGCTGCGGCCTCGGCGGCGTCGGCAGCGAGAAGGGCCGGGTCTTCCTTCAGGTTGGTCACGTGCGCCTGGTTGCCTGGGACCCTGCGAGCACGCAGCTTCTTGAGCGCAAACATCATCTCGGTCGGATCGAGCAAACCGACGATGCGAGCGAGGCGGGCTGGCGTGAGTCCCCGCGACAAATAGACGGCTCTTTCCCGGGGAATGTCGACGTCGACGAGCGCCTTCGCGATCCCCTCGTCGCACAGGCCCTGCGCCTCGGCGGCGGCATGTACATCGATGCCGTGCGCGACGATGAGCCGGTCGAGCGAGTCGAACTCGTCTTCCCCCTTGCCGTCCATGCGAATAACCCGGCCGTCTTCGATCACGAGTTCAGGCTCAGGATCGTTGGGTCCGTTCATAGCGACAAGACCGAGGTCCGCGTACGGTTCGATCAAGAGTTCCTTGCGAAGCTCACGGCTCTCGCGAGAGATGAACCGTTTCGAGCGGCGATCGGTCACGAGTTCGGTGTGAGCAGACCGCGGCTCGAGTAGACGTCGCGCGCCTCGCGGATAAAGGCAGCTGTCTCGATGGCCTCGTACTCGGACTCGAGTCGATCGGCCCACGCATCGAGCTCGGCCGCCGTTGAGCGGCCGGGCCGCAATGCGGTGTAGACCTCGAGAATCAGATCAGCCGGAACGGTCGAAAGCTCTGCAGCCCGCTTGAGACTTTCGGCAAGCTGAACTCGGCCGGTCGCGGCTGCGACCTGACTCTGCCGAACGAGAGTCTCGGGCCTCGCCCGGATCTCCTCAGCCGAAAGCCGGCCTTCGCGGACCGCGTCGAGCGTAAGCTCATGGAGCCCGACGCCACCCGGCGTCTCGACGAGGTCCGGCCGCTTGCGACCCAGCGGGTAGTCGCGCAGTGGATCGAAGTCCATGGTCAGGAGCTTAGTTGCCTGGACGGGCTGAGGATTGATCGATGAATCGATCAATCCTCAGTCTTGGCGAGGCCGCTTCGCGGCCTCACGGGACTCTCAATCCCAGGAGCGGCACGAAGCGCCGCTCCTGGAGTGCGATAACGGCGTTTGATCGGATTCCCGATCAAACGTCTAGAGTACGGCGCCGTGAATTCGTACGACTTCGAGGGACGGGTGGCCATGGTCACCGGCGGCGCGAGTGGAATTGGCGCCGCCACCGTCGAGCGACTGCTCGCGAGCGGAGCACGTGTGGCCGCACTCGACCTCAAGCCCGAAAACGCCCCGGACGGGGCCCGTGCGATTAGCGCCGACGTCACGCAGTCCTCGCAACTGAACGATGCGGTCGCCACCGTCGAGGGCGAACTCGGCGGACTCGACGTCCTGGTGTGTTGCGCTGGCATCGGCGGCGATTCACTCCGGACTGTCGACGTGAGCGATGAGGAGTGGGAGCGTGTTTTCGCAATCAATTCGAGTGGCGTCTTCTTTGCGAACCGAGCGGCGATTCCTGGAATGGTCGAGCGGGGCTACGGCCGAATTGTCAACGTCGCGTCGATCGCGGGGAAAGAGGGCAATCCGATGGCTGCGGCGTACTCGGCGTCCAAAGCCTCGGTCATCACGATGACCAAGTCGATCGGCAAGGATCTCGCCGGAACCGGGGTCCTCGTCAATTGCATCGCCCCGGCGGTCATCGCGACGCCAATCCTCGACCAGCTTTCACAGGAACACATCGACTACATGGTCGAGAAGATCCCGCTCGGGAGAACGGGTCGCCCCGAAGAAGTGGCGAGTCTGATCGCGTTCCTCGCGAGCGCCGAGAACGGGTTTGCCACGGGCGCCTGCTTCGACATCTCCGGCGGCAGGGCCGTGTACTAGCCATGCCGCTGGAAGGTGTCGTCCCGGCGCTTTTGACGCCGTTTACCGAGGGCGGGGCTGCCGTTGACACCGAGGTTCTCGATGCGCATCTCAACTGGCTCCACGAGCGGGGAATTCACACCGTTTCGCCGATGGGCACGACGGGCGAAGGCGCTTCGCTCTCGCTCGAAGAGCGCAAAGGCGTGATCGCGCAGATCGACCGCCATCCGAGCGGCATCGAGCAGATTCCAGGTACCGGCTGTACGGCATTGCCCGAAACGATCGAATTGTGTCGCTTCGCCGTCGAACGAGGTGTCGCCGGCATCCTCCTTGCGCCACCGACGTACTACGTCCCTGACGAGGCTGACGCGGTCACGCGGTACTACGCTGCAGTCCTCGGCGAGCTCCCAACGACAACGCGAGTCGTCCTCTACCACATTCCGCAGCAGACCCGAGTCGCGATCGAGGACCGGACGATTACTGACCTCCTGGCCGAGTTCGGGCCGATGGTGGCGGGGATCAAGGACTCGGCCGGAGAGTTCGACCATACGCTCGACCTCATGAAGACGTTTCCAGAGATCAACGTGTTCAACGGAAACGATCGCGCGGCCTCGCGAGCCTTCGCAGCCGGGCTATCTGGGGTCATCTCCGCTTCGGCGAACGTGATTCCCGAGGAGTTCGAGGCCGTTCGGGCGGGCGACGAGAGCCGTCAGACGGCGATCACCGAGACGAGGGCGCTCGCCGATGGGCTACCCCGTCACGCAGCTCTCAAGCAGTTGCTACACCTCGCCAGCGGGCTGCCTCGTTCGTCGGTTCGTCCACCCCTCCGCGAGCTCGCAGCCGACGAGATCGACGAGCTCTCGGAGCGCTTCGGAGAGCTCCGCTCCACGATCGGCGTGAGTGTCTGAGCGATTTCTCATCACGGGTGCGCTCGGATGCATCGGCGCCTGGGCAGCTCGTATCCTCGTCCGAGAAGAAGTTCCCGTCGTCTCATTCGACTCGGGCTCGAGCAGGCATCGACTCGAGCTGATCATGTCCCACGAGGAGATCGATTCGATCGAGTTCATCGAAGGAGACATCACCGACGTCGCGTCACTCGCGGAAACGCTTGACGCACACGAGATCACGAACGTCGTTCACCTCGCCGCGCTTCAGGTGCCGTTTGTGCGCGATGACCCGCCGCTGGGCGCCCGGGTGAACGTGCTCGGCACGGTCAACATGTTCGAGGCAGTAACGACGCGTCGCGACCGAATAGACGGCATCGCCTATGCAAGCTCCGCCGGCGTCTACGGACCCTCCGACGGCCCCCGGGTCGAGGAAGAGACACCCGGGCATCCGGGCACGCTCTATGGCGTCTTCAAACAGGCCAACGAGGGAACCGCTCAAATCTACTGGCAGGACGAAGGCATCCCGAGTGTAGGACTCCGACCCGCCTTCGTCTACGGCCCGGGCCGCGACACCGGCCTGACATCGGAGCCAACGCTGGCGATGGAGGCTGCGACGCGAGGGCAGGAGTTCCACATGAGTTTCGGAGGCACGAATCAGTTCGATTACGCGCCGGACGTCGCCGCCGCCTTTGTGCAGGCAAGCAGGGAAATCGACCAGGGCGCCCGTGTCCACAACCTTGGCGGCTCGTCCCATCCGATGTCAGAGGTCGTCTCACTCATTGAGGCGGCCGCTCCCGAGGCCCGCGGCAAGATCACGTTCGATGACCGCCAGCTGCCGTTTCCAGAGGAGTTCGGTTCGACCCTTCCGCTCGGGACCTCGCTCGAAACCGGAATCCGTGAGACGATCGAGCTCTTCCGTGGCTCCTGACTACGAACAACTCGCCCAACGATTCGCCGCGGTCTACACCGCCGCGCTCACTGATGTGCTCGACGACCTCGGGTACAAACAACAGACGCTGCCCGCGGAGATCACGGCACTCGAGAGCGGCATGCGCGTTGCGGGCCCAGCCTTCGCGGTGGAGGGCCGGTCGAACCCAGCGATGGAGTACGAGCCCTCCATCCGACGGATTCTGGAGATGCTGGGCGCGATACCCGCTCACCACGTTGCCGTGTATCAAGCCAACGATCGGACCTGCGCACAGTTTGGGGAGCTGTCGGCCGTATCCCTGCAGAGCCGCGGCTGTGCAGGCGTCGTCGTCGACGGCGGATGTCGCGACGTCGACTACATCATTCGCGAGGAGTTTCCGGTGTTCGCGGCCTACACCACGCCGCAGGACGCGGTTCCACGGTGGGAAGTTCTCGGGTGGGGTCACGAGGTCGTGATCGGCGGCGTGCGGATCGAGACCGGTGACTACGTCGTCGGCGACGAGGACGGGGTTGCGGTGGTCCCCAAGGCCGTGACGGAGCAGGTTCTGTCCCGCGCCGAGGGAGTCGTCGGAACCGAAAACGAAGTCCGCGACGCCGTCCGCGCCGGGATGGCGCCGCTCGAAGCGTACGAGCGCTTCGGAAAGTTCTAGTCGCAAAACGAGGGCATCGCGTCTCGCCCGCCATGCCCGGCTTCCGCTCCCAACAGGCTGCTGCCTCGGACCGTGGGGAGAGAGGTTCGTCGAGGCGCCTGTCGCCCGAGCGTGACCGTCAGGGTTGTGGGCACTATCCTCAAAAGAACGGATACGGCTGAGGCTGGTGCAATGAGCGAACGGGAGGAAGGACACGCATGGCAAGTCGGTGTGTGGGACCGCATGTCGCAGATCTATTGGAGCGAGATCGATCGTCGCTTCGAGCCCGTCGTCGATGGCGTTCTGGCGAGAGCCGGGCTGCAGCCGGGGGAAAGTGTCCTGGACATCGGTACTGGCACCGGAACCGTGGCCGAGCGGGCGGCATCGGCCGTTGGTTCCGGCGGCCAAGTGCTGGCCATCGACCTCAGTCCCGAGATGGTCTCTCTCGCCCGCGGACGCGCGGATCAGGCCGCGCGAAGCTTCGACGTTCGCGAGGGCTCGGCCGAGAGCATCCCCGCCGCAGACGAGTCCTTTGACGCTGTCCTCGCCTCACTGAGTCTGATGTACGTGATCGACCGACCCGGCGCCGCGCGGGAGATCGCTCGTGTCCTCCGGTCAGGCGGTCGGCTGGCCGCCTCAGTGTGGGCAGGACCTGATGTCTGCGACATCGTGTTGTTCCAGAAGACGGCCGGCGAGTTCGCACCGTCTCCACCGGTTCCTGGTGTTGGTCCTGGCGCCCTCGCTGACCCGCAGCCCTTCCTCCAGGAACTCGCTCGCTCTGGGATCAACGCTCGTGTGGAGATCGAAACGCTCGGGTTCGACTTCGATAGCTTCAGCTCGGCCTGGGATGCACTCGCCAACGTCACGACTGCAATGCTGCCGCCAGAACGCCGGGACGAGGCTCAAGCCGCAGTCCAGGCCGTGATGTGGCCGGAGCCAAGCGAGCCTCGACACTTCCGCAACAGGACACAGTTCATCGTCGGGCGTCGACGCTGAGTTCTACCGGCTCGTTCGGCTCTCGACCATTCGGGGATAGAGTGAACCGGGATTCGACGACAGGAGGTTTCACGATGGATCGACCGACTGATCCAGCCACATCCGCGCTGCTCGTCCTCCACTACCAGAACGGGCTGGTGCGGGACGAGGGCGTCTTCGCCTTCTCCGGCACCGCCGCTCAGGTCAGCAAGCACGTCTGCCTGGACAAGACCGCCGCAGTGCTCGAGGCCGCTCGGGGCGCCGGCATGCAGGTGATCTACGTCAACATCGAGTTCAGGCCGGGATTCCCGGAGCTGAGCAAGCCGACCTATCCGCTGATCGAGTCGATCCAGGAGCGAAACGCCTTCCTTCGCGGCAGCTGGGATGCCGCAGTCCCGGAGGAGCTCGCCCCCGAGCCCGACGACCTGATCGTGATCAACTTCAACTCGAGTGCCTTCTCGCACACCGACCTCGACTGCATCCTCCGCGCCAAGGGGGTCCAGCAGCTCTTCCTGGTGGGGATCGCAACCAACTGGGTGGTGGAGAGCACTGCCCGCTACGGAGCCGAGCTCGGCTACCGGATCAGCGTGCTAGCGGATTGCTGCCAGGGCTTCTCGGATGAGCTGCACGACTTCGCCATTCACAACACCCTGCCCTACTACGGCTCGGTCGTGAGCTCGGCCGACTTCATCGCCACGCTGAGTGAGGCGGCGGCCACAACCAGTGTGTAGGTGGGTGCGCCGTTCTAAGAGCCTATCCCGGTAGGTGCGGTGTCGTCGGGGACGGATGAGACCAAGCAGCTTGGCGGGATCGGCCGAAGCGCATATCGAGAGAGATATGTGCGAGGGCGATCGCGGCGAGATGTGCCGCGTCTCAGCCGCCAGCC
>CAYTCZ010000140.1:0-9300 GCA_964436315.1 uncultured Gaiellales bacterium | reverse complement strand
AGGGGATCGAGCGCGGCCCTTCGCGTCGCACGTGGAGACTGGCTGAGTCTCGTCAGAGACTGCGCAGTTTGAGCCGCCGGCTCACGGTGTTTCCATCTGGGTCGCTGAGGGTGAGATCGAGCGTGTAGCGCTTGCCCCGTTTGACGGTGAGTCTCGGACGAACGACCACCGTCCCGTTCGCCTTGAGCTTCGCGCGGGCGACCCCGTTTCCGAGCGGACGCTTGCCGCGCTTTAGCGAGTAGCCGATCTCGATCGTCGTGCCGCTCCCGTTTCGGGCCTTGAGCTCCCGGGCAGCGACGGTGAGCGTCGGGTTTCTCGTACCCGCTCGAAAGAGAAACTCGCCATTCCGGGGATCCACCTGCTTGGCGATCTTCCTGAAGCGGGCGAGTGAGGGCTTGGCGGCGTTGGTGTGCCGAACGAGCCCGCCGGCTCCCTCCCACTGTTTCCCCTGGGTCGGGCTGTCGCGGTAGATGAACCAGATGAACATGGCGATGCGTGGGTCGCGCCTGGCGATTGTGAGCGCCTGTTTGGCGAACTTCGCCTGTTGTTTGTGGGTCAGTCCGCCGGAGCGCTCCGGCCGGGTCTGGTGTCCGTACTCGGTGATCCAGATCGGGATCTCCTTCTTTGCGAACCAGCGGTCGATCGAGCGCTCGAAGCGGGCGAGCCGGCTCCAGTTGACGTTGGGCCACCTGACCCGCTGTCTCGGGCTGAACCGGACCTTGGTGCTGTAGGGATGGTGGGCGTAGGCATCGAAGCTGACGCGTGGCCGGGACTGGGCGACGAGCTGGGCGAACCGACCCGGCGAGTGGCTGTCGGAGACCGACCCCGGACTCGGCCGGTCGCGTCCCTGGGGAGAGGTCTCACCGATGGCGACCAGGGCCTGCTTGTTGCCGGCCTTGATGCCCCTGTAGGCGGCGCGGAACATCTTCGCGTAGATCCTGGGAGCGACCGAGCGACCCTGCTGGTCGAACTGCGGCGCCAGGAAGCGGTTCAGGTTCGGCTCGTTCCAGAGCGAGTAGAAGCCGACGTAGGGATAGCCGGCGAAGCGCCCCGAGTAGCGGCGGGCGAGCGCCCTCGCGAAGAGGCGGAGATCCTTCATCTTCCTGGGTGCGACGTTCTTCCCCCTGTTCCCGTTCGCCCATCCGGGGGTTCCCCAGATCGAGATCAAGACCTCGATGCCCCGTGCCTCGGCCGCCCGGACGAACTCGTCGAGATCGTCGAGCCGGTAGGCGGGCTCGAAGGGATTGCCCGGCCTCGCAGGCCGGGTCGGCGCTACCTGTGCCCACTCGACGGTCGTGCGGATGATCGTCGTGCCCGAGGCCGCCGCCCGGTCGAGGACTTCAGCCCGGTCGGACGCCCAGCGGAAGTTCTGATCGTCCTGGAAGCCGGTCCACATCTTGGGGGCTGCGAGCGCGGAGGCGGGCAGGGCCAGCGCGATGAGAGCGCAGAGCGCGAGCAGCTGCGCAGATCGGGACAAGGGCACCTCTCTTGTTGACGGGCGGCGAGGTGCCAGGCTAGCGAGGGGTTGTTAGGGAGGTTTGAACCTTCCGGCGCGTGTGTGAGTCGTCTCGGCTCCGGTTGTGAGAGTTGGCCAGGCGCCTCCTCAGCGTCGTTCGCGGACCTCGTCTGCCCTCTCCTCGGCCTCATCGGCCCGCCAGCGTCAGCGACCATTGCAGCTGCTGGGACATCGGCTTGCGCTGGCGCCGATCTCCGCCTCATTGCCCGATCGTCGGTGGCGAATTACCCATTTACGGCGCAGGCGTTTCCTCACCGGACTGGGGTCGTTCCTCAGCCTCCGGCGGCGTCGGCGCTTCCTCAGGTTCGGCGGGAGACTCCGTCTCGGCGGGGGTCTCGCCCTCGCCGGTCTCTGCCGGAGCCGGTTGATCCTTCTTCGTTTGATCCTGGTCGGTCTCCTTCTTGTCCTGATCGGGCGTCTCCGACGATGTCGGCGTGAAAAACGTCGTTCGGCGATCGTCGACAACCGACTCACCGAGCGCCAGCTCCGGGATCGTGAACACAGCGATCGTGATTGCGAAGGCCGCCGCTCCGGCGAGGAGCACTCGTCGCCAGGACAGCAGGCTCAGCCGCGAGGCCCAGGTTGCTCCGGGCTCTGGCGGGGAGTCCTCACCGCCGGGGCTTGGCGTTGGGGTCTCAGCCTCCGACCCACCCAGACTGCGCTTTGTCACCTTTGCGACGCTCTCCGCCGGCAGCCGCGACAGTTCCCTGACGACAGCAATGATGATCGGAATCAGAGCCGCACCAAGAAGCGTCCCAGTCAATCCGAGGCGAGCCAGCAGGAAGGTCGCAGCAACCGAGGCGAGGGAGGCCGGGACTATGGTTCGAACTGCCAGGTCAGAGTGCGTCTTGCTGGCCATCGCTTCGAGGCTAGGGAAGCCGACGAGGCTCGCAGAGATCAACGGTCAGCGCTTGGCTGCCTGGGAAGACAGCATGAAAGCGCCCCGCTGGGCACCGCGAGCGGATGATTGCCATTCGCTGCTAGCGAGGAACGAACTCCTTCATCTTGCCGCGGAGAGACTTGGTGATCGCGTTCATCATGTTTGGATCGCCCTTGAGCATTGCCTGAGTCATGTTCATGGCCTGCTCGAGCGTGATGTGGGGCGGCAGCGGTGGAATCTCTGGATCGACCACGACCTCGAGAACCGTTGGCCGATCGGCCGAGAGGGCATCGCCCCAAGCCTCTCCGAGCTCATCCGGGTCGTCGATCTTGATTCCCCGCAGGCCGACGAGTTCTGCGTACCGCGCTGCCGGGAAATCGGGGATCTGCTGTGTACCCTCGAACTTCGGGTCGCCGGCAAGAACGCGCTGTTCCCACGTGACCTGGTTGAGATCCTGGTTGTTGAAGACGCAGAAG
This sequence comes from uncultured Gaiellales bacterium, assembly GCA_964436315.1. GTDB lineage: Bacteria > Actinomycetota > Thermoleophilia > Gaiellales > Gaiellaceae > CAYTCZ01. Next base: position 6,428 of record CAYTCZ010000140.1, on the reverse strand, counting down.
ACCAGGCGCGGATCACTCCATCGCTCGGCGTACTTCGCCACGGTAATCAGTTCGTTCATCCCGTTCATCTGGAAGGAGCCGTCCCCGACGAAGCCGATAACAGGCCGATCGGGATACGCGAGCTTCGCCGCGATCGCATAGGGCACCGCAGACCCCATCGTGGCCAGCGTTCCAGAGAGCGAGGCCTTCATTCCTGCCCGCAACTTCAACTGGCGCGCCCACCAGTTCGTCGATGAGCCAGAGTCCGCAGTCACGATCGCGTCGTCGGGAAGGTGCTCGTTCAGTTCCCAAACGACGCGCTGCGGGTTGACCGGATCGGCATCCATGAGGGAACGGTCTTCGACGAGTTGCCACCATGATTCGACGTTTTCTTCGATCCGCTCACGCCAGGATCGATCCTCCTTGCGATCGAGCAGCGGAATGAGTGCGCGAAGGGTCTCTCCAGCGTCTCCGATCAGCTGGACGTCCATCGGATAGCGAATCCCGATCATGGCCGGATCGATATCGATCTGGATTCCCTGCGCCTGGCCCTCCTCGGGAAGGAACTCCGAATAGGGGAAGCTCGACCCCACCATGAGGAGCGTGTCGCAGTCCATCATCATTTCCCAGCTCGGTCTCGAGCCGAGAAGGCCGATGGGGCCCGTCACGAACGGAAGGTCATCCGGAACAGCGGCGCGTCCGAGCAGGGCCTTCGCGATACCGGCACCCAGAAGCTCGGCGGTCTCCACAAGCTCACTCTCCGCTCCAAGCGCACCTTGGCCGGCGAGGATCGCAACCCGCTCGCCGGTGTTTAGAATTGCCGCGGCTCGCTCGAGGTCCTCCGCACGTGGAACGATGCTCGGCGGTGTGTAGCCGATGCTCGAGAACAGCGCTCCGTGGGTCCGCGGTGGCGTGGCGATCGCGTCCTGTTCCTGAACGTCGTTGGGGAAAATTAGCGTCGCAACACCCTTGCGCGAGAGCCCAATCCGAATCGCTCGGTCCACCAGATGGCGCGCTTGAGCTGGATCCATGCAGGTCTGGACGTACTCTGAGACGTCCTTGAAGAGCGTGTGCAGGTCCACCTCCTGTTGGTAGCTACCGCCTAGGGCCATCCGCTTCTGTTGGCCGACAATGGCAAGGACCGGCTGGTGGTCGAGCTTCGCGTCGTAGAGGCCGTTCAGTAGGTGAATCGCCCCCGGTCCAGAGGTGGCGAGGCACACACCGATCTCACCTGTGAACTTGGCGTGTCCGCCGGCCATGAAAGCAGACATCTCCTCATGGCGGACCTGAATCAGATCCGGATTTCCGTCTGCGCGGTCGAGTGCCCCGAGGAAGCCGTTGATGCCATCTCCGGGGTAACCAAAGATGCGGTGGATGCCCCACTCGGTCAGTCGCTTCAAGACGAAGTCGGCAACAGTCTCAGCCATCGTCAAGGCCCCTTTCGCTTCGTTTCATTGGTTTCGTCTACCCACGAAGGCGGTCTTGGAAACCGGTGTTGCGTCTCGGCCCGAACGAGGGGCTCGGGGACCAGTCTCGGGCGCCCGCGTAGCCTTTGCCGAGATCGCGGATGATGCGCGTGATGGATCCGGCGTGCGTTCGCTGGGCTCCGTCATACTCACAGCCGTCGCAATGTGGGCGACGGTTGTCGGCGTCATCATGAGTCTTGGCGTGCTGCTGATTGCCTGGCAGACGGAGTGGCTCAGTGGCAGACCCCCAGAACACAGTTCCTGACAAGCACGTCATACGGCGGGCGCAACGCCAACGCCTCTCCAGCGAAGGGCGGTCAAGCCGCTGATGCCCGCCATAGCGGCCGCTCCCAGCAGAATGGGCGTAGGGGCAGCGCGACCCGATCACTCCAACTCGCTCAGAAGCTCTTTCTCAGCCCTAATCCAGTTCTCTTCGTCGGTGCCGGCTTGGGCTGACTGTGAAATCTCGTATGCGCGGCGCTCGATCATTTCCCTGGTCGGTTGCCTGGATGGCGATTTGGCGCTCGCGTCATCTTGAGCCGACATCGCTTCGTCCGCCGGTGGGGCGTCTTCGCTCTTCTTGCTTCGAGTGGAAGATGCGCGGGGCCGCCGAGCTTTTGGCTCCTTCGTACTCGCTGAGGACGTGCGCTTCCTCGTAGGCTGCTTCGAGCTCTCTCCTTGTTTTTCCTGATCCGATCGTTTTCGAGCCATTTCTTCACTCCAATCGCTCTTCCTGGTTTGATGAGCCGCTCGGCACTACGAGAGGCCCTCGCCCTGTTCGCTGCTGAGACGCGATCGAGTTCATCTGCCCGCGTGAGCATGATTCCCAGACCGCTTGGAGACTAAACCGATCACGGTTCAGCAGGCCAGTGGAAGTGCCCACGGCGCCCTTCATCGGGAACAGCCGAGGGACTCGACGACGTCACGCTCGCGCGCAAGGTGGAGACCGAGATCCTCCGCGACCCCGATGTCCCGAAAGGCGCAATCAGCGTCAACGCCGAGCACGGCATCGTGTATCTGCGGGGAGAGGTCACGAGTCCGGAGCTGATCGAGAAACTCGAGGTGGCGACGAAAAGGATCCCGGAGGCGGGAGGGGTAGAGAACCTCCTCCATCTACCAGGAGTACCCGGCGACGGCGAAGAGGCACGTTCGGCGTCTCCGTAGAGAGATCAGCGATAGCTTGGCCGGCGCAGTTTCGAAGCTCGTGCTTCGAGGCATGGACGACGGAATGATCAGTGGAGGTCAGGCCTGGCGATCTATTCGCCCTTCCACCCAGCCGTTACGCCGAAGTGGTGGGAGCGAGCGGTGTGTGGCGCTTGACGTCGGCGAGTTCGGCACGGCCTGTACAGGAGCTGGCTGCCAGGCCTCCAGCCTTCAGCCTGCCGGCTTCTGGTTCTCAGCGGCTGAATGTCCCTCGGCCACGGCCCCCGGGCGGTGAGGATCGTCGAGACGCAACGGATGGCCTAGCATGCCCAACTCGGCGATGTCGCGACGGAAGGCGAGTGCGACCGTCCAGTCGGTGACGACCCGCAGCTTGCGCGGGAGAAGCGGGAGCTGGGCGAGGTGGTAGGTGCGGGCGAGGAACCAGCCGGGAAAGCCACGCACCCGCAGCCCGAGGAGATCGGCGATCCCCTTGTGGCGGCCGAGCGTCGCCACCTGGCCGAGGGCTCGGTAGGCATGGGGTCGGGGTGGCCCGGTGAGGTTCGCGGCCAGACAACGAGCCTGGCGCAACGCGTGCTGGGCGGTTGGGGGATCGGGGGAGTCCGGGCTCGCTCGGTTGGGGACGCGGGCGCAGTCGCCGAGTGCCCAGACGTTCTCGCGCCCCTCGACCCGAAGCGTCTCGTCGACCCGGATCCGCCCCCGCTCATCGAGAGGAAGGCCGAGCTCCTCGACGAGCGGATGGGGGCGGACACCGGCCGTCCACACGCAGGTGTGCGTCTCGATCCGTTCGCCGCCCGCGAGCGTGACCGACCCTGGCTCAAGCCGCTCCAGGGTCGTCTCGACCCGGATCTCAACCCCACGCTCGCTCAGCTCGCGCGCGGCGTAGGCGCCGAGCTTCGAGGGGATCTCGGGCAGAATCGTCGGTGCCGCATCGATGAGCAGCCAGCGCTGGCGGGCACCGCGGAGCCGCGGATAATAGCGCAGGGCATCTCCGACGAGGTCGGCGAGTTCTGCGAGCGCCTCCACGCCAGCGTAGCCGGCGCCGACGAAGACGTAGGTCAGGTGAGGCGAGCGTCGGGAGGGATTGGTTTCGGCGTCGGCGGCCTCGAGTTCGCGCAGAACGTGATTGCGCAGGTGGATCGCGTCGGCGAGGTTGTTGAAGCCGACTGCGTGGTCGCCGAGACCAGGGATCGGGAGCATGCGCGGAACGGCGCCGAGCGCAACCACAAGCTGGTCGTACTCGACCTCATAAACCTCCTCGGCGGCGTGGACGGTGACCGCCCGGGCCTCTTCGTCGAGACCGGTGGCCGCGCCAAGGAGGAGCTCGGCGTGTGGGCACATCTGGCGAAGCGGTACGACGACGTGGCGGGGCTCAAGCGTGCCCGCTGCCGCCTCGGGCAGAAGCGGCGTGTAGAGAACGAAATTCTCGGGACTGACGATCGTCGCCCCACGCGAGCCGAGCCTGCGCGCCACCATACTCCCTGCCCAGCCTCCGCCCACGATCAGGATTCCGCCCCTGGCCCGGCGGGTGCTCGAATCGGCATTCACAGTCTTTTCGTCCCTCCTGAAGCTCTCGACCTTTGCAGGCCCCGGGGCCGACTTGTAGCAAAACCTCGGCACCACCTCGAGAGTCGCTTCCCGACGGCTCTCACCGAAGCCCCTCTTCGTCACTCAGTTCAGCTCATCGCCGGAGGAGTGGCGCGCGTCGACACGGCGCATGCTCACACGGCGGCTGCGAAAGATCCAGTTCACGCGCCTGGCCCTCCGGCCTCGCGCTCGCGACTGCGGGCACGGATCCGGGGGAGGCACGCTGTGCCACAATCAGGGCAGATGGCTCACATCGTCGATCCGCGCACAGCCGGTCGGGAGGCCGCCGAACGGCGCGCCTGGAGCGAGGCCTACGACCTCCTCGCGGGCCTCCACGAGCCTACGCCGGATGACCTTGCCACTCTCGCCGATGCCGCCTACTGGACGGAGCGGCTCGAGGAGTCGCTCGAACTGCGCCAGCGCGCCCACCACGCGTACGTCGCCGCTGACGATGCGGGCGGTGGCGCCGTGACCGCGATCCGTCTGGCATTCGACTACCTCAACAAGGGCGCCATGCCGCGGTTCAGCGGCTGGCTCGCGACAGCCGAGCGACTGCTCGAGCACGAACCCGAGAGCGGCGCACACGGCCTGCTCGAGATGGGCCGGGCAATCAAGGCCGAGATGCGCGGGAGCCTCGACGAGGCGCTCGTACACGCCGAGCGGATGTTCGAGCTCGGGTCTCGCCTAGGCGACCGCGATCTCCAGGCGCTCGGCCTCGTCGGCCAGGGGCGGATGCTCCTCCGCCAGGGTGAACTCGACCGCGCCTTCGCCCTGCTCGACGAGGCGGCGACCTCGGCGGTGAGCGGCGGTCTCGATCCCTACTGCAGCTGCTGGATCTACTGCGCCACGATCTCGAGCGCCCACCATGTCGGCGATTTCGAGCGTGCACGGGATTGGACGGACGCGGCGAACCGCTGGTGCGAGCGCGAGGACGTCAAGGGGTTCCCCGGAGCCTGCCGCGTACACCGGTCCGAGATCCTCGGCCTCGGCGGGGAGTGGGAGGCGGCTGAGCGGGAGGCGACGAATGCCTGCACGGAACTCGGAAGCTACGACGTCTCGACCAGCGCGGCCGGCTTCTACCAAATCGGCGAGATCCGGCGCCGCCGCGGCGACTTCGCCGCCGCCGAGGAGGCCTACCGCAAGGCGCACGAGCTCGGGGCCGACCCTCAGCCTGGGCTCGCGCTGCTTCGGCTCGCGCAGGGAAAGGTCGCCGAGGCCACCTCGGGCCTGCGCCGTTCCCTAGACAGCGGCGAAAACAGCTTCGCCCGTGCACGGCGGCTGCCAGCCCAGGTGGAGATCTCGATCGCTGCTGGCGACTTTCCAGCCGCCCGCGCTGCTCTCGCGGAGCTCGAGGAGATCACGGATTCAGCCCGGGTCGACGGCAAGCGCACACCGCTCCTCGCCGGTTCGCTCGAGCTTGCGGCCGGCCAGATCGAGCTCGCCGACAGCGAACTCGACGAGGCGGAAGCGCACCTCCGGCGGGCGGTGTCGATCTGGACCGGCATCGGTGCACCCTACGAGGCAGCGACCGCCCGGATGCTCCTCGGCCTGGTGTACAAGCGCCGCGGTGACAGGGAAGGAGCCTCGATCGAGATTGAGGCAGCGAGGAGCGCGTTCGAGCGACTCGGCGCGGTACTCGATATGCAACGGGCGATGGAGGCCCTCGGCAGGGCCGAGACACGGCGCACCTTCATGTTCACCGACATCGTCGACTCGACGAAGCTGCTCGAGGCACTGGGCGATAGGAAGTGGCAGAAGCTCCTTGACCGTCACGATGAGATTCTGCGCCAGGCGATCGCCCGAGCCGGCGGCGAGGTGATCAAGCACACCGGTGACGGGTTCTTCGCCGCCTTCGAATCGCCGGGCTCCGCCGTCGAGTCGGCGATCGCCATCCAGAGCGCGCTCGAGGACGAGCTCCTCGACGTCCGGATCGGCCTTCACAGCGCCGAGGCACTCGAACGGGGCAATGACTACGCGGGTAGGGGCGTGAACCTCGCCGCCCGTATCGGCGCAGCCGCAGGCGCTGCGGAGATCCTCGCCAGTCGTGAGACGTTGGAAGGCATGGCGGCCTCGTATTCCCAGTCGGATCCGAAGGAAGCGCAGCTGAAGGGTTTCTCCGAACCAGTCCAGCTGGTCTCCCTCGCTTGGCGGTAGCAGCGTGCCGGAGCCGGCGTCGCGCGGCATCGCATCATCGCAGCCGCTTGCGCGGATGATCCGACCTGCTGTCGCCCTCGC
>CAYTCZ010000139.1:0-9455 GCA_964436315.1 uncultured Gaiellales bacterium | reverse complement strand
TTTTATCTTAGAGAAAGGACTTTGAAAAAGTGGGTTCGGTTAACCGAACCTCGCGTCACTGGACGGGCGGGCTCTCGCGGGGCAAAGCCCCGCTTCGACTCGCCCTGACGACGCTGGCGGCGGGATCCGAAGTGTTCCCGGCCAGAACTACGGCCATGATCGGCCGCGCGAAAAGCGAGCGGGCCAAGGACGCAGAGAGCGTCCATATCGACAAGAGATATTCGTCCGGCTGCAAAGCGTCGCGTGCCGGCGTCCTCGGTCGCGCCCATCGGGGTGTAGTTCTGGCCGGGGGCACTCTGACCCTCGGGGGCTTGGCCGTACCTTGATGTACTGTCCGACGCCCCTCGGGTTCGTCGCTTGTGAGCCCCGCTCCAGTGGCCCGAGAAACCTCGCGCCACTGGACGGGGCGCTCCGCCGGACGGCGGAGCCGGCCTCGGCGTCGCCGCCCCAGCGGCCTGAGGAGGCCTCTTATCCTCCTATGTAGGACATCTCGACGCGGTCGAGATTGGCGGTCTCGGCCGAGCGTATCTGCGAGTAGCGGTCGCTCCGGCGCTCCCAAATCGCTGCGAGTGCGTCGGAGATCTCGGCGTCCGATGCGCCACCGCGCAGCAGGGAGCGAAGGTCGTGTCCGCTCGTCGCGAAAAGACAGGTGAAGAGTTGTCCTTCAGCCGAGAGACGCGCCCGTGTACAGGCGCCGCAGAAAGGAGCCGTAACCGACGAAATGATTCCGATCTCGCCGGTCCCGTCCGCGTAGCGAAAACGCGTTGCGACCTCGCCCGGGTAGCGGGGCTCGAGAGGCTCGAGGGGGAACTCCTCCTCGAGCGTCGATCGGATCTCGGCGGCGGAGACGACCTCGTCGAGGCGCCAGCCGTTCGTGTGGCCGACGTCCATGTATTCGATGAACCGGAGGGTATGACCGGTCTCCCGGAAGTACCGCGCCATCGGCAGGACACTGTCCTCGTTCATCCCGCGCTTGACGACCATGTTGACCTTGATGTTCTTCAAGCCGGCTGCCTGAGCGGCATCGATACCCGCCAGCACTCGCTGTACAGGAAAGTCCGCATCGTTCATTGACCGAAAGACCTCGTCGTCGAGCGAGTCGAGGCTGACGGTGACCCGAGAGAGGCCAGCATCCTTGAGAGCGGCGGCCTTCTGGGCGAGCAACGACCCGTTCGTCGTCAGCGTCAGGTCGAGCCCCGGGATCGTCGCCAAGCGGTCGACGAGGATCTCGATGTTGCGACGGAGCAGCGGCTCGCCGCCCGTCAGCCGGATCTTCCGGACGCCGTGTGAGACGAATATCCGCGCGAGCAGGTCGATCTCCTCGAACGTGAGGAGTTGCTCTCGCTCGAGGAACTCGTAGTCTCGGCCGAAGACCTCGCGAGGCATGCAGTACCGGCACCGGAAATTGCACCGGTCCGTGACCGAGATGCGGAGATCACGGAGTGGTCGGTCGAGGGAGTCACGCGGGCTCACGCTTGAAGGCTATCCACCTGACAGCGCGTCGAGCGGGGGGACGCGCTCCTTTTGCCTGGCTCGAACAGGACGTTTACCAGTTCTTCGACCACCCAACAATCTGCTATAAATAGACTTAGATTTTCTAAAGCAGAGCAGAAAGGATGGGTCAGAGGAGTATGTCGAAGGTTATCGGTATCGACCTCGGTACCACCAACTCAGCGATGGCGGTTCTCGAGGGCGGCGAGTCTGTCGTGATCGCGAACGCGGAGGGTGGCCGAACGACGCCCTCTGTCGTCGCATTCACTAAAGATGGCCAGCGCCTCGTTGGAGCGCCCGCGAAGCGACAGTCGGTGACGAACCCCGAGAACACGGTGTCGTCGATCAAGCGCCTCATGGGTCGCAAGTTCTCAGAGGTCACCGAGGAGATGGAGATCATCCCCTACGAAGTCGTCGCGGGGCCGAACGGCGATGCCCGGGTGAAGGCCGGCGACAAGGAGTACGCGCCGCCGGAACTCTCCGCGATGATTCTTCAGAAGCTCAAGGCGGACGCCGAGGCCTACCTCGGCGAGACGGTGACCGACGCCGTGGTCACCGTTCCCGCGTACTTCAACAACGCGCAGCGCGAGGCGACGAAGGACGCCGGCAAGATCGCCGGCCTCAACGTCCTACGGATCATCAACGAGCCGACGGCGGCTTCGCTTGCGTACGGACTCGACAAAGAGAGCGACCAGACCATCCTCGTCTGGGACCTCGGCGGCGGCACGTTCGACGTTTCCGTCCTCGAGCTCGGCGACGGCGTCTTCGAGGTCAAGTCGACGAGTGGCGATAACCACCTCGGCGGCGACAATTTCGACAAGGCGATCGTTGACTGGATGGCTGCCGAGTTCAAGCGCGACCAGGGCATCGATCTGTCTCAAGATCGAATGGCACTCCAGCGTCTCTACGAGGCTGCTGAGAAGGCGAAAATCGAGCTCTCTTCGACGCCCTCGACGCAGATCAATCTGCCGTTCATCACGGCGACGCAGGAGGGTCCGAAGCACCTCGATCTCCAGCTGACGCGGGCGAAGCTGAACGAACTGACGGCCGAGTTGGTGGAGCGCACCGTTTCGCCCACGAAGCAGGCGCTTGCCGACGCCGGTCTGGAGCCTGCCGCTATCGACCACGTTGTGCTCGTCGGCGGCATGACCCGGATGCCCGCAGTACAGGACAAGGTCAAGGAATTGATCGGCAAGGACCCGCACAAGGGCGTTAACCCCGATGAGGTCGTCGCCGTCGGTGCCGCCATCCAGGGTGGCGTGCTGAAGGGCGAGGTGAAGGACGTCCTGCTTCTGGACGTCACGCCGCTGTCGCTCGGTATCGAGACCAAGGGTGGCGTCTTCACCAAGCTCATCGAGCGAAACACGACGATTCCGTCGAAGAAGGCGGAGACGTTCACAACCGCAGAGGACAATCAGCCGTCCGTCGAGATCCACGTGCTCCAAGGCGAGTCGGAGATGGCCACGTTCAACAAGACGCTCGGCAAGTTCCAACTTGTCGGCATTCCACCCGCTCCGCGAGGGATGCCGCAGATCGAGGTCACATTCGACATCGACGCGAACGGCATCATCAAAGTCTCGGCCAAGGATCTCGGCACGGGTAACGAGCAGCAGATCCGGATCGAGGGCGGGTCCGGCTTGAGTGAGGATGAAGTCGAGTCGATGGTCTCGGACGCCGAAGCGCACGCGGACGAGGCACGGCGACTCCACGAGTTGGCCGACGCGAGGAACCACGCCGAGACGCTGATCTACTCGACCGAGAAGAGCCTCGCCGAGCATCGTGATTCGCTCGAGACCGAGACAGTCTCCACGATCGAGTCGCGGATCAGCGATCTCAAGGGCGTGCTCGACGGTGACGATGTGGCCGAGATCCGCACCAAGACGGAGCAGCTCACCGAGGCATCGCACAAACTGGCCGAGGCCGTGTACCAGAAGGTCCAAGCCGAGCAGGCGACGCAAGCGGGCGGGTCGGGTGGAAATGGGGCAACCACCGACGAGGAGGTTGTCGAGGACGCCGACTACGAGGTCATCGACGAGGAGGAGGCGAAGAGGTCGTAGAAGAGTGCGACTTCGAGAAAGGTGATCACGGATGACCGAACGACGGACGCCTCCGACCGCTCGCCGGCAGACGACGGCTTCGGCGAAGAGCACTGCCAAAGTCGAGGCCTACGCCAAGAAGATCGAGGAGCTCGAGGAGCGAATCGACGCGATCGAGACTGAGCGCGACGAGTATCTCAAAGATCTTCGGCGCGTCGCAGCCGATTTCGACAATTACCGGAAGCGTGTCGCGCGCGATCAGGAAAACCTGGTTGCGCGTGCACACGAACGGCTCGTGACGGCACTCCTGCCAGTGCTCGACGACCTCGAGCGTGCGCTCGAGGCCGCTCGCGAGCACGAGGAAACCAAGCTCGAAGAGGGCGTCGAGCTCGTGGAGCGCCAGCTCCGCGACGTGCTTACGCGCGAAGGCTTGGTGGAGATCGAGACCAACGGCTCGTTCGATCCACATATCCACGAAGCCCTCCTCACCCAACCCTCCAAGGAGGAGGACGGAACGATCCTCGAGGTGCTCCAGAAGGGCTATCGCCTCGGCGACCGAGTCATCCGACCGGCACGTGTCGCAATTGCTCAGGGTGATGTCGTCGACGAGGTGCTGGAAGCTGACGGCGAAGGCGGCGAATGAGAGACCTGTACGACATCCTCGGAGTCGAAAAGACATCCTCGCAGGACGAGCTCAAGAAGGCCTACCGGAAGCTCGCCCGCGAGTATCACCCGGATCGGAACCCCGGTGACGCCGACGCCGAAGAACGCTTCAAAGAGATCCAGGGGGCCTACGACGTTCTCGGTGACCCCGAGAAGCGGAAGGCGTACGACGAGGACGGGTTCAAGATCTTCACCGGCGAAGGAGCCGGCGGGTTCAACTTCGATGTGGGCGACCTCGGCGACCTGTTCGGCGGCATCTTCGGTCAAGCGGGCAGCGCGGGCGGACGGCGTCGGAGTCGTGGTCAGCCGGGCCGTGATCTCGAGGTCGAGGTCAACGTCTCGTTCGAGGACTCGTTGAAGGGCCTCGAGACCAAGATTCCGGTTCAGCTCGATGCTGCGTGCACGACGTGCGGCGGCAGTGGCGCCGAACCCGGCACGACCCCGGTGATCTGTCCGGAGTGTCGGGGCCGAGGAGTGGTGTCCGAAAGCCAGGGCGTGTTCGCGCTCTCCCAACCGTGTCCACGATGCCGCGGGAACGGCACCGTGATCGAGAAGCCGTGCAAGACCTGCAGCGGCTCCGGTCGCCAGCGCCGGACGAAGCGGTACACCGTGAAGATTCCCGCAGGAGTCAAGGACGGAACACGGATCCGGCTGAAGGGGAAGGGGGAACCCGGCTTTGGCGGCGCACCTCCTGGCGATCTCCACGTCGTGACGCGAGTGGCCGCCTCACCGCTCTATGAGCGACGGGGTGCAGACTTGGTCATCGACGTCCCGGTCACGTACGCGGAAGCAGCGCTCGGCTCCGAGGTCGATGTACCGACTCCGGAAGGGCCGATCTCGCTCAAGGTGCCTGCGGGCACACAAGACGGGAAGATGCTGCGCGTTCGCGGCAGAGGGGCGCCGAAGCTCAACAAGAGTGGGAAGGGCGACCTGCTCGCCCGAATCAAGGTTTCGGTTCCGACCAAACTCAGCAAGGCCGAGCGTGAGGCGCTCGAGAATCTGAAGAAGGTCTCGAGAGAAGACCCGAGAGAAAAACTGAGGGTGTGATCGGATGGCTTCGGTGGATCGACACCCTCGCTACATGATCAGCGTTGCCGCCGAACTGGTGGGGATGCATCCGCAGACGCTTCGGATTTACGAAACGAAGGGCCTTGTGCGACCGAAGCGTACGCCCGGGAACACCCGGCTGTACTCCGAAGCCGATCTGGAGCGCCTGCGCCTGATTCACCACCTGACGACGGAGTTCGGTCTCAACCTTGCCGGTGTCGAGCGCGTCTTGGAGCTCGAGGATGAGGTAGGCCGACTGCGGGCGAGAGTCAATCGGCTCGAGCGTGAAAAGCAAGAGGAGGTCCGCCGCGTGCATAAGCAGTACCGGCGGGAGATCGTCCTCTACGACCGCGAGCGATCGCTCATGCCGCGGAACCCGATGAAGTGATTGGTAAGAAATGGACTTCAACAAACTGACGCTGAAATCACAGGAAGCTCTAGGTGCCGCAAATGAGCTAGCGCGCCGAAGCGGCAACCCAGAGGTCTATCCGGAGCACCTAACCCTGAGTCTGCTCGAGCAGGAACTTCCGCAGACGCTAGTCGCGCGCGCCGGCGCAAGCCCGGACGCGGTGCGCTCGGCGGCCGAAGAAGCACTGGCGGGTAAGCCTTCGGTTCAGGGTGTTGCGACCCAGCAGCCACGGGCCTCGACCGCGCTTGCGAGTGCGCTCGACAAGGCCGAGCAAGAGATGAAGCGGCTGGAGGACGAGTTCATCTCGACGGAGCATCTCCTGCTCGCCCTCGACGTCGTCGACCGCGGGGCGATCCTCGAGGCACTCAGTCAGGTACGGGGCTCGCAGCGCGTGACGTCTCAGGATCCCGAAGGGTCCTATCAGGCGCTCGAGAAGTTTGGCCGCGATCTGACCGAGCTAGCCGAGCAAGGAAAGCTCGACCCAGTCATCGGGCGCGACGAAGAGATCCGACGGGTCATTCAGGTCCTGAGCCGCCGCACCAAGAACAACCCGGTGCTGATCGGCGAGCCGGGGGTCGGCAAAACCGCCATCGCCGAAGGCCTCGCCCAGCGAATCGTTGACGGTGATGTTCCGGAAGGCCTGAAAGGAAAGCGGGTGTGGGCACTCGATATCGGTGCGCTGCTCGCGGGATCGAAGTATCGCGGTGAGTTCGAGGAGCGGTTGAAGGCCGTTCTCGGCGAGATCAAGAGCGCCGAGGGCGAGATCGTCCTCTTCATCGACGAGCTCCACACAATCGTCGGCGCGGGGAAAGCTGAGGGAGCCGTCGACGCGGCAAACATGCTGAAGCCGATGCTCGCGCGCGGCGAACTGCGCGCGATCGGCGCGACGACCCTCGACGAGTATCGAGAGAACATCGAGAAAGATCCGGCCTTGGAGCGCCGGTTCCAGCCGATCTTCATCGGCGAACCATCCGTGGCCGACAGCATCGCGATTCTCCGAGGTCTGAAAGAACGGTACGAGGCCCATCACGGCGTCCGGATCCGTGACGCCGCTCTGGTCTCGGCGGCGGTGTTGTCCGAGCGGTACATTGCGGATCGCTTTCTGCCTGACAAGGCGATCGACCTCGTCGACGAGGCGGCCTCACGGCTGCGAATCGAGATCGACTCGCAGCCAACCGAACTCGACGAGGCGGATCGGCGGGTACGTCAGCTCGAGATCGAGCTCGCGGCGACGGCTGAGGAACCCGCTGCGCGCGTTCCTCTAGAAAAAGACATTGCGGACGCGAAGGAGCGCCGCGACGAGCTCGCCGCCCGCTGGGCGAGCGAGAAAGAACACCTCGAGCGTGTCAAGGAGATCAAGAGACAAATTGACGAACTGAAGGTGGAGGCCGACCGAGCTGAACGGCAGGGCGACCTCCAGCGCGTTGCGGAAATCCGTTACGGGGAGCTTCCAGCTTTGGATAGTGAGCTCGTAGAGATTCCGACGCAGTCGGAATCTCTGGTCAAAGAGGAAGTCGACGAAGAAGATGTCGCCGAGGTCGTGAGCCGATGGACCGGCGTTCCGGTATCGCGGCTCCTCGAGGGCGAGGTCGAGAAGCTCATCCACATGGAGGATCGGCTCCATCAGCGCATCGTCGGTCAAAGCGAGGCGGTCGACGCGGTTTCGAACGCGCTCCGGCGGGCTCGATCAGGGCTTCAGGATCCCGATCGTCCCATCGGCTCGTTTGTCTTCCTCGGTCCAACCGGGGTCGGAAAAACGGAGCTGGCGCGTGCGCTGGCCGAGTTCATGTTCGACGACGAACGGGCCATGGTGCGCCTTGATATGTCGGAGTACATGGAGAAACACGCGGTGTCGCGGCTCGTTGGCGCGCCGCCCGGCTATATCGGCTTCGAGGAGGGCGGCCAGCTGACTGAAGCCGTTCGGCGTCGCCCGTACTCGGTGGTCCTGCTCGATGAGATCGAGAAAGCGCACCCGGATGTTTTCAACATGCTTCTTCAGATCCTGGACGACGGTCGCCTCACGGACAGCCATGGACGCACCGTCGACTTCCGGAACACGGTCATCATCATGACGTCGAACATCCGCTCGCCCGAGGCGATGCAAGAGCACTTCAGGCCGGAGTTTCTGAACCGGGTCGACGAGATCGTGCAGTTCGAGTCGCTGTCGCGCGAGCAGCTCGGCGAGATCGTCGAGATGCAACTCGAGCGTTTGCGCGAACGCCTCTCCACGCGCGGCCTGTCGATTCAGTTAACGCCCGAGGCTGCGGAGCTCGTTGCGGACGCTGGCTGGGACCCGGCGTTCGGTGCCCGCCCGCTCAAGCGCGCGATCCAACGACTGGTCGAGAATCCGCTCGCCGTTCGTCTGCTCGAGGGCGATTTCGCCGAGGGCGGCACCATCCTCGTGGATGCCCGCGACGGAGAGGTCGTGTTCGAGAAGAGCACGGTCCCAGTGTCTGTCTGACCTCGGACTTCTGGGGCGGCGCTGGCAAAGGAGCCGAGCACGAGGGGCGCAGCACAGTACGCCCAAGGTACGGGCAAGTCTCGAGTGCGACGGATCCTGCCGCCAGCGTCGTCAGGCTGGCGGCGAAGGCCGGCTTCGCCGTCGAAAGCGCCAGCCGCCCCGGGGTCCGTGGGTGGTACGCTCGGTGAGTTATGGCCAAGAGCGAGGCTGCGCTCGATCCGACTGCGGAGATCGACCGTCCGCTGCGGATCCTCGAACTTCTGGCCGAGACTGCGCGCGTCTTCAGCGAACGTTTTTGGACCTCGCTCGGCCTCGGCCTCTTCGTCGCTCTTACGCTCCTTCTGGGATTTGCGACGAGCCATGCCGCCGGTTTCGTGGCCGTCGTCGCGACCGCGTTCACGCTTACTTGGGCGGTCGCAGCTCGGGTTGTCACGGGCGACTCGCTTCGCAATGCCTGGTCGTTCTCGCTACGCCGAGTGCCGGCGCTCCTGCCGCTCGGGTTCATTGTGGCGGTGCCCTTCGCGCTCGGACGGATCGATCCACTGCTCATGCTGCTCGCGATTCTTTGGGTCTCGCTCACCGGCTTCTCGATTCCGGTGTCGGTGCTCGAGCACGACCCGAGCCGACGACGCAGTTGGGCCAACGAGTTGCAATGGTCGCTCGCTCGATCGGTCAAGCTCGCCCGCGCGGGCTACCTCCACGTTGCCGGGTCGGTGGCCATCTACGTGCTTCTTTACGTCCTCGTCGGCGGACTGCTCGTGCAGGCGCTTTTGGGCTTCGCCTCGAACGGTGCACTCATCTCGATGCTCCTCGCGCAGCTCGTGCTTGCACCGTGTTTCTTCTACGGGCTCTCGATCCTCTACTACGACCAGAACGCTCGATCGCGTCAGTCGACGTCCGCCCGCACGGTCTGATGTCCGATCCGCCACGGCTCCCTGACTGGCTTATCGCGGAGGTCGAGGAGTGGCCCCAAGACGCTTGGGGAGTACATCAGGCGCGTCTGCTGCTCCGGGACGGGAGCGTCATCGAACCGGTGGCGATTCTCCCGAGCGGCGATATCGCTCCCTGGGCCGACGCAGGAGAGACAGAGGTGATGGTCGACGACATTGTCGCCATCGAGCGGATCGACCAGTAGCGACTTAAGAGCCTATCCCGGTAGGTGCGGTGTCGTCGGGGACGGATGAGACCAAGCAGCTTGGCGGGATCGACCGAAGCGCATATCGACAGGGATATGTGCGAGGGCGATCGCAGCGAGATGCGCCGTGTCTCAGCCGCCAGGAGGGGATGCTGCACCTACCGGGATAGGCTCTTATTCAGTTAGGCCGAGTTCGTCGACCCAGACGTAATC
>CAYTCZ010000138.1:0-9626 GCA_964436315.1 uncultured Gaiellales bacterium | reverse complement strand
TCTAAGAACTTCCCACGTCAGGCACCTTTGGCCGGTCGTCCGGAGGCTCGAACGGTCCGGAGCTCGGCAACCACCCCAACGTCTGCTCGACCGTGCTCGCGATACCGAGCAGCCGCGCTTCCGTGAAGTGCCCACCTACCAACATGACGCCCACCGGCAATCCGTCCACTTCGGCAACCGGGATACTGATCGCCGGGTGCCCAGTGAAGTCGGTGGGATACGTGTTGGCGAGCACCGCCCAACCGCGCTTCACCCGGTCGGGCATCGCCAATCCGGGCTCGACGGGATGGGGTAGGCCGGGCGTTGTCGGCATGAGTAGTACGTCGACCTCGGCGAGGGCGCGGTCGTAAGCGGACTTGAGCCAGGGCCGGAGATTCGCCGCCTTCGCGTAGTAGGAGCCGCGATAGTGACGCTGCAGGAAGGCCCCGGCGAGGAGTGCGGTCTTGAACGGAGACGAGAGCTCGGTTCCGTGGTCGGCGATTCCCTTGTTGAGGGCATCGGCGAGGTCTGGTGAGTACCGACCGGCCCAGTGATATCCGTTGCCCCCACCCACCATGAGCGCTGCGATCCCCTCGGCGAACCCGGTAAACGCGACGTCGCCAGCTTGGACGTGTTCAGGGAGCGAGACCTCCGTCACGTCTGCACGGATGCCGCGCATCCGGTCGACGGCCTCGCCCACCGCTGTCGCAACTGCCCCCTCGATACCGACGTCATCGCTGAAGCCCGCGGCAACGAAACCGATACGCACGTCCGAGAGATCAGCTCGCGGCTGGATGGCCGCGCCGATGTAGTCGGTAACCGGGACATCTCGTTGACGAGGGTCGGAATCGCTTTTGCCGGCGATCGCTTGCAGTAGGCGTGCGACGTCCACAACGGTTCGACCCAGAGGGCCCGCGTGGTCGAAGGTCTGGTCGACGCCGACCATGCCGGTGTAGGGCACGAGTCCGTGGGTCGGCTTCAAGCCGATCACCCCGCACCATGCAGCCGGGACGCGGATGGAGCCGCCTTGGTCACTGCCAATCGACGCATCGAGTCCGTCGTACCAGAGCGCGGCGGCGGAGCCGCCTGAGGAGCCCCCCGCCGTTCGAAGAGAGTCGAACGGACACAGCGTCGGGCCGTAGTAGCTCGAATCTCCCCCGCCTGAAAAGGCCATGTCGTCCATGTTGGACATCGCTGCGATCTCCCCACCGGCGACGAGAACGCGCTCGGCGATCACGCTGTCGCATCCAGGAACGTAGCCCTCGAGGACGCGCGAGCCACAGGTCATGGGCACCCCGGCGACGGCAGCAGAGTCCTTGAGCACAACCCGCTTCCCGCTCAGTGGTCCATCGTGCTCGCCTTTGACGCTGCACCAACGGACGACGGCGTTCAGTGGATCCTCGCCGGGGAGCGGCGGTCGACCCGCATTCCGGTCGGCGGGCACGTTCTGAACCGCCTCGGGCCTACGCTTCTCGAGGCCGGCGACGATGGAAAGGACGTAGTCGACGAGTTCGACGTAGTCGTCGATCTCCTCGGTGCCCACGGGAACGCCCAGCGCTTCTGTCAGCTCGACCAACTCGTCGTGCTCTATCGATCGCATCCTCGCCTCCCGTGAAGCCTTGGAGTCCTAGTCCAACTTCTTGTCGATCGGATAGATCCCCGGGATCTGCCACATCTCGCCGCTATCGATGACGAGAGCTTGGCCGGTGATCGATCCGTTGCCGAGGACGTCAACTGTCAGCCGTGCGACATCGTCTGTCTCGGCGATCGGCTCCGCGCCGCTTCGAAGCCTCTGCGCGACCGTGTCGGGCAGGTGCTTGTCGAGCCAGGGGGTGAGCATCCACCCTGGAGCGACCGCGTTGATGCAGACAGAAGGCGCGAGAGCACGAGCAAGGCACTGAGTCAGCGAGATGAGGGCGGCTTTGGAAGCCACGTACGGGATGCAGCTTCCCTCAGCGACGTAGACCGAGTTCGACGAGACGCTCATGATCCTCCCGAATCCGCGCTCTCTCATCGTCGGAGCAACGGCCTGGATGCAGAGAGAAGCACCGATGAGGTTCACGCCGAGCACACGCTCCCACAGCTCGACAGTCAGCTCGTCGAGATTCCCGAACGGAACGTACTGCGTCGTCCCGGCGTTGTTGACGAGCACCTCGACGGGCCCCAGAGTCGCCGCAACGTGTGAGACCATTGCCGTGACAGCCGGTTGGTCGGCAACATCGGCCTGGACGGCGACCGCACGACCGCCGGCCTCTTCGATCTCGGCAACCACGGCGTGGGCCTCAGCTTGCGATCGCGAGTAGTTGACGGCGACCGCGACACCCCGGGCCGCCAGCGTCAGAGCGATGGCCTTGCCCAGGCCCGTTCCGCCCCCTGTGACCAACGCAACACGACCATCCAAAGAACCCTGACCGTTAGCGCCCTGCGCTCCCTCCAACGTGCTCCCTCCTTCGCGCCGACGTTCCGAACGCGAGAAGAATACGGCGCCGCCCTCGACCGGCGCGGTCGCACCTGGGTCGACGGAATCTATTGGTCGACGATGCGGACGTCGGGGCGGAACGCAGCGACGGCGAACCAGAACGGGGTGTCGAATGCGATCCGCTCGCCGGTAGCCACCGATCGAACGTCCGCTGCGCCTTTCGTCTCTGCGATCCGAATCAACGGCTGGTCGAGAGAGCTCCGCACGCCCTCAAGCCAGAAGACCTCCACTCGCTCGCCGCCGACGTCGACCCCGATCCGGCCCTGCGATTCGAGTGCAGCGAACGGAACCGCAATGCTTTCTCCGTTCAGCTCGAAAAACACAACGCGTTCTTTCGGCAGGAGCCGAGTGTCGTCCGTGTTCTCGGGCCGGAAGAACGGCGGGTTGTCCACGGTGTCGTAGCCCGCGTACGGGTTGATGCCGTAGTAGCGCTCGAAGCCAGTCTCTCTTGACAGAACGTCGCCGTCCGGGTGCCGCGCGGCGAAGTCCTCCCACGCAACGATCGCAGCAGGTACCGGCGTCAATGTCGTTCCGGTCAGCTCACCCACGATCGCTTCGCCGCCGAACTGCTGCCACCAGCTCTCGGTTTGGCGGTCGTACATGACGAGATCCGAGTTTCGAACGTTTCCGGTCGTTCCGAAGTCAAGGACCTCGCCGTTCACTGTTCGCTCGAAAGCGAGCGCCGTGTAGCACAACGGACAGAACGTCACGACGAGTGGAGTGCCGGAGAACTCATCGTTGACGATCTCGTGCCAGACAAGGATCTGGAGGGGGTAGGCACGTGCGCCGTCGGCGAGTTCGACTTCGATGACTGGCTCACGCGAATCGAGCCACTCATCGGCTTGATCGATGGCGGCGAACACCGGGTCGTCGAGTGGCGGGATCCCGTCCCTGAACGGAACGAGCGACCAGAATTCGTCGAGCGAGACCGACCGCTTCGTGAAGTCGGTGTTCCACTTCTCGGTGTCGATGCGGAGGGCGTGTGTTGCGCCTTCGATCTCCTCGGAGATTGCCGCGGCAGCGCTCTCTTCCGGCGAAAGGGCTTCAGTAGCGGCGGGCTGGTTCGAGCTCTCGGACTCGGGCTCCGACGAGGGAGACAGTGAGCATCCCGATGCGAGGAGGGCAAGCAGGACCAGGGAGACCGTGAGTCCTCTCATGTCGTGTTTGATGCCGGAGCGACACAGAACAGCGCCGAAGAACCCGTCGTGTCGCGTGCAGCTCAGCTCTGCCAGTGGACGGCGGCGCGCCGCCGTAGCATCGTCCGGAACTGCTCGGTTGTTTTCGGCAGGAGCTCGCCCGTTCCCCAATCGAGGATCACTCCGTACTGGCGAACGACGTCGAATACGTCGAGTTCGCCCGAACGGTAGCGATCAGCGATTGAACTCGGATCCTCGTCCAGCCACCCGAGTCGCTCGGAACGGATTCGTTCGCGCTCGCGCTCGGTGGCTGCAGTGTCGATCTCGTACTCCGCGAGGTCGGCGTCCACTTCGTTCACCACAACGCCGTAGTCCTTGCGCGCTCTTTCGACGGTCACATAGTCGTCGACAACATCGGCCAGCACCGCTTCCGAATCGCGATCGAGCGGATCACCGAACCCTCCGCCGCCTGCCGAGGGTCGAGTGAAAGAGTCACCGGACTTGACCGGGACGCCCGAGAAGACCGCACCGAGGAACTCCTCGTCCTTGTGGCCCTTGTTGAGCCACACGCCGTGAGGAATCGACGGCAACCCGCCGTTGATGCCCCAGGTGACCGAACGGGCGCGGTCGCAGAGGTAGGACATAACGGTGTTGTCGGCCTCCCCTAGGAGCGCGCCTTTTTCGACACCAAGGCCACCCCGGAATTCCCCGGGACCTCCCGAATCCGGAACGAACTCGTGCTCGGAAGTCAGCACCGGACAGAGGCGCTCCTGCCCCTCGAGAGGCTGCACGGCCAAGCCCACACCGAAGATCGGCGCAGTGCCGTTCGAGCCGTCCTTCCCGTTCCGGCCTCCCCAGCCGCCGACCATCCAGTCGTACCACATGAACATCGGATTGTCCGGCATTCGGCCGTCGCGTCCACCAACGAGCAGGTACTCGAGATTGAACGAACACGCGAGGGCTCGCTCTGGCATGATCTGCGACCAGAGCTCGAAGATCCCATTCATGATCTTCTCGTACGGACCGGAACAGAAGCCGGTAACCGCGACGGGCCACTGTGCGTTAACAACCGTTCCCGGAGGTCCCATGTCGACGGAGACGACCCGGTAGAAGCCGGAGTTCAGGGGCACATCCGGGAAGAAGGTCTTCGTACCGGCGATGACTCCGGAGAACGTCGTTCCGAACGCCGAGTTGAGGAACGACCCGACGGCCGGATGGGACTCCGAAAGGTCGTAGTGGATCTGGTCGCCGTCGATCGTAAGCTTGACCTTGATCGGGATCAAGGCCTCCTCGCCTGAGGGGTCGAGATCCATGTAGTCCTCGGTCTCCCAGGTGCCGTCGGGGAGCTCGGCAACCCGTTGGCGTGTCAGCCGCTCAACGTAGTCCTGAACCTCTGAGAACGCGGTCACAACGGTGTCGCGCCCGTACTTCTCGACCAGCCGGAGAATCTCGCGTTCGGCGACGCCTGTCGCCTCGGTTTGCGCGTGGAGATCTCCTTCAGCAGCGCTCGGAGCCCTCGTGTTCGAAACGATCATCCGGACGATGTCTTCGAGATATCGACCGCGGTCCCAGACGCGAATCGGCGGAATGCGCAGACCTTCCTGGAAGTGCTCCTTGGCGTTGATGTCGAACGAGCCTGGCACGCTGCCACCCACGTCAGCCCAGTGACCGTTCGAGAGTGAGAACGCAATCAGTTCGTCCTCATGGAAGATCGGACGGACCATGCGGACATCGTTGAAGTGGGTACCCCCCACGTACGGGTCGTTCATCGCAAAGACGTCACCCGGATGCATGTCATCGCCGAACGCGTCGATGATCGCCTTCGCCGTGAAATGCAGCGTGCCGACGTGAACGGCGATGTCCTGGCTGCCCTGCATGATCGTGTCGCCTTCCGTGTCGCACAGCGCATTGCTGAAGTCACGTGCGTAGATCACGAACGAATGGCAGGTACGCAGAATCTGCTCCGCCATCTCGTCGACGGTGGTGACGAACGCGTTCTTCAGGACCTCGAACGTCACGGGGTCGAGCGTGTACGTGCGTGGTTCAGTCGCCATTACTGGGCCTCCGGAATCGTCATGCGGATGTTGTGCCACTCGTCGACCTCGGCCTCGATGTTCGGTGGCACGAGGACCGTCGAATCCAGCTGCTCGATTACCGCCGGTCCCTCGACTCGGACGCCCGCATGGAGATCAGTACGTCGGAAGACGGGCGTCTCGACCGGGCCTTCCGTCTCGTCGAAGACCACCTCGCGGCGACCGAGAGGTCGCGGCATCGCACCGTTTGGGTGCTCCCTTGCGAGCTCGGGCTTCGGAGTTATTCCGAACGCCTGGACGTTGAGGCGGTAGATCTCGACCGGAGCGTCGTCTCTCCGGTAGTTGTGCTCACGGTCATGCTCGGCGTGGAAGTCCTCGATGGCCTGATCGAGCGAGTCGAGCGGGGAGCCGACATCGATCGTCATCGACCGCCATTGGCCCAGATAGCGCATGTCGATGGAACGCCGAAGCTCCATGCCATCCTCAGGAACGCCCTCTGCCTGCAGACGCTCGCGGGCCTCCTCCTCCAGTGCTCTGAACTTGCGCTCGAGTTCCGCTGGATCGACGTCGGCCGTGCTCCCGAGGAACATCTCGGAGAGATCGTGGCGAACGTCAACGAGCAGACAGCCGAGGGCCGAAGTGATGCCTGGATTCGGCGGTACGAGCACGGTGGGGATCGACAGCTCGCGGGCGAGCGCCGCTCCGTGCAGTGGGCCGGCCCCGCCGAACACAACAAGGGCGAACTCTCGCGGATCGTAGCCACGGCGGATCGAGATTAGCCGTAGCGCGTCCGCCATGTTCGCATTGGCGACCTGGATGACGGCCTGGGCTGCCGCCGAGAGCTCTAGACCCAGCGGATCGGCGACCCGGCTCTCGATCGCCTGCTGTGCCGCCGTCAGGTCGAGCGTCATCGCCCCGTCGATGAGCCGCTCGGCAAGGCGACCGAGGACGAGGTTGGCGTCCGTATTCGTCGGCTCCTCGCCCCCCTGGCCGTAGCACGCCGGACCCGGATCGGCCCCGGCGGACTGCGGCCCGTTTCTGAGTGCACCCGCCTCGTCGAGCCAGGCAAGGGATCCTCCCCCGGCGCCGATGGTCAAGACCTCGATTGAGGGGAATCGGATTGGATAGCCGTATTCGACGGTCCACTCGTTCGTGACTCGGGCCTGTCCCTTGTAGACCAGCGAGATGTCCGTGCTAGTTCCACCCATGTCGAGCCCGATGGCGTTCTCGAAACCGCAAAGCGTGGCGATGTGACGAGACGCGATCGCCCCGGCCGCGATCCCTGACGCCGCAAGTCGAACAGCCAACTGCTCGGCCGACTTCGGCGTCATGACTCCTCCGCCAGAGTGGAGCAGCAGGAGGTCGCCGCTGTAGCCAGCCTCCGAAAGGCTGTCCTCGAGGCGACGTGTGTAGCTCCCGACGAGCGGAGCGAGAATGGCGTTCGAGACCGCAGTCGAGAAACGCTCGTGCTCGAAAATCTCGGGTTGAATCTCGCTCGAGGTCGAGACGATGGCTTCGGGGAGCTCCTCGGCAAGGATCTCCCGCATCCGGTTCTCGTTCTCGGGATTCGCGTACGAGTTGATGAAACAGACAGCCACTGTCCGAACACCGCGTTTCCGCAGGATCTCGGCGACGCGCCGAGCCTCGTCCTCGTCGACCGGCTCGAGCACCTTGCCCGAGAAGTCGATGCGCTCCGTGACCTCGAACCGATCGCGACGGCGGATGTACGGCGGCGCGACGTCGGCGTAGGCATCCCAGAGATCCTCTTTCGTACCGCGGCGGATCTCGATGACATCCCGAAAGCCCTTGGTCGTAACCATCGCAGCCGGCGGAAAGCGCCGCGTGATGAGGGCGTTGGTCGCCACGGTGGTGCCGTGTGAGAACAGGACGACGTCCTTCAGATCGACGCCTGCCTCGTCGACGCCGCTCAGGACCCCTTCGATTGGGTCTGCCGTCGACGGCACCTTGGCGACGCGTACGGCGCCGCTCTCTTCGTCAAGCACACAGATGTCCGTGAACGTGCCGCCAACGTCGGCGGCAACTCGTAACTTCGCCATGAGACCTGACTTCCCTAGGGGAACGCGATTCTAACGACCGTGATTAATCAGCGACAAGCAGTAGCCGGCTCGCTCGTCATCTAGGCCGGATCATCGATGAGGAAGAGCTGGGTTGCTCGGTCAGCGCGATTATGGCCGCGGTGGCCGCTCCCGTCAGGCAGGCGAAACGCCTCGCCCTGCTTGGCGGTCAACGGAGCGGTGCCGTCGTCGAACTCGTATTCGATCTCGCCCTCGAGAACGAGTCCGCGATGTCCGTCGGTGCACCACTCCTCTCGCCAGGCACCCTTCTCGTATTCAACGATCGCCCACCGTTGTCCAAGGAGTTGATCGGCACGCGCCTTGATCCCGGGCGCCTCCTCTTCCCACTCCACGGCGCTAAACGCGACCACGCGTGGTACGTCAGCCATGGCTCCTTCTCCTTCCCCTCTCGTGGATGCCGGGCCCCAGACCCGGGAGGGGCGATTCTAGAGCACTCTCGCCCGGTTACAATGCGCCCCGCTCCGAACTCTGTTGGAGGTGGCTATGGCTCTCCAGGTTGATCTCAATGCGGATATGGGCGAATCGTTCGGACGCTGGACGCTCGGGGACGACGCTGCCCTCATGCCGCAACTCACGTCGGCGAACATCGCCTGTGGATTTCACGGCGGAGATCCGGTCGTGATGAGAGAGACGGTTCAACTCGCAATCGACAACGGTGTCGGGATTGGAGCCCACGTCGCGCTCCCCGACTTGCTCGGATTCGGGCGCCGGCGTATGGCCGTGTCGGCGAACGAACTACGTGACTACGTCCTCTACCAGGCGGGGGCGATGTCGGCGTTCGCGGGTGCAGCCGGAGGGACACTTCAGCACGTCAAGCCACACGGCGCCCTGTACACGATGGTGCAGACCGACCCTGAACTCGCCCAGGCCGTCGCCGATGCCGTCGCCGAGGTGGGCGACGATGTCATCCTCCTGCTTGCGGGCGAAACCGTCGCAGAGGCCGCGAGGAAAGCGAACGTTCGATTCGTTCCGGAGGGGTACGTCGACCTCGACTACTCCGCCGACGGTTCGTTGGTCATCGAACGGGTGAAGCAGCTGCGCGATCCAGAGAAGACGGCAAGGCGGACCGCCAGACTCGTGACCGAGGGCAAAGTCGAGACGCTCGATGGCGGAGACCTCGAGCTCGAGGCGAAGTCGGTTTGCGTGCACGGCGACGCACCGAACGCGCCGGCAATCGCGCAGGCGATTCGGCGCGAACTCGAGAGTGCGAGAGTGGAACTCACACCGCTTGCCTCACTGAAGGAGGCGGTCGCGACGTAGCGGTCAATTTGCCAGCGGTCTTCGGCTAGTCGCTCAGCAGACGTTCAAGGAAATCGACGTCGTAGCCGCCGCGCCTAACCGTTTCGTCGCCGAGTAGTCGCTCGTGCAGAGGCACCGTCGTCATCACGCCTTCGATCTCGAACTCGCCCAGAGCCCGCTGCCCCCGCGCGATAGCGTCCTCGCGACTCGGGCCCCAAACGATGAGCTTCGCGATCAGGGAGTCGTAGAACGGGGGGATCTGATACCCCTCGAAGCAGGCGGTATCAATGCGCACGCCGGGTCCCCCCGGCGTGCGAAAGACCGTGAGCTCTCCGGGCGACGGCATGAAGTTGTTGCCCGGATCCTCGGCGTTGATTCGAAACTCGATTGCAGCGCCTCGTGACACGAGGTCGCCCTGATTGACGCTCAGTGCATCTCCAGCCGCGACTCGGAGCTGTTCTTTGACGAGATCGATTCCCGTAACGGCTTCGGTAACTGGATGCTCCACCTGGATCCGCGTGTTCATCTCGATGAAGAAGAAAGACGCCTCGGCATCGACGAGGAACTCGACGGTCCCCGCGTTCCCGTACTTGACATGTTTTGCGAGCCCAACGGCAGCGGCGGCGATCTCCTCACCGAGCGCGGGCTCGAGTTTCGGAGCAGG
>CAYTCZ010000137.1:0-9768 GCA_964436315.1 uncultured Gaiellales bacterium | reverse complement strand
TCGCCAAGGCGCTCTTCGTCGGCGACGTCATCAACGTCATGCAGTACCGGCTGCGCCCCTTCGAGGTCGTCGAGGGCAGCGTCAACGAAGCCATCCAGCAGGTGAAGGACGAGGTCTACGCCGAGCTCAGCAAGCGCGACGCCGAGGGCGAGTACTCCGGCAACGTGCTCAAGGCCCTCTGGCGCGGTCGCAAGATCCTCCAGAAGATCGAGCTCGACCGGCTGAAGCCCAAGCCCAAGGTCGCCATCATCGGCGAGTTCTGGGCCATGACCACCGAGGGCGACGGCAACTACCACCTGCAGCGCTTCCTCGAGGAAGAGGGCGCCGAGGTGAACATCCAGGTGCTGGCGAACACCCTGCTCTACAACCTCTGGGAGTTCCGCCACGACACCCTCGCCCGCGCGGAATTGCATGGGGCGGACGAGTCCAAGTTCGGCCTCGAGGGGTCCGATTTTGGGCTCACGATGGCCGGGCTGTACTTGGGTGAGGCGGCGCTGAGGGGGCTGTGGAACACCTTCGCGCTGATCCTCGGCCTGAACCACCACGTCCACCCCAACATGGACGAGGTCGCGACCGCCGGGCACAGCCACTACAACGTCGAGCTCCGCGGCGGCGAGGGTCACCTCGAGGTCGCGAAGCTCATCCTCAACGTGGCCAAGCACAAGTGCCACATGACCCTCAGCGTGAAGCCCTTCGGCTGCATGCCGAGCAGCGGCGTCAGCGACGGCGTGCAATCGGTCATCACCGAGCTCTACCCCGACGCCATCTTCTGCCCCGTCGAGACCAACGGCGACGGCGCCGTGAACTTCTACTCCCGCGTGCAGATGTACCTCTTCAAGGCCCGCCAGCGGGCGCAGGAGGAGTTTTCTGCGGCGCTCGAGGAGCACGGCGTGACCGAAGAGCAGGTGCGTGAGTACCTGCGCGAGCACCCGCGGATGAACCACCCGTTCGCGCTGCCACCGCATCGCGCCGCCGGCACCGCCGCGGATCTCGTGCACGAGGTCGCGCCGTACATCGGTAAGGGCCGCTTGGGCCGGGCTGCCGTTCGCGCACGCCGGACGGTGGAGGGAGCGAAGACCTTCGCGACCAAGACCTTCCCGCAGAAGGCTGGCTCGGTTCGCAAGGTCGTGCCCTACCTCCCCGCCATCGTTCGGTTCGCTGCGGCCGAGGTCGGTGAGAAGTACCCGCGGACGCGGGAGATGTTCGAGAAGCTCCTGGCCCAGGCCGTGGAGCTGACCGAGGCGCAGCAGCGGAGTGTGGCGGAGGCCGAGACCGCGCCGGTGCCGCGGGCGGAGAAGAGCGGTGGGCTGCCTGTGATGGCGTGACGCGGTAGCTCTGGCTCATGTGCGAAAGGGTGGCTCCGCGGAGCCACCCTTTCGTCGTCGAAGGCGTCTACATGAACCCATCCGCGGCTTCCATCATCGGTGAGCGCGACCCTCCGCCAGGGCTGACCGATTCCAGTTTTGCCCAGGTCTCCCTGCTGCTGGTCAGAGGGAGGTCGTGGCATGCAACATACTCGCGCTTCGCCTAGACCGAGTGCTCAGGGCCTTTCCCTTGAGCGATCATGGCGCGCCTGGGCAGCCCGAGAACCCCCGTGGGGCCGCGGAGTGAGGAGCCGTGGAAATCACCGTTCCCGTGAGAAGTCGGGAACATCCCACCGCTCCGGCAAGCAGACTAGACTGCGTGGGGTAGTCTCGGGTGGAGGGCACGCCGCGAATCCAAGATGCCCTGTCGCCAGATCCGTGCACCTGTCGGCTGCGTTGGAACAATCCGACGCTGCGCAGTTCTCTGCACAGAACTCGCGCGGCATCCGAGTGGACCACGCATAGTCAGCGCCACGCTCGTCCAAGTGGCATACCGCGGGCGCTGCCACGACCCATTCGCAGCCCCTCTCTAGACAGTCAGATTCGGTTTCGACTGAGCAGCTGCGATGAGCTCTCCCCATGTCCGCCTCCGAACGGTGAGAACGTGGGCAGCTCATCAATAGCGCCGCCACCACGATGCAGAGCGACCTACTGGCAGCGGGACCGAAAGGGAGCACCAAACGCATCGACCTCACCTCCATCCAGCTCCTCCACGATGCAGCGAAGGGCCCCACAGCAGTCTCCCGACACTCTGCAGGATTCCCCGGACGCTGCACACGCGGAGTTTAGATCTGCCCCCCCGCCGTCCGTTGGCAAGGCCATGTCCGAACTGCTGCCCCCGTCGGCGGTCTCTCTCGGCGTGTCACTCACGCAACTGGACATCAGTAGAGCCGCCCACAAGATATGGCATCGCAGCCACCGGGAAATCATCCCATACTATAGCCCCCAATTGGCGTAATAGCCAACGACTTTCTCTTGGGTGCTCCCGTCGCAGCCTGGCGAGCTGCTGTCAAACAGCAAGTACAGCGCATAGGTATCTCCTTCGGAGCCCCACTCGGCAGGCACGGTGACGTCGAAGCCCTCAATATTATATTCATATGTAGTCGCGCGTGATTTTGGCTTTGCTCCGAATCCATTCTTCGGATTTTGTACGCTGGCTACTTGCAAACCGATGATTCGAAAGCACGCGGAGATTGATGACTGGATCGTAGGCACTGGTGCGAAGACTCGATACGGGTACGACGGTCGCCTCATCTACGCCATGCAGGTGAGCGAAGCTTTGACCTTCGATGAGTACTGGGAGGACAGCAGGTTCCTTCAGAAGCGGCCAAACTTGGCGGGCAGTTTGCAGGTCGTCTACGGAGACAACATCTATCATCATATCAATGGCGAGTGGGTGCAGTGCGACTCTCACCACAGCTTTGACGAGGGCAAAGAGAACGATGACAATCTTGCACGCGATACGAGCGTGAACCGCGTTCTCGTTTCCGAACGTTTTGCGTACTGGGGGAGGTCCGCCCCAGTGATACCACCTGAGTTTCGAGCATTCGGTGATCAGGAGCGAGACATCTGCGGAGGAAGAGGTCATCAAGTATTCGCGTGTGAACTCCCGTCGGCGTTTGAGTCCTGGCTAGATCGAATGGATCGCTGGGGCGTTTTGGGTGAACCTCTTGAGTTCGCCAACCACGAACCAGAGCTTGGCGCTTCTGTGCAAGCCAAGAACTCCGCGCTGGGCGACGTTAGTGACCAATCTTGAGGTGGGCAATAACTGGCTCCAGAAGTTTGGCGCGCAGGCAGCGAAGACTGATCGGTTCATTGACAAGGACGACCACGCCGCACTCTTGGCTGCTGGGTTGTTTGGTGAATCGGGGAGTATCGTCTCGGAGCTAAAGAAGGTGCGAAGAGATAGTCGAGCCTATCCGAAGTACATCGATAGTATGACAGAAGAAGTCGGCGACTTCTTGTGGTATTTTGCGCGACTGTGCACAATTCTCGCGCCGGGGCTGCTTGGTGAACTCTTAGCGCAAGAGGGTTTGCCGGCTGAGTCCAGCAGCGAGCAGCCGCTGGCCGACCACCTTGAGTTCGGCACCGCGGTTGGGATGGTGCTTGGAGCCATCAAATCAAAGAACGACGAGGAAGTGCGCGAGACGCTTCACCGAACGTGGAAACTGCTGTCGGCATTGAGCCGGGATGCCAAGATCGACTTGCAGGAAGCGGCCGACGCGAACCTGGCAAAGACGCGCGGCCGATGGCCCGAGACTAGGAGCTATCTTCCGCTGTTCGATGAAGGTTCACCCGTGGAGGAGCAGCTACCAAGACACCTTGAAATCGAGTTCATTGAGCGATCGCTCAGCTACAGGAGCGTGGTGATTCTTAGGTGCAACGGTATAAACTTTGGAGACCGCCTAACCGATAACATTGAGGACCCAGATGGATATCGGTTCCATGACATCTTCCATTTCGCATACGCGGTGCATCTTGGGTGGTCGCCGGTAGTGCGGTCGCTGATGCGGACCAAGCGGAAGAGCCAGCCGAAGATTGACGAGGGTCAAGATGGGGCGCGTGCGGGAATCATTGAGGAGGCTATATCAGCGATCGTTTTCAGTCGTGCGAAGCAGCTTAGGTTTTTTGAGGACCTTGGCCATCTCGACTTTGATCTGCTGAAGACCATTCAGGAGTTTACCGCAGGATTTGAGGTCGAATCGGTGCCTCTTTGGCAATGGGAAAAGGCGATCCTCGACGGATACAGTGTGTTTCGTTCGCTACTCGCGGGGCCCGGTGGAAGGGTAACCCTCGACCTCATCGGCCGGCGTCTGGTCTACAGCGACCGACCGACCCCCTAGGGGCGCGTGGCTACCCGGCTAGTGGTTTGTGGCTATTACGTGAGCCTAACTGGCAAGGCTTCTCTGCCGGCGTCAGCTTGGTGGAAACCCCGGAGGTTCGGTTCTGCTATCCCACAGCAAGCGAAAAAGCTAGCTGCTTGTTGGTCTGGTCAGGCTCACGCGGTGGGACCGGTTCGTGTTGCGGTGTAAGGTGCCACTTGGGAGGGTAGAATTGGGGGATCGGGCGAGGTTTGGCTGTGAACTTCTGTTTGATCCGCGTGCGACCGGATCCCACCGAAAACTCGGGGTGCGCGACCCGCGCGTACTTGTCGGTCTCGCAGAACAGGTTCTGGCAGTCGATCAGCTGGAGAGGGCGCCGGCCGCCGAGTTTCGGGAATTCAAGGTCGCGGCTGGCAAACTCGTGGTCGGCACGATCCGCCATCACTCGAATTACATCGGCCGCAGTAAGACCGGAGGTGTCAGTGAAGCATTTCTGGATACCGCGGATTGCGCCGGGTCCGGCGACCACGAAGTCGCTCTCGGGGAAGTCAATGAGCTCACTGTAGTTGAGGTCGATCGTGAACTGAAACGCGAGAAAGGGTCCTAGAGATGGGTAGCCAAGCAAGGTCTCGTATACCTGTTTTAGACTCCTGGAGTCGAGGGTCCGTTTCCAGGCATCGCCTTGCATCATGTACTGTAGCAGCCGGAGGTGGTTGGCGTGCTTTCGTCGCTCACCGAACGGTGGAGTAGGCATTATGTAGGCGGCTGAGTATAGCCGGCGGCCCTTGCCCATCGCGCGGTCGAAGATCTGCGCATATCGATCGACGTCGAAGTCTTCCCAGGTCGGTCGCTCACCGAGTCGTTCGAGGAGCAACTCCCAAGTATCGATCCGGTTGAAGAACTTGAACAGCAGCGTGCGAAAGAAGACTTCTCGTGCCTCCGCTGGGCCGTCGTAGATGACGTGGCGAATGAGATACTGGCTTACGCGGTCCGTCGCACGGTATGCGTTCGTGAAACGGTGCTGCGCGATGATCGGATCCGCCGTCCACGGAGGCTCGTCGCCGGCGACTCGACGCGTGAATACCTGCTGGCGTCGGCAGGCAAAGCGCCAATATGTGTCATAGACCGACGTGGTTCTGAGTGTCCGACCGGCTGCAACTCTGATGCCCTGCCCTTCGTCGGTGCCTTCCATGTGGTTGTTCTCGGTCATCGCCTGGCGAACTACAAGCTCCAGCGCTCGACCGGGGCGGCAGCGAGGCCGCCGACATGGATTCAGGTGCCGACGACGGGCCCGACGGCGATCCGTCGTCGGCACCTGAGCGTTCCATTGTGCTGCGGAGGGATCGGGGACGACACCTTGGCCGGGTGTCTACGACCGTCAGGAATATTCCGAGGACGTTGGGCCGGAGGCCAGTTCCGCCCAGGGTGCTATGAGTGCTCGAAACGGCTCCCGGCACGGAATGCCAGGCAGATCGACGTTCTCGCACGCGAACATGGATGCAAGGCTGGGTCACTAGCCAGCCGACGCTTTACGGCCGTGCCCAGTCTCGGCGGCCAGACCTACGAGCGAGGACTCCTAGCTAGCCGTCAGGGCCCCAGCTCCAGCCACGCCCTGAGACTCCAATGTCTGGAATCGACAGGATCGAAAACGATCCACTTCTCCAACCGTCGGGACCACTGCACCGTTGGATAGACGTTGTGATACTCGTCCGCAACGCTGGCCTGGCCCGCCCCAGGCTCGACCACCGGCCAAACTGCGGTCCGCTCACGACCATGGAGTCCATGCGCCAGTCCGAGCTCCCACGGAACCCACCGAGAGCGCCGACTGTTGCTCGTAGTCAGCGCGACGAGTCGGCCACAGTCTGCGATCGCATCCACAAAGAATGCACCGAATCCGTCCGCGTCGAGCTGCTTGGCCACAGGATCGAGAACGTCGGCGTAGGTCACGGCCCCGTGACCCTTCAGAACCCGAAGCACACCTCGGAGGAGCTTGTTCGAGTCAAGGCTCGCGTGAGAAAGAAATACGTTGCTCCGCTCACTCAGAGCCGAGGCACTCTTCTCGAGCAACACCTTTGTTGTGCTGCCGATCCGCTCAAGTTCTTCTCTGCCTACGAAGACTGCCATTCTCGGATCTCAAGGCCGCGTGCCTGGCCGGCCCCGCTCTGGCCCTTCACGGGCAGAACGAGTTCCCGAACATAGTGCACCCAGTGACGTGCTGGAACAGAAAATGGGGGAGCCGAGGAGATCGATCCGTCCGGGGGTCGGCCTGACAGAACCCGTCTCGTAGCTGCTTGCCCGGCCGTAGCCGGCTCAGCCCCGAAGCCGACCCAGCGCACCTGCTGCTCGCCGCACCATTCTCGCGGTCTCAGCGACGGATTTCGCTCATCTCAGCGCCGCTCATCCTGCCCCGGACGCACGAATGCGCCGTCCGGCCCATCCGAACGGCGCGGGTCGCGACGCGGCTGTCACTCCGCAGGTGGGTCAGCGCCGCGCTTCTTCGCCGGCCGCCCTCGTCACGCATCACGCCGCACCACCACACGTCGTGGTCGCACGCGCCAGCTCCGGCGCGGCTGACTCCGGTGAACGGTCTCCGCGTCGGGTCGTTCCGCGAGGCCGAGCCCGGCCGCATCCACAGGATCCGGCCGCGGTAGTTCAGCGCCTCGTGGTCGCCGAACTTGACGCCCGCGGTTATCGCTATAACGATACGAATATCGCATAGGCGATACACGGACGGGCAAGACGCTGGAATCACTAGCCAAAATATCCGAGCACATCGGCGAGGTCGTCCGTGAGATTCGCCAACAGCGGGGCTGGGCCCAAGCTGAGCTGGCGGAGCGTCTCGAGCTGTCTCAGCCACGGCTCAGTGAGGTCGAACGGGGTGTCCGCGACCTCTCTGCCGCCCAGTTCCTTCGCTTCCTGGAGATCACCAATACCAGCATCGCGCGCTTCCTCCCGGAGACGCCGTCGGCGGATGCAGCGCTCCAGAACGCGCTGGTCCGCCATGGAGCAACACACCTGAGGCAACTCGACGGCTTCCCCGCCGGACCCGACGGCGGCGGTGCGCTCGTGGTCGCAGTCTTGGGAGGCGCACCCTCTTCCCGTCACGTCGCTGCCCTCGCACCGGTCCTCGTGCGCTCTGTCGATGGCATCTCCCTGCCAGAGGCCGCTCGCAGGTTGCGCCGCGAGGGTCGCGCACACCGTCTCGGATGGCTGGTGGAGAGCGTTCGCAATGCGATTGGTTCGGAGCGTCCGCGGTCAGAAGATCGTCGGACGCTCGAGCGAGCGGACACCTTGCTCGCCAACTTCCAGAGGCATGGAACGATCCAGCCGCCCCCGAAGGACCAGCCAATCGACGTCCTGGACCGAGACATCCGGAGCCTCACCACCGCCGACCGAGTCTTCGAGGAGGCCTCCCCGACCGCGCGCCGATGGCGAATCGCGACCCGCCTTCGCGACGAAGACTTCGTGAACGCCTTGCGAGCCTCCAGTGAACGTCGCTGAGCGGTTGTTCCGCGAGCTCGCAGAGCAGTGGGACGGGCCCCCACTGCCTCCACTTCGGATCATCGGCTCGACAGCGCTCATGCTTCAGACCGACTGGGAGCGCGGCACGAAAGACAGCGACCTACTCGAAACGCTCGACCTGGACGAGGAAACCAAGAGCCGGCTCCTGGAGCTCGCGGGGCCGGACTCCGTGCTCGCCCAACGCTGGAGAATGTACTTGGACGTCGTGAGCAACGGTGTGCCCTTCCTGCCGCAAGTACCGAAGTGGCATGCCATCGATCTGGACGTCGAACTGGATCTCCAAGTGCTCGACGTCGTGGACGTGGTGGTGAGCAAGCTGAAGCGCTTCAGCGCCGCGGATGTCGGCGACATCGACGCGATGGTGCAGAAGGGGCTGGTCCCTCATCGCCTGCTGATTCGACGATTCGAGGATGCGGCAGACTTCTGGTCCACCGATGCCAGAGCAAGAGACCTCGGCCGCTACGTCCGCCATCTGAACACGGTCGAACGGGACATGCTGTTGGTCGAGCCAACCCTCATCGACCTGCCGAGCTGGGTATAGCTCGCTCGACGGCTAGTCCTCCCAGTCTGCTCGCTCGCCAGAGGCTCCGTCGACGGCGATCTCGAGGAGTTGCCGTAGCGTCTCGCCGAGATCACCGAAGTTGACTTCGTCCGGTCGGAGCTCGTCCAGCTCGCTCGGGCACGGCGACTCCGTCCGAGTCGGCGATGCCCGCACCGTGAAGTCGCGTTGTGCTCAGCTCCCGTTGGCCAGCGCGCGTACTTTCGTGGGGTCCAACTCGCGAACGACTCGGACGGAGGGGCGAAGCGCCGAAAACACCGGCCGAGCGTTCCACGTCCGCACGATGGTCGGTGGGCCGAGCACCAGGAGTCGCCGACCGTCAGCAATCGGGACCACGTCGGTCGGCACGCCTTCGTTCCAGACGTGGTGCTCGAACGGCACCTGCTCACCCGACGCCAGGAAGGGCAGCGCGGCCGCCGTGTAGTGGTCGAAGACGCCCTGCACGTAGCCCTGCGCCGAGTGCTGCGCGCGTCCACGGAGCACGTCGATCACGTCCGGTGGGTTCCGCTGTCCAGTCACACCCTGAGCGAGCACGGCGTCGGCCACCAAGCCCTTCAGAACGAAGTTGGATGCCACCTGATCGACCTCGAGCTCGAAGGCACGGTTGGCTTCCGTGCACAGGACCAGCCATGGCTGGGCGAGCTGGGTCGCGAGCAGGAACTCCAGCCACTGCGCATTGGAGCGGCGGAGCGCCGCGGCCGCCCGCACGAGGCGAGCATCGTCCTGCGCGCGAGCGAGCATCTCGTGGTCGCGGGTCAGGGCCGCGACCGTTGGCAACACCCACTCCCGAAGGTAGGCGAGCGAGCAACCGCCTCCGCGGTCGTCCGGCAGATGTCGCCGGAACACCGCGTGCGTGATCGGGAGGTCGTCCACGTCCGTGAACACGTCTTCGTCGGCAACGCCCTCCCACAGGTCGTCGCCCGGCTCCGAGGGCAGGCAGCGGTCCGCGAAAGCGCGCGCGGTCTCCAGAACCTCCGGCAGCCGCTCGAGCAAGGCTTGCGCGAGTGGCCGAGGGGTCGCGCCCTTCTCGATCAGCGTGCCCCCACTGATCGCGACATGGGCCACGCCATCGCCATCGCCGATCGTCGACCGCCGGACACGCACTGCGATCAGGCCCAGGGCGTCGTCGAGCTCCGTACGAGTGGCGGTTCCACACAACCTCAGCATCTCCTGGAGCAACTCGTTGGCGCGCTCCGCGTTCCAGTCCGCCCCGTCGACCGCCTGGCACAGCAACTCCACCGTCTTCTTGAGACTCATCGGGCAGCAGCCTACGTCGGCGAGCGGGTGTTCACTACGGTCAGGTCGTCATCCTCATCGACAAGGGGCGACACGAGGTCCAAGCCCGATCTCGCTCAAACGAAAGTCAGCGCCGTGATGGCTGGCTCCGCGGAGCCACTCAAAGTGTCACACCCGCGCGGTACTCCGTACGTGCGCGCGCGGACGCACCCGCGCGCGGAGGAGGGACGCATGGGCGCAGCACTCTGCCTGCGAGAGAGTCACG
>CAYTCZ010000136.1:0-9806 GCA_964436315.1 uncultured Gaiellales bacterium | reverse complement strand
TCGACCTACAATCGAAAGCGGGTGGTGGTACGGGGTGGCCCCCACGAGAGTCGGAGTTCAGGAGTCCGGGAGATCTTCTGGCGGCGGTGGCGCCTCGTCTTCGGCAAGGCGACGTACGAGTGGCTCGCGCGCGACCACGCCGAGCAGGCGTCCGTCGTCCACGATCGGAATGCGTTTGAGCCCGTGCTCCGACATCAACCGGACCGCGTCATCGAGTGAGGCGTCCGGACCCATGGTGATGAGGTCAGACCGGCAGATGTCGCCGACCCTGACCGCATCGAGATCCGACCGCTTCGCAACAGCCTCGATGACTCCCTCAGGGCCGACTGCTCCTACGAGCCGATCTCCATCCACCACCAATACCGACTTGATCTCGGGCCGCAGGAGAAGCAGAGCGGCCTCGGAAAGGCCGGCATCGACACTGAGAACGCGAGGGTCAGAAACCAACGCTTCCCGGACCGTCATGGGATCGGTAGCTTGCCACGCCGTCGATCGCGTCGCGAACGCCCACCACGGTTCCGGCCAGGGTCGCGGTCAGGGCAGACGTAACTCGTGGTCTCTCCGGTAAATACGCGCCCAGATGGCCGGCGAAAACCGAGCAACTCGAGGACGCAGGGAGGCCGCATACCTGGACGGTATGTGACCGACCGAGGACGACGAGCTGCGACGGTTTGCAGGCGGCGAAATGGTGTGCGTATTTGCCGGAGCGACCACTAGGTCTCGGGCTCAACGAGCAGCGTGAGTCCGTCTCGACTCGTTACGCGCACGACGTCACCCACGTCGGCGCCGGGCTCGCACCTCGCATGCCAGATCTCGCCCGCGATCTTGACCTGTCCGTTCGGTGTACACGGGGCGACGACCGATGCCGTCGCGCCAATCAGTGTCTCGGCGCCAGCTTTCACCCGACCCCGCTTCGAGTACCAGAGCCACATGAGTGATTCGGCAACTTCGATGATCCCGCCAACAGCAATCACGACCAAGCTCCACGGCGGATCGAGGAGGAAGATGCCGATGAGAAGCGCGGTGACAAAGATCACGTAGGCACAGCGTAATCCGCCACCAGGGAGTCGCAGCGAAGTCGAGTTCGAGCCCGCCGCAACGGGTCTAACTTGTGAGGAGCGCTGACCCTTGCGAGAGTGGCAGGCGTGCGGCGACCGGAGCGGGCTGCCCGCGATCCAAGCGTTCAGCTGAGCCCGACGGTCGTCGCGGCCGTCTTCATGATCGTTTCGATCACGTTGTGGGCCGGCTCGTTTCGCGCGACCGAGGTAGCCACCGAGCACGCTTCAGCCGTCATGGTCTCTGCCCTTCGAGCAGCTCCGGCCGCCGTCGTCCTGCTGATCGCGGTTTACCTCGCGGCCGCGAGGCTTCCCCAAACGCGAAGCCTCTGGTTTTGGGCTGGGCTCTCGGGCCTCCTCATGGTCACGTTCAATCTCATCGTCCTCGCCGAAGCAATCGACCGCGCCGGGGCCGGCAATGCGGCGGTGTTGATCAACACCTCGCCGTTCTGGATCGCAATCATGAGCTGGGTCTTCCTCGGCGAGCGGATTCCTCTGCTTGGCGTCGTCGGCCTGCTTCTCGGTTTCACCGGGGTCGTTGTGATGGTCTCGTCTCAGCTCGGCGGCGACACCGGAACATCTGACCTTGCCCTTGGTATGGCGCTCGCGCTCCTGGGAGCAATCGCCTGGGCGATCGGAACGTTCATCGTGAAGCGCCTCGTGGTCAGGCAGCCGAGTCTCGACCTTCCGAGCTTCACCGCAAGTCAGTATCTCGTTGGCGGAGCCGTGCTCCTCATCCTCGCGTTCGCCCTCGAGGGCACCAGCGAAACTGACTGGTCGTCGGGGGAGCTGTGGATCTCCCTCCTCGTCCTGGCATTGGGCGCGTCGGTGATCGCGACCCTGGGCTACTTTGGCGCGCTCAAGCGAAGCAGCGCGACGGCTACGGCGGCCTGGCTCTTCCTCATTCCCGTGATCGCAGTCGTCATCGAGGCGGCGCTCGGCGAGGTTCCAGAAGCAATTGTCTTGCTCGGCATGGTGATGGCGATTGGTGGGGTCGCGCTCGTAAATCTGAGCCCTCTCCTCGTCGGGGAGCGAGCCGCGACCTGCCGGACGTAGCGGCACTCAGTCGGAGCCGAGCGCAACGTAGATACCCCGCTCCGAGACGGCGATGTCCACCGGGCGGCCGTTCACTCGAATCAGCGACAGGATGCTGCCGTTCGATGGGTCGAGTTCGAGGACACGCTCGTGCGACGGACTGGCGAGCCAGATCGAACCAAACCCGGCGTCGATGCCAAAGGAGCAGCCGCGGACTCGACTGCGGCGAACAAGCGTGTCGGTCGTGGAGTCGATGACCGCAATGAGGCCACCCGCTGCGTCGCATGCCGAAACCCAAAGAGCATCGTCGGCCCAAACCATCCCCGCGACGAATCCGCCGACGTTGACCTCGGCGAGAGTCCTGAGCGTCGTCGGGTCGAGCCGGCGCACGGCGCCCTGCCGATCACCGATCCAGAGCGAACCGCCGCCGAGCGCAAGCTGACTGGGCCGCCTGCCGCCTTCGGCGACCGCCGTCGGCTGCTTGGACGACAGGGAGAGGCGGACGAGTCGCGTGCTGTTCCCCGAACCGGCGGGAATCGCAACCCAGGCTGCATCTTCTCCTAACGTCAGCGACACGGGACCAGTCGTGAGCAGCGCGGGAGGACTCCCCACGGCGAACGCGGACAGGGAATGGCCGGCACCGAAGTTTCGCTTGTTGACTTCGATGATCTGCCCATTTCGGGCGTTGACGACCCATACGGCGTCGGACCCTGGGACCGCAGCGCCAGCAGCCGGCACCCCCTCGACCTGAATCGTTTCCAGAACCTCGTCGCTCGCGACATCAATCTTCGCGATCGTTCCATCTCCAGCGCTCAGCGCCCACAGCGCCTCGTCACCCGCCTCGATCGCTACGAGTCCGATCCCAACCGGGATTGCTTCTTCGATCCTTCCGGTCGGTCCGTCGATTCGAACGACCGAGTTGGCGCCGGAAGAGGATGGATACAGGGTGTCCGAGGAGGAAGAGGCGGCAACCCCGCTTGCTCCCTCGTCGCCGAGCACGCGCGTCAGCGACTCCTCGCGGGTATCCGGCGAGCCGGCCGAAGCCGCGGGAGTTTCGTTTGGGCGGGCCGAGTCCAGCGCCACCATCGCGCCGAGGAACCCAGCGACTGCGAGCACGATCGCGATGGTTAGCAGGCGATGGTTACGAGCGGCGCCACCGTCCGATTCGTGCGACTCCGCAACGAGTGGCCTGTCCTCGTCAGCGAGCGGGCGGTACGCCGGCTCGACCTCGAGGCGGATGGGGGGAGGTCTCGCAGAGGCACGTTGTTCAGCGGAGGCACGTTTGTCGGCCGCGTCGAAGGCAGCTTCGGCAGCAGTGATCAAGTCGACACAGGTCGAGTACCGAACCCCCGGCCGCTCGGCAAGCGCCGTCTCGATCACCGCATCGAGAGACCGCGGGAGCTCTGGTCTCAAGCTCCTTGGTGAGTGCAGAGCGGAGCGTCCGCCCGATGTCGTCGCACCGGCTCTTCGTCGCCTCGGCCTGTTGCCGGTGAGAGCTTCGAAGAGGATGCAGCCGAGGGCGTAGGTATCCGCTGATGCCTCCAGCGGTGCTCCCGACAAGACTTCGGGTGACATGTAGTCGACTGCTGGAGACGAGCGAGAGCGTCCTACCGGCTCGTCACTCCCTCCGAAACCCTTTACAAAGACAGCGTGGCCAACCTCATCGATCACGATCGCGTCAGGGCAAAGCCGTCCGTGGAATCCCCTTCCGGACCACCGGACGGAGTCCACCGCCAGCGCGGCCGAGCGAAGAATTCGGAGGGCTTCGCCAGGCTCGAGGGTCCCGTCGGCGAGCAGGAAGTCGAGGCTCCGCCCGCTGATGTTCGATTGCTGAACTAGAGCACCGTCAGCATCGACGCGATAGCCGCCAGAGTCACCACCGAGACGGAGACCAGTGCGTGTAGCCACAAGCCTTCTGGAGACCTTAGCCAGCGGCGGAGGCTTGGCGCAGCGCTCACCGCGTGCGGCCGAGCTCAGGCCGCCTCGGCCTGAGCTGCTTCTGAACGGAGGATCTCGGGGGAATCGTTCGAGACGGCGTTGACCGCCCGCGAAGCAAGGTGCTGGTGCATCGCCGTGGGCGGATACGGGCGAAGGAGTTCCATCGCGGGTTCCGGCTCGACCGCCGCATCGAGCCAGACGTCTTCGGAAGCTGCCTCGAGGATGACCGGCATTCGGTTATGCACGGGCGCAACCACTGAGTTCGGTCGCGTCGTCACGATCGTGCACGAGTCCACCACTTCACCGGTCTCGCGGTTGAGCCATGTTGTCCAGAGCCCGGCAAGACCAAACAGCGATTCGTCGGCGAGCGTGAATCGAACCGGCTCTTTCTTTCCGTCGGCGCCGACGCGCCACTCGTAGAAACCGTCTGCCGGAATCAGGCACCGGTTCTTTGAGAGGAGCGATTTGTAGGTTGCCTTCTCGCCAAGTGTCTCGGCTCTCGCGTTGATCATGCGGTTGCCAACCGAGACGTCCTTCGCCCAGCGCGGGACGAGGCCCCACCGCATCATGCGCGCTTCGCGACCAGACTCGCTGTGGCGCACGGCAAGGACGGTCTGAGTGGGAGCGATATTGAACCGCTCGCGATGAAGCTCAGGGACTTCGACCGAGAAGCGCTCCGCGACGAGATCCGGTGCTGCAGTGGCTGTGAATCGTCCACACACGGGACGGCGAGTCTACGCAGGCGAGCGGCTGATGCTGCGGGCCCCGGAGCCCGTGCGTACCCTGGGACACGTGCGACGCGGATATTGGTATGTGCTGATCATTCTCGGAGTGGCCGCTCTTGCGGGCTGGCCCGCTTCGGCGGCGCAGGCGGCGAAGTACCCGGATTCAATTGCGGCCGTTGGCGACTCGATCACGACGGCGTTTGGAACCGGTGCGAGTCCGCTCGCCAACGCACCGGAGAACTCCTGGTCGTCGGGGTCATCAGCCCGAATCGCGAGCCAGTACCGGCGCATCCTCGTCAGGAACCAGGGAATCTCAGGGAATCACCAGAATCTCGCCGAAATCGGCGCGGACATGGCGGACATGCGCGAACAGATGAGCGAGGCGGCACAGAGCGGGGCCGAGTACGTCACGGTCTTGTTGGGGGCTAACGATGCATGCCGCGGGAGCGTCGGATCGATGACGTCCGTGAAGACCTTCCGAAACCAGTTCACCGCCGCGCTCAGGGCCTTCTTCCAGAGCGCTCCGAACTCGCGGGTCTTCGTCGCCAGCATCCCTGACGTCAACCGTCTCTGGAAGATCCACCGGGACAACTCGCAGGCACGCACCGTGTGGCGACTCTTCGGAATCTGTCAGTCGCTTCTCGCGAATCCAAGATCGAATGCGCCGTCGGACGTCGCCCGGCGAAAACTCGTGCGAAAGCGGGTGATCGCCTACAACCGACAGCTCGCTCGGGTTTGCGCACGGTTCCCGAGGTGCAAGTTCGACGGCAACGCCGTCTTCCGCTTCCGCTTCCGGCCGAAGCATGTCTCCGCGTTTGACTTCTTCCATCCGTCGCTGGCCGGCCAGCGCCAGCTCGCGGCGGCGACGTGGAAGAGGACGTTCAAGTTCGGCGCGTAGCTGTCGGCCTCCAGCGGCACCTCTTGCCTTGAGCCGAGGCGAGCAGGCACACTTGCATGAGAGCTGTCGAAGGGGGTCGGTCGTGGACATCGGTAAACCGCAACGGACGTACACAGTGGAACCTCTGGAGAGCCCGGTCCCAACTGAGGTTCCACGTGAGGAGCCGGCTGAAGAGCCGGCGGAAGCGCCCGCCGAGGCGCCTGCAGAACCGGAGAAAGCACCTGCTTAGAGACGCGGCGCCCGGACGGTGAGGAGGCGGTCGAACGGGACATGAGCTTGACGCAGCAACCGCTGGTTCAGGTTCCCGACTACGTCGAGCCCACGGTTGGCTGGCGAGTCTGGGACGTCATCGAGGTCGACGGAAAGCTCCGTCTCTCCTCGGTGGCCTTCCGCGCGATCTGGCTGCCGAAGCGAAAGGCCGTAGCACTCTGTCATCGATCCCTCGAGACGCTTGCCTGGGCCGGCCTCCCGTTTCACTCGGCCCCCCACGAGCGGTGTAGCTGCGGGATCTACGCCGCCCAGAGCGGACACCAGGCGGCAGCCTACTTCTCGCGACCGTTCATGTGGCGATGGTCGGCAATTCATCGAATCGTCGGAACCGTGTCGCTCTGGGGGAATGTGGTCGAGGGGGCTCTTGGCTGGCGCGCGTCGAACGCGTATCCGTCGGCCCTCTACGTCCCTGTCCCGCGCCGCGGTTTTCGCTCCTTCCTGAGCGGCTTCCCTCGACCGAAACTCCCAGTCGAGGAAGTCGCAAACGGGCTGGCGGATTACGGTGTGCCCGTCGAGCTCGTCGACTGCACTTCGGGACGGAGCCTGGCGCGACTTCTGGAACCTGGCTCAACCGTCCGCGTCTAGCTCGTCCACCGCCCGACCCGCGGTTCCGTTAGCTTGCCGACCGATGCGAGGGACCATCGACTCTGACGTCGGAGGCCCGACACAGGCGTGGGAGCTTCTCTACGACTGCGTCGCCCTCAGCATGTGGACGTACATCCGCACCGCGTTCCGCTTCCGGTACCTCGGCCCACGCTTCCCGCTCGAACCCGGCCTCGTGCTCGTCTCCACCCACCGGGCAGAGACCGATGTCCCGTTGATCTGCGGCGGTCTTTACTTCCCCACCGGGAGCTACGATCGCCGCAGACCGCGACTCCATTTCACGCCGCGCGACGACATGTACGAGCGCGGCTTCTTCGCCGGCTTCCCACCAGATCTGCCGATCCGTGCCCGGCGCCTCCTCTGGCCGCTCGCAATCGGACCGTTTCTCCCGCGCGTGCGCTGTTACCCGATCCCGTTTCCAGGCGCGAAGGTCATGCGACTCGCCCGAGCGCTCGAGTCGATTCCTCCGGATTCAGATCTCGACGCGGTCCTCCCTCCCACCATCGTCGCCGAGCTCCGGGAGCGGTCGGTCGAGGCTGGGCTCGACCGACCGCAAACCTCGTCTCAGGTTCTTCGTGGCGAGTACGCGGACCTGCTATGGAAGCACTACACGCCTGAAGATCTCGCAGCGCCCGAGTTCGCCGAGGGCTGGCAGAGACGAATCGAAGGTGCCCGCCGGGACATCGAGCGAATCACCGGCCTACTTCGGGACGGCCGGCCATTCCTGTTCTTTCCGGAGGGACGCCCAACTCCGGACGGATCGATTGGGCCGTTGCGCCCGGGACTTCGCATTCTTGTCCGCTTCGGGCGGGTCCAGAGGCTTCGAATGATCAGCCTTGCGTACGATCCGCTTACCCGCGGCCGTCCCTTTGCCTATCTCTCGATCGGAAAGCAGCTGGACGAGCCGTTTTCAAATCTCGACGAGCTCGTCCTCGAATCACTTCGGCACGCCGTTCCTCTTACCCTTGGACAGGTCGTCTCACACGAGCTCGCCGCCGCGGCTCTTGACGGAAGAACCTCGCTGACCACTCGCGTCCTCGACGAAGCCGTCGCAGCGGCCGTCGACAGGTCTCGCGCCGAGACCAGGAACATCGACACCGACCTCGAGGACGAGAGCTCGCGGCAAAGCCGGCTATCAGACTGTTTGCTGAAGCTCCTGCAATTGGAACTCGTCATCCGGGCTGATCGCAGAACGGTCGCGTTCGACCCGCAGCGGATCCTCGAGTCCGACTCGATTCGGCGACTCGCCGTCGAGTACGGAGCAGCTCGGGAGGACGAACAGGCCGAAACGTCCGTCACCTAGAACGACGCGATCACGGCCAGCACGAAGAAGACCGCCATGCCGACGAGCACGACGAGTACGAGAAGCCGAACGATGTTGTTGACCCGCTGCTCTTGCGCTGACATCTCGGCGGAGGATAAAGGTCACACCTCATGGCACGCGCCAATACCGCTTCAGCGGCGGCTCATCGAGCAGAATCGAGGAAGTCGTAGAACTCCGCACCGCCGATGTTCTGCAGGATGTGCCCTTCTCCTGGAGAGACGGTGAGCGAAACGTCTCCCCCGAGCTCGGAGAGCCGAGCCTCGGCGGCCTGAGCCGCCTCGACCCAGCCAGAGTCGTTCTCGCCCACGTACATCGCTACCGGCATCACCCCGGCAAGGCGGTCGAGACGCTCTGAGTCCTGCTCGGTCGGAGGATGACCGGGTGCGGCGAGAACGGACTGGTAGAGCTCCGGGCTGTTGAGCGCAACGCGATACGCGCTCAAGCCTCCGTTGCTCACGCCCGAGACGTGGAACCGATCCCCTTCGGGCGGGTACAAGGAAGCGAACTCGTGAAGGAACTCGGGTATGAGCACCTCGGAGCCCCGAAAGAAGAGCTGGCCTTCTGGGGCGACAGGGCTGACGACAACCCAGCCGCGCTCGCGGCCTTCGGCTCCCCAGTAGAGATCGACGGCGAAGTTGACCTCGGCCTGCCCCTGTCCTCCGGGGGGAAGAGCGAGCAACGTCGGATGCGCCTCGCCCGGGACGAAGTTATCGGGAAGTACGAGTGTGTAATCGAGCGTCGCACCACTCGGAAGCTCCATCGACAGGTCGCTGCGGCTGCCAGGCCTGTCAGCAGGCAGCGGTCCGACGGGCACCGCTGGGCCCGATTCGGCTGGCGCTTCCTCCGTGGGTACCGGTTCGTCAGTCGGCGTGCTCGCCTCCTCGGCGAGCGTGTCTTCGTCGCTCGATCCACCGCAGGCAGCCGCGACCACAACC
Organism: uncultured Gaiellales bacterium; assembly: GCA_964436315.1. Taxonomy (GTDB): domain Bacteria; phylum Actinomycetota; class Thermoleophilia; order Gaiellales; family Gaiellaceae; genus CAYTCZ01. The sequence continues at coordinate 1,023 of CAYTCZ010000136.1, read as the reverse complement.
AGCAGCGCAAGACCCACGAGTAGCGCGAGTTGAAGTGACCGTCTGCGATCCGTCAGGAGAGGAAACCGACCGCTTGGGCTGTCGCTCATGCACACCCTGAGATGCGACAAGTCGCCGCTCGGATTCGTCGCCTGACGACCTGTGGGCGACGTGGTGAGCTCAGAACGGTGACTTGAACTAGCGGCGATCGGAGACGGCGCGAGGGCGATCGCCGTCCTCGTTGACCTCCGGTTCTTGCCCTTCTGTCCAGGCAATCAACTCCCGCGAGGTGAGGCCGGCAGGCGGGAACGACATGATCAGCTTGTCGTAGTCCTCCTCGTCCATGTCCTTGCGCTTCGCCTCCTGGTCGAGGACCTGCTTGACCCGCTGTTTCGTCACGCCGACCGCCTTCGCAACAGCGGTCTGCGAGCAGCCGCCCTGGACGGCTCGCACCATTGCCTCCCGAGCTCTCTTTCGGGCTTCAAGGTGAGCGATCGCAGCGAGCCGGGCCGTCGACGACACGGCGGAGGCGGTTCTCAAAAGTTCTTCGTGCTTCTCGTCCACGGGAGGCCAGTGTAGTCGGGAGACCTCAGTTGACTGCTGAATCTAATGACTTTGCCGGGGTCAATTGAGGATTGACTTTTGGCAGCCACAGCTGATAGAGAGCACAGGTATCCAGCTGTCGCTGCTTGCCGGCCACAGCCGCAGGCCCGGACATCCTTCCGGGCCTTTCTTGAGTCAGACCGGCTTGGAGCGCGACTCGATCCACGCCTGGTGGCGATCGATGAGTTCCTGAGGAGGCTCGGCCGGTGCGTACTCGGTTCCGTCCTCGAGCCAGAAGTTGCCTTCGTCGTCCACCGACCAGAACGTCTCATGGCTCGGGTCAGTCGGGTCAAGCCAGCGCTTTACGATCTTGACGCGTTCACCTGTGGTCGTAGCGCGGAAGTAGCTGTAGCGGCCTCCGCCTGATCGTTTCTTACTGATTGGGTTTCCAGTCCCTTCGGTTGCTGGTAGGCGAGCGCCCGAGAGAGCTCTGGGCAACCC
>CAYTCZ010000135.1:0-9807 GCA_964436315.1 uncultured Gaiellales bacterium | reverse complement strand
CCGGCTGCAAGCCGTCGCACAACCTTTTGCCGCGGGCAGAAGGCTGATCAAAAAGAAACGGTGCGAGCAGAAGCGAGCACCGGCGCTCTTCATAGAGATTCTCGGCTTGAGCCGAGAATCTCTGTCGCGCTCATATTTCAGACCAATATGAACGCTCCCTGCGTCCTTGGCCTGCTCGGTTTTCGCGCGGCCACGCGAAGTGCGTACCTACCGGAGCGACCATCTGCGACACCGAATGGCTGGAAGGGAGATGATGCCGGCTGATCGATTAGCCCGCCGGGCAGAGGAAAGCCGCAACACGCAGTTTGGGACCGCGCAAAAGGAGGAGGTTCAGGGGATGAAGATCGGTCTGTTTACGGTTCTGTTCAACGACAAACCGCTCGAGGAAGTCGCCGACTACGCAGCCGGCCTCGGCTACGAGATGTTCGAACTTGCCGCTTGGCGAGGCTCGAATCACTTTGACACAGACAAGGCCGCCGAGGATCCGAGTTATGCCAAGGGCATCAAGAAGATGCTTGCCGACCGCGGAATCGAGATCTCGGCGCTGTCGAACCATCTCTCGTCACAGATGGTGCTGCCGTTCAAGGACGCGAGTCTGGATGAATGGGCGGGCACCTCAGACAAAGAGGAGATGTGGAAGTTCGGGCGCGAGCACACGATCAAGACCGCGCAGGTTGCGTCCGCGCTCGAGATCGAGACGGTCGTCGGCTTCTTCGGCTCGACCGTTTGGGAGAGCTGGTACATCTGGCCGCCGCAGCGCCTCGAGATCTACGAGGAGGGCTGGGAACTCTTCTTGGAGCGGTGGGATCCGATCCTCGACGAATTCAAGAAGCTCGGGGTGCGTTTCGCACACGAGGTGCACCCAACGGAGATCGCCTACAACATCTACACGGCCGAGGAGGCGGTCAAACGCCTGAACCGTGATGACTGGGGCTTCAACTTCGATCCGGCGCACATGGTCTGGCAGATGATCGATCCGGTGATCTTCATCAAGACGTTCGGGAGCCGGATCTTCCACGTTCATGCAAAGGACTGGGAGCTCCAGCAGGACATCCTGGCGAAAGACGGCGTCACCTCCACGGGCTCGTGGCAGCGTCCTGACCGAGCTGCCCGTTATCGCGTGCCTGGGTGGGGAGATGTCAACTGGAGGCGGGTCATGACTGCGCTCCTCGAAGTCGGCTACGACTACGTCCTCTCGTTCGAGCATGAGGATCCGGTCATGTCCGAAGAAGACGGCTGCGAACAGGCGATCCAGTTCTTGAAGCCGCTGATCATCAAGAAGCCCCTCGAGCCCGGCCAGGCTTGGTGGCTAGCGTGAGCGATCTCGCTTGCGCTCGATCCCTCACGCTAAGGAGGTACTGACGGATGCCAGGAGAGGCACAAGTTGGCTTCGTAACAATGGGGGACGCAGCGGCGGCGACCGATATCGAGCCGATCGGGATCGGCATGCTCGGCTACGCCTTCATGGGCAAGGCGCACTCGAACGCGCTGAAGAAGATCGGGTACATGACGTGGCCTCCACCGTACGTCCCAAAGCTCGTTTCGATCGCCGGCCGAAACGAGGAGGCTGTCGCGGAGGCCGCAAGGCGCTACGGCTACGAGAAGTACACAACCGACTGGCGGAACGTCGTCGAAGATCCCGACGTCCAGGTCTTTGACAACGGTGGGCCGAACGACATGCATCTCGAGCCGACCGTTGCCGCCGCGAAAGCGGGAAAGCACGTGATCTGTGAAAAACCGCTCGGACGGGATCCGGACGAGAGCTACGAGATCTGGAAACAGGTCGCAGCCACTGGCGTCAAGCATATGACCGCCTACAACTACCGGTTCTATCCGGCGATCATCCTTGCGAAGGAGATCATCGATTCGGGCGAGCTCGGCGAGCTGTTCCACTTCCGGGGCCGCTACCACCAGGAGTGGATCATCGACCCTGAGTTCCCGAAGGTCTGGCGTCTCGACAAGTCGATCGCCGGCTCCGGGGCGCTCGGAGACCTTGGCGCCCACGTCGTCGACCAGTCGCGCTATCTCTGCGGCGAGCCGGTCGCAGTAAACGGGATCATGAAGACGTTCATCGCAGAGCGACCGGGCGGAAAAGTCGACGTCGACGACGCATTCCAGGCGACCGTCGAGTTCGACAACGGAGCCATCGGGACGTACGAGGCGACGAGATTCGCGCTCGGACGGAAGAACCAGATGCGCTGGGAGATCAACGGCTCGAAAGGCTCGCTCCTCTTCGATTCGGAGCGGCAGAACGAGCTCCTGGCGCACTTCGGCGACTCGAAGCCCGGTGAGCGGGCGCAAGGCTTCCGAAACGTTCTCGTCTCCGAGGCGTATCACCCGTACTGGGAGCACTGGTGGCCGCACGGACACATGATCGGCTGGGAGGACAACTTCGTCCACGAGTTGCTCCATCTGCTGACGGCGATCAAAGACGACACGCCGATCGAGCCTCGCGGTGCGACTCTCGAGGACGGCTATCGCTGTGACGAGATTCTCGGAACGATTGCACGGTCGGCGGACACAGGTGAGCGGCAGGTGATCAACTACCGGTCAATCTGATGTTCGATCTCACCGACAGACGTGTCGTCATCACCGGCGCCTCGCAGGGAATCGGCCAGGCGGCGGCGATCGGTCTCGCCGCCGCCGGCGCCAACGTCGCGTTCAACTACCGACGCGCGACCGAGGAGGCGGAGAAGACCGCGGCGGGGATCCGTCAACATGACCGCGAGGCAATCGTGCTTCAAGGAGACACGGGAGATCCGGACCATGTCGAGGAGTTTGCCAAGGCCGTAATCGACGCCTGGGGAGGGATCGACGTCTGGATCAACAACGCGGCGAGGCTCATGGTGAAGCCGTTCATGGAGATGACCGACGACGACTGGCACGGCCTGCTCGCGGCCAATCTCCACGGCTACTACTACGGCTGTCGAGCTGCCGCCAGACAGATGCTCGAGCAGGGCTCAGGGCGGATCATCAACATCACGTCGGTCGTCGATATCCAGCCCATTGCCGAGCTCTCGGCGTACGTCACGGCGAAGGGTGGGATTCTCGGGCTCACGAAGACGCTGGCGGTCGAGCTTGGTCCGCACGGGATCACCGTCAACGCGCTGTCGCCCGGTGCGACAGACACGCCGCTGAACCAGACGGCCTACACACCGGAGGTCCGGCGAAATTACAACGAGCGGATCCCACTCGGATACATCGCGTCACCAGAGGAGGTCTCCGACGCGATCGTGTTTCTCGCGACGGATGCTGCCCGATACATCAACGGCCATGAACTTGTGGTCGACGGTGGGATCGTTCTGAACGGCAACGTCGGCCACGCGCGGACGTGAGCCCATTCGAGCAGAGGTAGAAGACAAAGGAAGGAGAAGCGCCCAGATGAGCGTGGCCACGAAGACGCTCGACAACTTCATCGGCGGAAAGTGGGTTCCGGCATCGACAGACGATGCTCTCGACGACGTAAACCCCGCCGACCCGAGCGACGTGCTCGCCAAGGTGCCCATGTCGTCGCCCGACGATGTTGACCGAGCGATCACGGCAGCCCACGAAGCCTTTCCGGCGTGGCGTGCGATGTCGCCAGTTCGCCGGGGAGAGATCCTCGTGCGGGCGGCGCGGATCCTGGAAGATCGTCAGGAGGAACTTGCGCACCTGATTACCCGCGAGCAGGGGAAGACGCTGGCGGAGGCGAGTGGCGAAGTGCCAAGAGCGGTCCACTACTGGAGCTGGATTGGCTTCCAGGGCGGATCGATTCAGGGGATCACTGCACCGACGGAGAGCGATCAGATGATGGCGCTGACGCTTCGAGAACCACTCGGCGTCGTCGGGGCGATCACGCCTTGGAACTTCCCGATCAACATTCCGAGCTGGAAGCTCGGCGCGGCGCTCGTCTGCGGGAATACCGTGGTCTTCAAGCCGGCCCAGCTAACGCCGCTCTGCGGTGCCGCACTCATCGAAGCACTGACGGAGGCCGGAGCTCCGGACGGCGTTGTGAATCTCGTGTTCGGATCCGGAAGCGGGGTCGGGGATGCGATCGTTTCAGACGAACGTGTCAAGGCCATCTCGTTTACGGGCTCGACCGCCGTCGGGATGGCCATCAACGTCAAGGCGGCCGCTCAGGGTAAGAAGGTGCAAGCGGAGATGGGCGGTCACAACGCTGTCATCGTGCTCGACGACGCCGATCTCGACCGGGCTACGCAGGGAGCAGTCCTTGCCGGCTATGGGACGACGGGGCAGCGCTGCACTGCGCCGCGCCGCATCATCGCCGTCGAGTCCGTCGCCGGCGATCTGACCCGACGGTTGCAGGCCGCGACGCGCGAAGTCCGCATCGGACCGGGTGATCAGGAGGGGATCGACGTCGGCCCGATGGTTGACGAGCTGTCGTTGAACGAGGTGCTCGGCCACATCGATCAAGCTCGCACCGAGGGCGCGGAAGTCCTCGAGGGAGGCAAGCGTGCCGGCGATGGTCTTAGCGACGGGTTCTTCCTCGAACCGACGCTGCTCGCGAAGGTGCAGCCTGAGATGACGATCGCGAGCGAGGAGGTGTTCGGACCCGTGCTCCCCGTGATGGAGGTTCGGGACTTCGATGCCGCACTCGACCTGGCCGTGTCGACCCGCTATGGCCTGTCCTCGTCGATCTACACGCGCGATCTCAACAAGACAATCCGCTTCATGCAGGAGACCGACACCGGCGTCGTTCACATCAACAAGCCGCCGATCGGGGCGGAGTCACACCTGCCGTTCGGCGGGCTGAAGCAGTCGGGCTTCGGCCCCAAAGAGCTGGGATCTGCGGTCGAGTTCTTCACCCAGACGAAGACCGTCTTCCTCGACTACTCGTAACGCACTTGGCCGACTGGAAGGGCATAGAAATTGCGCCGGGGATTACCCGGATCGAGAGCATTCTCGGTCCGCGGCCCTTCTCTCAATACCTCGTGAAGGCAGAGCGCTCGCTGCTCGTCGACTCAGGAGTCACCGAGACGCCGGACGACGTCATTTTGCCGTACTTCGACTCGGCCGGGTTCGATCCACGCACGCTCGACTTCCTTCTGCTCACCCACGCGGACGTCGACCACTTCGGCGGCAGCGACGTACTTCGGACGGCCTGCCCTGGCGCCGTCCTGTGCGCGCACGCCGCCGATGTTCCGTGGATTGAGGATCGCGATCGCATCATGCGCGAGCGCTATGGCTGGTACGCGGCACACGGCATCGGCTATCCGCCGGATGTCGCTGCCTGGCTGCGGGACGCGATGGGCCCAGATGTCCCGGTCGAGCTCCATCTTCGCGGCGGCGAGGCCTTCAGGCTCGGACCGGAGCTGACGGTCCAGGTGCTTCACATCCCGGGACACAGTCCGGGTCACGTCGGCCTCTGGGAGCCGAGTTCGCGCACCGCGATCATCCAGGACGGCGTGATGGCGAATGGGCTACTCGATACCGAGGGGAACGTCATTCACCCTCCGCCGTACTTCGACATTCCCGGCTACGAGGGCTCTGCGCGACTCTTGCTCGCGCTTGACCCGGCCCGGCTGCTCACAGCCCACTACGAGATCATCGAAGGCGATGCGGTTCGGACGTTCCTTCTCGACACGCTCGCGTTCGTCGAGCGCACACGCGCTGCGGTGGCAGAGATCCTCGTCGAGGAGAGAGAGGTAACCCTCGCGCTGGCCCTCGAGAAGGCCGATGCCGTGCTCGGGCCGTTCACCTCGATGCCGAACGAACTCGCCGGACCACTGCGGGCACATCTGCGCGAGCTCGTCGCGGCCGGCCGCGCTGAGGAATCTCCTGACGGACTGACGTGGAAGGCTGTGGATTAGAAGCCAAACGAAAAAAGGAGGACGGAATGGCAGGACTTGAACTCGGGATGATCAGTTCGACCTGGCTCGGGACGAAAGTCGACCGCCTCGAGGGCATTCGAAAGGCGAAGGAGATCGGGTTCGACACCTACGACGTCTTCGAGGATCCACTCGATCTCACTGATGCCGAGCGCGAAGAGATCAAGAAGACCGCGGAGGAAGTCGGGCTACCGATTCGCTCGGTGGTCTGTGTCGCGTTTGGCCTCGTCGACTTCAACCCTTCGGTCCAGCGTTTTACGCTCGACCGGATCAAGGCGTACGTCGACCAGGGCGAATACCTCGGTGCGCGGAACGTTCTCCTCGTCGTCGGGGAGTACTACTGGGATGGTGAGGTCTTCCCGAACGAGGCCATTTGGGACATGGCCAAAGAAGCGGTCAAGAACGCCGGTGAGTACGCGGCGTCGAAGGGCCTAGAGGTCGTGCTTGAGCTCGAGCCGTTCTCGCAGGCGCTGCTCAAGGACATCGACGAACTCGTCCGGTTTGTCGAGGAGATCGACCACCCCGCGGTGCGCGCGAACGCCGACATTTCTCACCTCCACCTCTCACATGCCTCATTTGACGATGTTGCGAAGCTCACGGGGCTCATCGGCCACATCCATCTGTCGGATTGCGACGGGAGAGTCCACGGCGACCTGCCCGCAGGCCGAGGCGTCACGCCGATCAAGGAGTACCTGCAGGCGATCGTCGATACCGGCTACGAGGGAACGGTCTCGATCGAGCTCGAGTACTCGCCGGATCCGGACAAGATCGTCGAATGGGCGGCGGAGGCCTACGAGGGAACAGCGGCGATCATGCGAGAGATCGGCGTCCGAGGGTAAGGGAGGCTCGATGGCTGAGATCGACCTGAACTACCTGCCCGACCTGCCGCCGAAGACCGACTACAAGATCGGCGCGATCGGTGCCGGCTTCATCATGCGCGACGTCCATCTCGCCTCGTACGAGGAGGCTGGTTTCAACACGGTCGCAATCGCCTCTCGGACGCCCGCCAACGCTAAAACCGCGGCTGAGCAGTGGGGGATTGGGAAGGTCTACGACACGTGGCAGGAGCTCCTCGATGATCCAGAGGTCGAGATCGTCGATATCGCGTTCCCGCCCGATCAGCAGCTTGGGATCGTGAAGGAGGCGGTGGAGCGCCCCCACGTCAAAGGGATCCTTGCTCAGAAGCCCGTCGCCTTCACGCTCGAGGAGGCAGTCGAGATGGTGCAGGTGTGCGAGGAAGCGGGGAAGAAGCTCGGCGTCAATCACAACATGCGATACGACCACTCGATGCGGGCGCTGAAGACGCTCCTCGACCGCGGAGAACTAGGCGAGACCGTCGTTGCCGAGATCGTCATGAACGCGCGGCCCCACTGGCAGGACTTCGTCAAGCCCTACGGGCGGATCGCGCTTCTCAACATGTCGATTCACCACCTCGATGCGTTTCGCTACCTGTTCGGCGATCCGAAGCGGATTCTCGTCTCGGTACGGAATGACCCGAGCCACGACTTTGAGCACTTGGACGGGATGGCGTTCTACATTCTCGAGTACGACAATGGCCTGCGGGCGATCGGGCTCGACAACTGCTTCACGTGGGTCGATCACCGGATCGACTGGCGGGTCGAAGGCACCGAGGGAGTCGCGAAGGGCACGATCGGATGGCCTGACTACCCGGAGGGCAGCCCGAGCACGATCGACTGGACGACGCGCGCGATGGACGGCGCGTGGGAGCAGCCTCGGTGGGAGGAGCGCTGGTTCCCTCAGGCCTTCAAGGGGACGATGGGTCAGCTCATGCGCGCGATCCAGGACGACGCGGAGCCGGAGATCTCGGGTCGGACTACGCTGGGCACCATGGCCCTCGTCGAGGCCGCGTACCGCTCCGTCGAGGAGGGGCGAGCTGTCGAGCTGGCCGAGACGATGCCCGCAGAGGTGAGCTCTTGACTGACGCGTTTCGGCTCGATGATCGAACCGCCGTCGTCACCGGCGGCGGGGGTGGTCTGGGCGCCGATATCTGCCGGGCCTACGCGAATTCGGGCGCCTCCGTGGCCGTGGCCGGCCGTACTCTCGGTCCGATCGAGGAAGTCGCCGCCGCCATCAGGGATGGCGGAGGAACTGCCCTTTCGATCCAGTGTGACGTCTCCGACAAGGAATCGGTGGATCGCATGGTCGAGACGGTGACCCGGGAGCTTGGCGGCGTAGATGTGCTCGTCAACAACGCCGCGATCTATCCCCGACGCGAGTGGACCGAGATCACCGAGCAGGAGTGGGACGCCGTTCTCGCCACGAACCTGAAGGGCTACTTCCTCTGTGCCAGGGCGGCCTTCGACTCCCTCAGGGAACGAGGTCACGGTCGGATCATCAACATGACGTCGGTCACGTTCTTCGTCGGGTTTCCGATGCTCCTCGACTACGTCTCCAGCAAGGGCGGCATCATCGGATTCACGCGCGCGCTCGCGCGCGAGATCGGCCCTGAAGGGGTCACGGTCAACGCCATCTCGCCTGGAGCCTTCCCCACCGACGCCGAGAAGATCCACCCGAACCCGGAGGAATACAACCAGTGGATCCTCGACCAGCAGAGCCTGAAGCGCCGCGGAACGCCCGAGGACATCGGCAACCTCGCCGTCTTCCTCGCCAGCGATGCGTCCTCGTTCATTACGGGACAGACGATCGAGATCGACGGCGGGTGGGCGATGCATTGAGCTGCATGCCCGTTACCTCGCGGGGGTTCTGACGTGTCGGCGATCGAGGAACGTTCCGAGCGGTTCGCCGAGCTCATCGATCCGGGAGCCGAACTCGAAGTGCTCGGCGAGGGATTTGCTTTCCTCGAAGGTCCGGTCTGGAATCCGCAGCAGAGTTTTCTTCTGTTCAGCGATCTGGGGCACGATGTCCGCCGGCGTTGGGATGCCGGCGATGGGATTAGCGTTGTCGCCGAGGAAACGAACCATGGCGCTGACGATGGGACACTCTCGGGCGGCGAAATCTTCGTCGTTGAGGGCGAGGAGGGGCAGACGCAGGATGGATTCCTCACCTGGGGCGGAGACGATCTCCGTTCGCTCTTCATCTGCGCATCGCGTCGACTCCTCCGGCTACGCACGCATACGCGCGCGAATCCTGTGCCGCACCTGAGGACGTTGGCACGGTGAGCCGCGGAGTTCTCGATGGCGAGGTTACGGTCGTCACCGGTTCGACGCGGGGTATTGGAAATGCCATAGCACGCGAGCTTGCCGAGGCCGGCGCGCGCGTTGTCGTCGCGGGTCGAGACCGGAACGCCGCCGAGAGCGAGGCTGCGGAAATTGGACCCGAGCACATCGGCCTTGCGCTGGACGTCGGTTCGCGATCGTCAGTCGACGCGGCTGTGGCCGACGTTGTGACGCGGCTGGGGGAGCCCTCGATTCTCGTCAACAACGCCGGTATCAATCAGATCGAGGCAGCCGAGGACTTATCCGAAGAAATCTGGAGCTCAATCATCAACGTCAACCTCACAGGCGCCTTTCGCTGTTGTCAAGCGTTCGGTAAGCGGATGCTGGCCACAAGGCGCGGTGTGATCGTCAACGTTGCATCGATCACGGGGCCCGAAGTTGGCATGGCGGGTCGGGCGCCTTACGGAGCGAGCAAAGGCGGCGTTGTGGGGCTCACCCGAGTCCTCGCTGTCGAGTGGGCTGATCGGGGCGTGCGAGTGAACGCCGTTCTTCCGGGCCCGGTGCGAACTCCGATGGTGGAACAGGCGATCCAGGAGGGGTTCGTCGACGAGGATGCGATCGCCGGACGGACGCCGGCGGGTCGCATCGCGGAGCCCGAGGACGTCGCCAGGGCCGTGCTGCTGCTGGTAACCGACAAGGCTGATTTCGTGACGGGCCAGACGCTCGTGGTCGACGGTGGATATGCCATCGCCGGCGCGCCTTTGGGGATGGGGCTCCCAAGCCGATGACGGACGCCTGGGTTGCCGAGGTCGAGCGGCTTGCCGGGCGGATTCACCGGCGAT
>CAYTCZ010000134.1:0-9823 GCA_964436315.1 uncultured Gaiellales bacterium | reverse complement strand
GTACCGTGTCGAACTGACCGCGTACTGCTACCGGATGCTGGGATCGGTCGAGGCCGAGGATGCCGTGCAGGAGACGTTTATCCGCGCCTGGCGCGGCCTGGATCGCCTCGAGGGCCGGGCTGCCCTGCGCTCCTGGCTCTATCGGATCGCCACCAACGTCTGCCTCGACATGCTCAAGGGGCAGAAGCGCCGCGCGCGGCCGATGGATATCGGGCCCGCTGGCGAACCGATCGTCGAGAACCTGCACAGGCTCCCGGAGTCCACCTGGATCGAGCCGATGCCCGACAGCCGCACGGCGCCCGCGGGAGATCCGGCCGAGGAGGCACTCGCACGCGAATCGCTCCGCCTGGCGCTGGTCGCCGCCCTACAGCATCTCCCGCCGCGACAACGGGCGGTGCTGATCCTGCGCGAGGTGCTCCGCTGGCGAGCGTCCGAGGTCGCGGAGTTGCTCGAGACGAGCATCGCGTCGGTCAACAGCGCCCTGCAGCGTGCGCGGGCGACCCTCGAGCAGAGGAACGTGAGCCCCGTCACGACCGCTCGCTCGGTCGACGTAGCCGATCCCGAACTCCTCGCCCGCTACATGGAGGCCTTCGAGCGCTACGACATGGAGGCGCTGACTGCGCTGATCCACGAAGACGCGACCCAGTCGATGCCACCGTACGAGCTCTGGCTGAGGGGCCGGGACGACATCTTCGCCTTCTGGGTCGGCCCGGGCAACACGTGCCGCGGCTCGCGGATGGTTCCCACGCAGGCCGCCAACGGCGCGCCCGCCTTCGGCCAGTACCGTCCCAGCCCGAGCGGCGAGGGCTACGAGCCCTGGGCGCTCCAGGTGCTCGAGATCGCCGAGGGCCGGATCGTCGAGCTCACCTTCTTCCTCGCGACCGAACGGGTCTTCCCGCTCTTCGGATTGCCGCTCGAGTTCGAGAGCTAGCCAGGCGCGGGGGCTGATCGCGCTCGGCGGTCATGCCTGGGCGGTCGCGGCGGGCTCCTCGAGATGGCTGGGATCCATCCAGAAGATCTCCCAGAGATGCCCGTCAGGATCGTGGAAGCTGCGCCCGTACATGAAGCCGTAGTCGATCGGCTCGTTCGTCGATGAGCCACCGGCCTCGAGCGCCAGATCGGCGAACGAATCGACCTCGTCCTTGCTCTCTGCCGAGACTGCGACGATCGCCTCGGTCTGGGTCGTCGGGTCGGCGAGTTCTTTGTGGGTGAACTCCTTGAACTTGCTCTCGACGAGCAACATCACGAAGGCCTCGTCGTTGACGATCATGCAGGTGGCTGTCTCGTCGGTGAACTGCGGGTTGAACGAGAAGCCGAGCCTCGTGAAGAACTCGACCGACGCGTCGAGATCTCTGACGGGAAGGTTGACGAAGATGAGTCGTGAGTTTGTGCGTGCCATCGGATCCTCCTTCTGATTCAGGTTCTTCGGTAGGACTGGGTTCGGCCTGAGAACTCATCGGTCGGTCACTTCACTCGGGGAGAACGTCTGTGAGGCCCATGAAGGCCACGAGCTCGCGAAGCTCGACCGAGGCATTTCGCAGCCGCACCTCGCGGCCGTGGCGGCACGCAGCGAGTTGGAGTCGGGCGAGGGCATCGACGAGGACTGCGTCAGCTTGGACGCCGCCCACGTCGCAGAAGACGACGTGAGCACCGCTCCGCGCGAGCACCGTGCAGACGCGCGCAGAGAGCCCCGGCAGGTCGGCGCGGCTGATGGGGCCGCGGATCGCGAACGCGAACGCATCCGGCCCGGGATTCATCAACACACAGACGTTTGGCTCGCCTGAATATCATCGGCGTTGCGCTGTGCCGGTGACGCGGTCTTCTCAGAGACGCTGCTGGTATCGGCGACCGCAGCAATTGTCACACGGTCGAAGTCACGTTCTGCGAGGAGTTCGCGTACCGTTGATGTAAATTTCCGCTCGCCGTACTACGAGAGCAACCCCCGAGCAAGGGAAGATGTGCACAAGAGAGGCCTCCGAGCCGAGCGATTCACACTGCCCGCACAGAAGTCTGCGGCCTGGCAGTCTCCAGCCTTCTGGCTCCAACTCACCAACCGATGAGTTTTGACCACTCCGCTCGTCCCTAGTTCGAACGCGGGGCTAATTGGAGGGAACCTATGACCGACCATACTGTCGAAGCTGACCGAAATCGTGGGAGCGCGTCCTCTGCGACGGAGCCTCAGACGGAACGGCGCGCAGCCCACGAACGCCTCTCGACCGGCACGCTCGCCCGCTGGACGCGGGCCTGCGCCGTGCATCCCTGGCGGGTCATCGTCGGCTGGCTCGGGATCGTCGTCCTCCTGGTCGTTCTCGTCTTTGCCTTCGGCGGCTCGCTGCGCGACGAGTTCGAGATTCCCGGCTCGGATACGCAACGGGCGACCGACCTGATCGAGGCCGAGTTCGCCTCCGAGCAGGGTGGCGTCCTCAATCTCGTCTTCGCCGCCCCGGCCGGTGAGCGACTGGATACCCCCGAGCGCCAAGCGGCGATCGAGCAGGCAATCGCCCGCCTCCAGACCGCGGAGTTCGCGGCCACGGAGGATCGCGCCGGCATCGACAGCGTCGGCGATCCCTTCAGCGAGGAGACCGTCTCCGACGACGGGCGGATCGCCTACGCCGAGGCCCAGTTCGATCGGGTCATCTACGACGAGGATCGCGAGGCGGTCGTCGCCGTTCAGGAGGCGGTGCGCGAGACGGTCGCCCCGGCCGGCATAACGGCGGAGTTCAACGGCGATGCGGAGTTCCCGCCGGTCGAGCAGGGTACCTCGGAGCTGCTCGGCCTCTTGGCGGCGATCATCGTCTTGCTCGTCCTCTTTCGCACCGTCGTGGCGACGATCATCCCGATCGCGCTCGCCCTCGCCGCGGTGGGGACGGCCTTCCTGCTCCTCTTCATCCTCGCCGGGCTGACCGACGTCAACACGGTGACGCCGATCCTCGTCTCGATGATCGGTTTGGGGGTCGGGATCGACTACTCGCTCTTCATCGTTACCCGCTTCCGCCAACTCCTCCACGAGGGGCTCTCCCCGCAGGCAGCGGCCGCCGAGGCGGGCGCCTCGTCCGGACGGGCGGTGCTCTTCGCCGGCGTGACGGTCGCGATCTCGGTGAGCGGGCTCGCCTTCTTCGGCCTCGACTTCGTGACCAAGCTCGGCATCGGCAGTGCCCTCGGCGTGCTCACCACCGTGCTGCTTGCCAACTCGCTTCTCCTCGCCGTCTTGGCCCTGCTCGGCCACCGAATCGACCGGCTGAAGGTCCCCTTCCTGCGCCAGGTCGACGATTCCGAGGCCGGGCGTGAGCGCACCCTGATCGCCCGCTGGGGCCGCTTCGTCACCGCCCATGCCCGGATCGTCTTCCCGGTCGTCCTGCTCGTCGTCCTCGCCCTGGCCTCGACCTCGGCACTCGTACGCCTCGGAGCCGCCGATCAGGGGACGCAACCGACCGAGCAGACCGCCCGGCGGGCCTACGATCTGCTCGCCGAGGGCTTCGGGCCCGGCTTCAACGGCCCGATCCCGATCGTCGTCGATATCAACAACGACCCGCAGGCCCCCGAGCGGATCTTCGACGGCGTCCAGGGACTCACGAACGTCGCCTCGGTCGGCGAGCCGCAGCGAAACGACGCCGAGACGGTCGCGATCGTCTTCGTCACCCCGGCCTCCGCCCCCCAGGACGAGGCGACCGACCGACTGGTCGAGCGCCTGCGCGCCGAGGTCGTGCCCGAGGCGACTCAAGGAGGAGACGCCGTCGTCTACGTCTCCGGCCTGACGGCGGCCTTCAAGGACATCGCCGATCGGATCCTCGAGCGGCTGCCGCTCTTTCTCCTCTTCATCGTCGGTGTCACCTTCATCGTCCTGGCGATGGCCTTCCGCTCGATCGTCGTCTCGCTCTCGGCGGCGATCACCACGATCCTCTCTGCCTTCGTCGCCTTCGGCGTGCTCACCCTGGTGGTGCAGGAGGGCCACCTGCTCGGCCTGACCGGTCTCGACCGGACCGGGCCGATCGAGACCTTCGTCCCGCCGATCGCCTTCGCGATCCTCTTCGGACTCTCGATGGACTACATGGTCTTCCTGATGAGCCGGATCCGCGAGGAGCACGTCCACGGCCTCAAGACGAAGGAGGCGGTCGAGCACGGCATCGCCGCGATCGGCCGGGTCGTCGTCGCCGCCGCGCTGATCATGGGCACGGTCTTCGCCGCCTTCATCCTGAGCGCCGATCGGATTCCGAAGGAGTTCGGGCTGCTGCTCGCGGTGGCGATCCTGACCGACGCGCTGATCGTCCGGATGACGCTCGTGCCCGCCTTCCTCACCCTGCTGCACGAGAAGGCCTGGTACATCCCCGGCTGGCTCGATCGCCTGCTCCCCAACCTGACGATCGAGCCTCCGCACGACGGCGAGCCGGCCCCGGAGCTTGTTCCGGAGCCCGAGCCGGAGCCGAGCGAGGCATGACCAAGCATCCCGATCGCGAGAGGTGCAGCCACCGACGCATGCGGCGGGTACGCTGATCTCGCCAACGAGACCGCGCCCGAGACAGTGACGCTGAAGCCCCGCGATACAGGCGGTAAGACGCCCGAGGACGATTGATGGCGAGGATCGAACTGCTCGGGGCTCGTGGAAAGGAGATGGGGGTCTACGTGGCGAGGCCGTCGGCGGATCCTCCTTGGCCAGGGGTAGTCGTGATCTCTGATGCCTTGGGGATGACAAGCGACCTGCGTCGCCAAACGAACTGGCTGGCGGGCGAAGGGTTCCTGGCTGCTGCGCCGGACCTCTGGTACTGGGGCGGGAGGATCCGCTGCATGTTCGCGGCGATGCGCCAGCTGTCCGCTGGCGAGGGGGAGGTCTTCGAGGACTTTCGGCGCGTCCGACGCTCCTTGGTCGACCAGCCGGACTGCACCGGAGCCGTTGGTGTGATCGGCTTCTGTCTCGGGGGAGGGTTCGCACTGCTGCTTGCCGCTTGCGGCGACTACCGGGCCTCGAGCGTGAACTACGGGATGGTCCCCGACGAGGCCGTCGCCGAGCTAGCCGATGCCTGTCCGGTGGTGGGGAGCTACGGCGGAAAGGATAGGACCCTCAAAGAGGCGCCCGCGCGTCTCGAGGAGGCTCTTCTAGCCAACGACATCCCGCACGATGTCAAGGTGTATTCGGACGCCGGCCACGGCTTTCTCAACGACCATCCCCGAGAGGAAATGCCGCTGTGGGCACTCATCTCAGGCAAGTTCGCATCGACCGGCTACCACGAAGAGTCCGCCGCCGATGCGCGCAAACGCATCGTGAGGTTCTTCGATGCCCACCTGCGGCCCGTTTGAGCCTCGTCGGCAGGCTCACCCCATCGTGCGGGGTCTTCGAGTCGCCAGGGGCAGCATGTGATGCAAGTGGTCTCGACGGTGATCGAGGCAGGCTCTAGCGGCGAGCCTGCCCACCTCATCACGAACCTTCCTCGGGCGGTGGTGCCACGGCCGGAGCTGATGGCTTCTCTTCCGCTCCACGAGCCGGTGCCTCGTCCCCGCCCAAGTCGAGCCGGAAGGGCGGGTACTCATCGCACATGAGCCCGGCGTAGGCGAGGACGCGATAGCCCCAGCGGTTCATGCCCATGTTGAGCTCGAAGAGATCGGGTGGGTAGCGCGTGGTGAAAAGAAGCGCCACGGCGGCGTAGAGAACGAGGAGGAAGTTGAGCCCGATGCGCACGCCAAAGCTTCCTCCGAAGAAGATGCCGACGACGAGGTAGTGGGGAATGGCAAGCAGCCACCACTTGACGAGGGCAAGACCGCGGGAAAGCTCTTCCGGGTAGGGGACATCGAGTCGGGCGGGATAGTCGGGGACGTCGTCGAGCGTGAAGGGCGGGTAGCGGTCGGTGCCAAGGACGCTGAAGGCGTAGTAGCTGACTCGCCAGCTCCAGCGCATGACGCCGAGGTTGAAGTCGAAGATCCCTCGCGGGTAGCGGCCGGTGAAGAGGATTGCGAAGAAGGCGATCACGGTCAGAACGAACCAGGCGATCCAGAGGAAGAAGAGGATGACGAGGTGGGGAATCGCCATGAGCCACTTGATCAGCCACAGACCACGGCTGAGCTCAGGAGAGAGCTCTCCCGAGAGGCTGACGGGATAGCCGCCATCATGTGAGCTCACCAAGCCTCCCTCCGTTGTCCTCTCATTCTTCCTCTGATTTCTGGGCACCATATCTCGGATCGTTTCATCGTTGCCGGAAAGGGAGCCTGTACATGGCCGGAATGCAGGGCCTTAGCTCCGAGCTTGCCGCCAACCCCGAGCTCGCCCGAGCGTCCCAGACGGACCGCCGCACTCTCACAGTCAGGTCTTGAACTCAAGCGTGACTCGCTCGACAGGAGGTTGTGGGATCGACTTGGCACGGCAGGGATCGTAGGCAAGGAGCACGGTGCGTCCGCGCCGTGCGTTGTCGAGCCACCCGGGCAACGGCGGTTCGACGAGGGACACAAGGCGACCGGCGTCACTGACGCAGTGCAGTGCCAGTCGGCCGTCGAGAGGAATCGTCCGCTCGAGCCGCGCAGAGAGGGAGACCCACGAAGGCGGAACGGCGGAGTGTCCGTCGAAGGAAACAAGGTCGGAAGAGCGGAGCGCAAGCAGGTGACCGTTCTGCGCAACGATGTTGTCGAAACCGAGCAACCGCGCACAGTTCTCGTCAGCAGGATCATCGACGACGACGCTCGTTGGTCCTTCCTGGTGAATCTGGCCCCGGTCGAGGATCGCGATTCGATCGGCGAATGCGCTCGCCTCGTGGCGGTCGTGCGTGACGAAGAGCACTCCCGTGTCGTCTTCGGCGAGGAGGTCGCGCAGATCCGCGAGGAGCTCTCCCTTCGTGGGCGTATCGAGCGAGTTGAACGGCTCATCGAGCAAAAGGACGCTCGGCCGGATCGCCAGGGCCCGCGCGAGGCTGACGCGCTGGGCTTCGCCGCCCGACAGCGTCGAGACAGGACGATCGGCGTAGGGCGCGAGTCCGAGTCGGTCGAGCCAGGGCTCGGCTTTCCTCTGGGCCTCCCGCTTCGAGACACCACGGAAGCGAAGCCCCGTACAGACGTTGTCGAGCACGGTGCCCCGGCGAAGGAGGGGGCGTTGAAGGACCGCCGCGCATGCGCGACGCAGGGTCCGGGGATCGGGAGGAGTCCCCTTGAATAGCACCCGGCCCTCGTCCGGCTGCCTGAGCGCTCCCGCCACGCGCAGGAGCGTCGATTTACCCGCGCCGTTCGGGCCGAGCACGGCCAGGGTCTCGCCCGAATCGAGGGCAAGTCGCGGCACGCGGAGGATCAACTCATCCCGCGCGCGGACGACGATCGCCCGGAGTTCGAGCAGCGAACTCATGGTCTTGGCGCCACGCCGCGCTGCTGGAAGAGGGTGAGGGCGAGAATCACGAGAAAAGCAAGCAGCAGCAGGATGAGCCCGAATGCGATCGCCATCCCGAAGTTCCCCTTCGAGGTCTCGAGGACGGCCGCGGTGGTCAAGACGCGTGTCTGACCGTGGATGTTGCCTCCGACCATCATCGCTGCACCGACCTCGGAGATCGCAGCGCCGAAGGCAGCCATGACCGCCGCAAGGAGCGGCAGCCGCGCCTCGATGGCGACGGCCAGATGAGAGCGGAGCGGGCCCGCGCCGAGCGCCTGCATCTGCAGGCGAAATTCGGGATCGACCTGCTGGATGGCGGCCGCTGTTAGGCCGATGACGATCGGGAGGGCGAGCGCGGTCTGGGCAACCACCATCGCCTCGGGGGTATAGAGGAGGTCGAGGGCTCCGAGGGGCCCACTCCGCCAGAGCAGGACGCTGACGACGAGGCCGACGACGACGGGCGGCAGGCCCATTCCCGTGTAGACGCCGGCGAGGAGGGCGCGCCGGCCGAAAAAGCGGGAATTGGCGAGAGCGATCCCGAGCGGGAGGCCGAGTAGCAGCGCCAGTCCGGTCGCCGTGAGGGAGACGCGCAGCGAGAGGGCGAGGACGCGAAGCAGCTCTGGATCGCGTTGCCAGAGGAGTTCGACCGCTTTTTGCATGCCCTCCCAGACGACGTCCACGGCTCAGCTACGCGCTCGCTCGCACCTCCTCCTCGCTCTTCTCGGCATCCGGGACGAAGAGAGGCTCGCCGTATTGCTGGATTCCAAAGCTCCGGATGACCTCTTGTGCTTCCGGGGAGACGAGGAAATCGGCGAATGCACCTCCGCCCCCGACGTTGACGCGCTCGCCGGCGCTTCCATCGACCTCGATCACGTGGTAGAGGTTGAGCATCTCCGGCCCGGACGAGAAGAGCTCAGCGAGGCCGGTCGACTCGCGCGTCGCAAGGTAGGTGCCGCGGTCGGCAATCGTGTAGGCGCCCTTCTCGGCAGCGATCTGGAGCGTCGCTCCCATTCCCTGACCCGCCTCCTGGTACCAGATCCCGGTCGGCTCGAGGACGGATTCGGCCCATCGGGCACGTTCGAAGCTGTGCGTCCCCGATTCGTCTCCTCGAGAGATGAAGACCGACTCGGTCTCCGCGATGCGCCAAAGCGCGTCTGTCACGTCCGTCGCCATACCAACACGTGCTGGATCCGAGGCGGGACCGGCAATCAGGAAGCTGTTGTGCATAACGAGAAGACGCCTTCCTGCCTTGCCGCTCTCGACGAAGGCCTGCTCGGCCTGTGGCGAGTGGACGAGCGCAACGTCCGCCTCGCCCCGCTCGGCAAGCTCGAGTGCCTGTCCGCTGCCGAGCGGGAGCGGCTTGACCGCGAAGCCGCTCGCTTCCTCGAACAGCGGCACGAGGAGATCGAGGAGGCCGCTGTCGGCGGTACTGGTCGTCGTCGCGAGGATTACGGTCGCTCGATCGGAGGCGGCATCGCCACCCGCCCTTTCGCCGGCGCAAGCCGACAGCGCAAGGCACGCGAGGATCAAGACGAGCGTGCACCGGACTCCCATCTGAGCGCAACTGATCTATAACAGATAAAACCAGCATTCGGAGAGAAGTTAGAGTCCCCAAGTGGCCCGCTACCTCGAGCTCCGACAGCAGATCGCCCGATCGATCGCCTCCGGAGAACTGAGCGAGGGAACAGCGCTTCCGAGTGTGCGGTCGCTCGCGAAAACGGAGGCCACGACGCCCTCGACCGTACGGCGCGCACTCGAAAGCCTCGCCGAGGCAGGCGTGGTGGAAACGGAGGAACGTCGGCGTGCGAGAGTCGCTTCCGGAGGCCAGCTGGCTGCACTCGCACTCCTGCGTGGTCACAGGGTGTTTCGCCTTGCCGGAAGTGATGATCCGGCCCTCGATCTCCTGCTTCGAACGGCCGGAGACGGGATCGAACTGGTCGGGAAACGCGGCAGCTTCCCGGGACTCGTCGCCCTCTGGCAAGGTCGAGCCGACGGAGCGGTCGTCCACCTGAGACACCGAAGCGGCGAATACAACGGGCCGTATGCGAGGGCGCTCTTGCGAGACGAGAATCCCGCGCTCGTCCATCTCTGGCGTCGCGAGCAGGGAATCCTGCTGCCGGAGGGAAACCCGCGTCGAATCGACGGTATCGCCGACCTCGGCGGGTGCCGAATCGCGAAGCGCGAGTTCGGAACCGGTACGCGAATCCTGCTCGATCGCCTTCTGCTCGATGCCGGCCTCGACCCGGACAACATGGCCGGGCCCGACGTCTCCTCTCACCTCGAAGTGGGCCTTGCGGTTGCGTCCGGAGTCGCTGAGGCTGGGATCGGAGTGCGCTCGCTCGCACAGACACTCGCTCTCGACTTCGTGCCACTTCTCTGGGAGGACTACGACCTCGTCCTCCGCGGTGATGAGCTGGGTGGGGTCGAGTCTCTCGTCTCCGCGCTGAAAACGACTCGGGTCCGCAGGGCGATCGATCGCCTCGGCGG
>CAYTCZ010000133.1:0-9831 GCA_964436315.1 uncultured Gaiellales bacterium | reverse complement strand
CAAGCCGCGGCCGTTCCCGCTGCCGGGGGCCTTCTCGAAGCCGCCGCCGCCAGAGGCTTCAGCTAGCTAATAGCTAGAGCTAGCCGAGACTACTTCGGTTCGCTGGGACGGCGCTGGCGGCGGGATCCTTCGGCCTCCCTGGCCAGCGCCGCTCCAGGAAACGAGAAGACCCGCTGTTCCGGGGGGCGATAAAGTCATGCAGAGGTATGGACGTGCCGGCGAGGATTGAGGATGCGTTTCCGAGGCCCTCGGTCGTGGGGATCCTCAACGTCACGCCCGATTCGTTCTTCGACGGTGGAAACTTTCTCGATCCTGATCTCGCGGTCGCCCGTGCTCACGAGATGATCGACGAGGGCGCTGCGATCGTCGACATCGGCGGTGAGTCCACGCGCCCTGGTTCAATGGGCGTATCGCTCGACGAAGAGCTGGCGCGAGTGGTCCCGGTACTCGAACGGCTCGAGGGCCTGCCCCTCTCGATTGACACGTCGAGAGCCGAAGTCGCGAGGCGAGCGATCGAGCTAGGTGCTGTGATGGTGAACGACGTAACGGCCCTACGGCGAGATCCCGGAATGGCCGAGGTCGTCGCCGGCGCTGGCGTCTTTGTGTGCCTGATGCACATGCTCGGAGAGCCTCGGACGATGCAGCAGAATCCGCAGTACGCGGACGTGGTGTCGGAGGTGGCGACCTTTCTCGCGGAGCGAGTGCAAACGGCAGTCGAGGCGGGAATCGACGAGGAGCGAATCTGTATCGATCCGGGGATCGGGTTTGGCAAATCGGTCGATCACAACCTGGAGCTCATCGCTAGGCTCGACGAGATCGCACGCATCGGCCGTCCGGTCATGATCGGCGCATCGCGGAAGCGATTTCTCGGCAGAATCTCGGGTGATCCCGAGGCCACTCAGGGTTCGGTGTCGGCGAGCGTCGCGATCAGTGTTCTGGCGCTCGAGCGGGGGGCCTCGCTGTTTCGCGTCCACGACGTTGGAGCTCACGTCGAGGCCCTGGCCACGACCGAGGCGATGGTTGGAGCTCATCGGTCGTGAGCGACGTCCTCATCGACATCAACAGTCTCGAGTTGAAGGGTTTCCACGGTGCCCTGGAGGAGGAGCGCGTCCGAGGTCAGACCTTCCTCTTCGACGTTCGGCTGCATGCGCATGACGCGGGCGTGAGAAGTGACAAGCTTGCCGATACCGTCGACTACGTCCAGGTGGTCGCCTGCATCCGCGAGGTTTCCGAGGGGCGACGGTTCAATCTGATCGAGGCGTTGGCCGCCTCCGTCGCTGACACTCTGCTCGAGCGATTTCCGATCTCTCGCGTCCGCGTTTCGGTTCGAAAGCCAGAGGTCCAGCTCGGAGCTCCGGTCTCCTGGACGGGCGCGACGGTAGAGCGCGCCCGGCGGTGAACGCAACGCTACCTCGCGATGTCCCGTGCGTTCATCGGGCTCGGATCCAATCGCGGTGATCGCGACGCGACAATCAACCGTGCCCTCGAACTCCTCTCGTCGGACCCGTGCGTGGAAGTTCTGCGAGTGTCCACTCTCCGAGACACGGATCCGGTCGGCTACGTCGATCAGCCGCGCTTTCTGAACGGTGCGTGTGTTATCGAGACCGAACTCGAACCTCGAGAGCTTCTCCGCCGCCTGAATTCGATCGAGAGCGCCCTCGGCAGGAATCGTGACGAGGAGCCTCGATTCGGTCCGCGGACGATTGATCTCGACCTCCTGCTGTACGAAGACGAGGTCTTCGACAGCCCGGATCTAACCGTCCCCCATCCGAGGCTGGCCGAGCGCCGGTTCGTTCTCGAACCTCTGTGCGAGCTCGATCCAGATCTCGCGCTCCCCGATGGAACGCGGGTGAGAGATTTGCTGTTTGGCGAGGGGTAAACTAATCGGAATGTCCCATCTCGACGAGCTCGACGAGTTCGAGGCCGAGCTCGAGCTCCAGCTCAAGAAGGAATACACGGCGGTCTTCCCCTTGTTTCGCTACTGCGTCGTCACGCAGGATTCGACGTACCTGTGCAACAAGCTCGACCTGAAGGTTCTGCCGCAGTCGAGCTATCCGTTCTTTCACCTGACCATGCACGACGTCTGGGTTTGGGACAAGAACCGTCCCACGCGGATGATTCCGCGGGCTGATGTCTACACGTCGACGGACGTGACGATCGAGGAGCTTCGGGGAGAGGGCGAGGAACTGCCCATGACTCCGGAAGCACTCGCCGAGAAGCTCGGCGAGACGCTCGGTGGCGAGGACGAGCCGGCATAGTAGCGGCGCTCCTCGTCCTCGCTTGACGCCCAATGCTCCTTGCCGTTGACGTCGGAAATACGCAGACCGTCCTTGGGCTCTTCCGGAACGACGAGCTGATCGATCACTGGCGGGTTGCGACCGAAGCGGAGCGAACAGCAGACGAGCTCGGCGGCCTCCTGGCTCGCCTGTTGGAGCTCCGTGAACGCGATCTCGATGACGTCCGCGCAGTTTGCCTCTCATCGACCGTTCCGCCTCTCCTCCGGGCCTACAGCGACTCGGTGCGGCAGTACACCGAGGCGTCGCTTCATATCGTGGGACCGGGTTCACGAACGGGGATTCCGATTCACTACGACAACCCGCATGAAATTGGCCCAGATCGGATCACCAACGCCGTCGCTGGCAAGGAGCGCTACGGCTGTCCTTGCATCGTGGTCGATTTCGGGACGTCGACGAACTTCGACGTCGTGTCCGGGGAGGGCGAGTATCTCGGGGGTGTGCTCGCTCCCGGGATCGAGGTCTCCATGGAGGCGTTGTTCGCCCGAGCGGCCCGCCTCGTTCAGGTCGACTTCGCCGAGCCGGCGTCTGTCATTGGGAAAACGACCGTCGGGGGCCTGCAGTCAGGCGTGGTTTACGGCTTCTCGGGTCTCGTGGACGGCGTCGTCTCTGAGATCCAAAAGGAGCTCGATGGGCGACCGGCGCGCGTGATCGCAACCGGGGGTCTCGCCGACCTCATCGCGC
Source organism: uncultured Gaiellales bacterium (assembly GCA_964436315.1). GTDB lineage: Bacteria > Actinomycetota > Thermoleophilia > Gaiellales > Gaiellaceae > CAYTCZ01. The sequence continues at coordinate 6,853 of CAYTCZ010000133.1, read as the reverse complement.
CGCATGCCAGCTCGATCGAACTCGTCGACGAGTTTCTTACTCTTCACGGCCTACGTCTGATCTGGGACCTGAACCAATAAGTGCGCTGCTCTCGGTGCAATGGGACGGCGCTCGCGAGAGAGGCAAAGCCGAGGCCTGAGACAGTGCGTTGAGGTGCGGCGAGGGGTCGAGGCTGCAGGATCTCGCAGCGAGCGTCGTCAGGGCCGGGCGAAGCGGGGCTTTGCCCCGCGAAGCCCGCACCCCAGTGAAGCGAGGGGCTAGCCGCCGCCGTAGATCGATATGGGGAGATCCAAGAGCTGTTCCTCGACATCGGGCAGCTGCGCTTCGAGGTCGGCCAACCGGACATCGGCACCAGGCGCCGCTGCGAGGAGGCGAAGCTCGACCTCGTCTAGGTCATCAAGCTGAACGAGCTCCTGCTTGAACGCCTTGGGAAACCGACCGCGTCCCAGATACCAGCCGTAGAACTTCTTGAGGAAGCCGCTCGCGCGCTCCTCACCGAGCTCGCGTCTCGTTTCGCGAACGAACAGCACGAGCTCGGAGATGATCTCTTCTCGCGAGAGCTTCGGTGACTCGGCGCCCAGGATCGACGCGATCGTCCATGGGTTGCCCTGCGCGGCACGGCCGACCATGACTGCCTCGCAGCCTGTGAATGACAAGACCTCCTTTGCCTCGGCGTGGGACGTGATGTCCCCCGAGGCGACCACCGGAACGCTCACCAGTTCCACAAGCTCTGCGGTAAGCGAATGGTCGGCGGTGCCCGTGTACATCTGACGGGCCGACCGCGGGTGCAGCGTGAGTGATGCGGCCCCAGCGTCGACGAGTTGGGGGCCGAGGTCGACGGCTGCGCGAGAGCCGTCGTGGAGCCCTCTTCGCATCTTCACGGTGACGGGAATCGATACCGCGGTCGCAACAGACTCGACGATTGCGCATGCCGGGGAAGGGTTCTCGAGGAGGATTGCCCCGGCGCCCGTCTTGGTGACCTTCCTGACCGGACAGCCGAAATTAAGATCGACGAGGTCGGCGCCGGCGGCTTCGACCATCCTTGCTGCCTCAGCCATCAGCGCCGGCTCAGATCCGAAGATCTGGACTGCGATCGGGCGCTCGTCTTCTCCGAGACGAAGGTAACCCAGAGTCTTCTGACTTCCGTAGTGGAGGCCCGCGCAACTCACCATCTCGGAACACACGAGTCCGGCACCGAAACGGCGACCTTGGCGACGAAAAGCCTGCACGCTCACGCCGGCCATCGGGGCGAGCACTACGCGCGTCGGAATCGTGACTGATCCGATGCGCCACGATGAGCGAAGGTCTATCGACACGGGAAGGAGAATGGTAGCCAAGTGGCGAATGAGGCTTGCTTGACGGCCAAGCTACAATTCCGTTTCGAGGTGCCCATGGGCACCTCGATTTCTCTTTGGGGCCTGGAGGCGCGACGTGACAAGAGAAGTAATCCTCACTCCTGAGGGTCTTGAGCGGCTGAAAGAAGAAATTCGCTATCTGTCGGTTGAAAAACGCCGCGAGGTTGCGGAGCGCATCAAGCAGGCTCGCGAGTTCGGAGACATCACCGAGAATGCCGAATACGACGATGCGAAGAACGAGCAGGCGATGCTCGAGCACAGAATCTCGACGCTCGAAGAACGACTGAGCAATGCTCGCGTAATCGAAGAAGACGAAATCACGCTCGATGTCGTCAGCATTGGAACGAAGGTTCGTCTGCGAGACGTCGAAGCGAAAGAGACCATCGAGTACGTGATTGTGGGCTCGGCCGAGGCAAACCCGGCCGAACACCGACTTTCAAACGAATCTCCGGTTGGCCGAGCGATTCTCGGTCGCAAGAAAGGGGAGACCGTCGAGGTGGATGTTCCCACGGGATCGCTGAAGTTCAAGATCATGGACATCAAGGCGGCCTGAGAGCTCCACGTACCGGCCGCGCGGCGACCACTAGTAGGCTGCCGAGTCGTGCCTCTAAAGCGCTTTCCAGATAGGGACGAGGCAAGGGCGGTTCGTTCGGAAGCTGAGCGGCTCGAGCCGGGCGGCGAGCTTTCCGAGGAGCGCCGATTGGCGGGACGCATCCTCGGTCGTCGCGGCCACGGGAAGCTCGTTTTCCTTGACTTGGTCGACCGATCAGGACGGATTCAGCTCCTGTGTTCTGCTGATCGATCCGGACCGATTGACGTTGACCTCGGAGACATTGTCGGCGTTACCGGAATGCCGGCCCGTACTCGACGAGGGGAGCCCTCGCTGGCGGTCGAGACCCTCGAGGTGCTTGCGCCAATCGGAAGACCTCTACCGGACACTTTCCACGGGCTTACCGACACCGAGGCCCGGTTTAGACGGCGATACCTGGACCTGCTTATGAATGAAGATACCCGGGCCGACTTCATCCTTCGTTCGCGGATGGTTTCGGCGATCCGACGATATCTCGATGCGCACGACTTTCTCGAGGTCGAGACTCCGGTTCTGCAGCCGCGGTACGGTGGTGCATTCGCCGAGCCATTCGTGACCCGTCATAACGAGCTCAACGCGGACTTCTATCTCAGAATCGCGACTGAGCTCTATCTCAAGCGGCTCATTGTCGGCGGTCTCGAGCGCGTTTACGAGATCGGGAAGGACTTCCGCAACGAAGGAGTGTCCTACAAACACCAACCCGAGTTCACCATGCTCGAGTGGTACGAGGCCTACGCCGACTACGAAGACACAATGCTTCGCGTCGAGGAACTCATAGCGACCGTCGCGCAGGAAGTGCTCGGGACTACGCGCATTCAGTTCCGCGGGCATGACGTTGATCTCTCGCCTCCCTGGCGGCGTGTCAGGCTGATCGAATCGCTCGAGGAGAAAGGAGTTTGGTCGCGCGATGAAGCACATCTTCGAGCACTCCTCCAGCAGAGGAATGTCGACACGACGCAAGATCGAACCTGGGCCCAGCTCATCGACCACGCCTTGAGCCATTTCGTCGAGCCAGAACTCATCGAGCCGACCTTCCTGATCGACTATCCGGTCGAATTGTCGCCCTTCGCGCGGCTCACGGATGTTGACCCGACTTTCGTCGAGCGATTCGAATATTTCATTGCCGGCATGGAATTGGGTAACGCGTTCACGGAGATCAACGATGCAAAGGAGCAGGCGGAGCGATTCGAGATGCAGCTTGCGGAACGCGCCGCAGGTGACGTCACGGCGGAAGGTGGCGACCCGGATTACGTTGAGGCACTCTCCTACGGGATGCCACCGACCGGAGGGCTCGGTCTCGGCATCGACCGGCTCACAATGCTCCTAACCGGGAGGGAGACAATCCGGGACGTCATTCTGTTCCCGGCTCTGCGCGAGCAGTCACAGTCACGAACGGAACCCTCCGAGTAGACTCTCCACGCGGCGAACGTTCGAAGAGCGAAGCGGGGAGGGAACGATGGGATTTCTGGACAAACTACTAGGCCGAAAAGACCAGGCCGCTGATTCAGCTGCAGAACACGGTGACACGGCCAAGGAGGGTGTCGACAAGGCCGGTGACGTGGCAGACGAGAAGACCGGTGGAGAGCACACCGAGAACATCGATGCCGCTGGCGACAAGGCGAAAGACGCTATCGACGACGTCGCAGGCGGCTCGAGCTAACGTGTTCCGGCTCGTTTAGCGCGACTCACACCTACGCGTTCTGGCCGAATCGCGCGCGGTTCGCGGCACGCGTGGTGCCTTTACCCGTGCCGGCCAGGAGATAGATGCTCGCGAGCCCGGCCCAATCACCGTAGGGCGCGAGTAGTTCTCGCGTGTCTTCGGGCTCTGCCCACTTCCCCATGAGGACGGAGCACAGCTTTATGAGTCCGAGGTCGCCGATAAGCCCGTGCTCGAATCGACCCAGCCCGTAGAGGCAGATAACTCCCGCCGACCAGGGACCAAGGCCCCGCTCCTCGGTGATGCGTGAGACGGCCACGTCTGTTGAGACGCGACGTAGCTTCTCCAGGTCGAGATTGCGAGAGAGCCGGATGAACGTGGTCGACTTGCGCGACACCAGCCCAACTCGCGCGAGCTGAGCCGGTGAGAAGCCGGCGAACGTAGACCTGTTCGGCGGTAGGCGAAAGTCATCGTGCTCCGGCGACGCGAGACCGAGCAAACGCCGTTCGAGCCGCTTAGCCTCCTTTGCCTGAATCAGCTGACCGCAGACGGCCTTGAGGAGCGCGTGGGTCATCGTCGCGCAGCGGAGCGGCCGCATGCCGGGCCGCCGGCTGATCGCCGCGCCGAGCAGCTTGTCGCGGGAGAATCGATGAAGGAAGGGCGTGTGGTCGTCATCGACCGCCAGCATGAACCGAACCCACTCGAGTGCTTCGGGGCTGCGGGTTCCTTCGATTCGCACGGAGAGTCGGCCGTCGGTCCGTTGGCTGACGCGCGCGAGAGCCGGTTGCGCGTCAGTTTCGAAGGTGAGCGTCAGCGAGCCGTCGCGGAAGCGCCGAGTCGCGTCGCCCGCGTGCCTGGCAGAGTCGGCCAGCGAGTACGGACCCTGCGGGATGATCGTCCGTTCGAGGACGGCTAGACGGGGTTTGGAGTCGGCTTGTACGGGCGCTTCGGTGGCCAGGATCCGCAGGGTGCCATTTATTGCGGACCGCACGCCTCTCGCGCGTTTGTAACAGTCGATCGGGCGACAACCCTCATGTCCGGCGCCTGGGAACCGATAAACCGAAGAACAGGAAACGGCATGTTTTGTCGCAGAAGTGGCAGAAAGCACCAGGAGAATCCCGATAGCCCACCGAGGGCCGTCCGCTACCATTACGCCACAGGAGAGGAAAGGACTAGGCGTGTTTGAACGCTTCACCGAGAGGGCACGACAGGTCGTCGTTCTCGCGCAGGACGAGGCTCGCGCGCTCAAACACAACTACATCGGGACAGAGCACATTCTCCTCGGCCTCCTCCGAGAGGAGGAGGGGCTCGCTGCCCGCGTGCTCGAGAGCCTCGACATTACCGTTGAGGAGGTCCGCGCGCAGGTTGCTCGTATCGTCGGACAGGGAGACGAGGTCACGACAGGCCAGATTCCCTTTACGCCGCGGGCGAAGAAGGTGCTCGAACTCGCTCTCCGGGAAGCACTTTCGCTGGGGCACAACTACATCGGCACGGAACACATTCTGCTCGGTCTCGTGCGGGAAAACGAGGGCGTCGCTGCCCGGATCCTGCTCGACTTCGATGCCGATGCAGAAAAAATTCGAAACGAGATCATCCGGATGCTCTCCGGCCCAGGCCGACGTCAGGCCGGAACTGGCGCGAGCGGCGAGCAGAAGAAGAGCTCAAAGCTCCTGGATCAGTTCGGAAGAAATCTGACGAAGCTTGCTGCCGAGGGCAAGCTCGATCCGGTAGTGGGGCGTCAAACCGAGATCGAGCGCGTGATGCAGATTCTCTCTCGGCGCACCAAGAACAATCCGGTGCTGATCGGCGAACCCGGCGTTGGAAAGACCGCGGTCGTCGAGGGGCTCGCGGCTCGGATCAGCTCGAATCAGGTTCCCGAGATCCTGAAGGGAAAGCAGATCTACACCCTCGACCTCGCGGCGCTCGTCGCTGGCTCGAAGTACCGAGGTGAGTTCGAGGAACGTTTGAAGAAGGTCATGAAAGAGATCGGACAGCGCGGAGACATCGTTCTCTTCATCGACGAGCTCCATAACCTCGTGGGCGCGGGCGCGGCCGAGGGCGCAATCGACGCTGCGTCGATCCTGAAGCCGGCGCTCGCCCGCGGCGAGCTGCAGACGATCGGTGCGACGACGCTCGACGAATACAGAAAGTACCTCGAGCGCGATGCGGCCCTCGAGCGCCGTTTCCAGCAGATTCGCGTGGACGAGCCGTCCGTCGATGACACGATCCTGATTCTGCGCGGTCTTCGCGACCGGTACGAGGCGCACCATCGCTGCACCATCACCGATGATGCTCTCGCGGCATCAGCATCGCTTGCCGACCGGTACATCCAGGATCGTCACCTGCCGGACAAGGCGATCGACTTGATCGATGAGGCCGCGTCGCGAATGCGAATCAAAACGATGACGGCTCCTCCGAAGTACCGAGAGCTCGAGGAAGAAATCGACACGGTGCGCGAAGAGAAGGAAGCCGCCATCGAGGCACAGGAATTCGAGAAGGCCGCCAACCTCCGAGACAAAGAGCGCAAGCTCACGCAAAAGAAGCGCGAGCTGGAAGAACAGTGGCGTGACTCAGAGACGACGACGCAACCGGAGATCGGCGAAGAAGAGATCGCAGACATCGTCTCGATGTGGACGGGCATCCCGGTCTTCAAGTTGACTGAGGCTGAGTCTCAAAAGCTCATCCGCATGGAGGAAGAGCTCCACAAGCGTGTGGTCGGTCAGCACCAGGCGATCGTCGCCGTCTCCAAAGCCATTCGTCGCGCGAGGGCCGGCATCAAGGATCCCAAGCGGCCCACCGGATCGTTCATCTTCCTCGGGCCCTCCGGCGTCGGAAAGACAGAGCTTGCCCGGACGCTCGCCGAGTTCCTGTTCGGGGACGAGGACGCGATGATCCAGGTCGACATGTCTGAGTACATGGAGAAGCACGCCGTGTCCCGGCTCGTCGGATCGCCGCCGGGCTACATCGGTTACGACGAGGGCGGTCAGCTCACCGAGGCTGTTCGGCGCAAGCCGTACTCGGTCGTGCTGATGGACGAGATCGAGAAAGCCCATCCAGATGTCTTCAACATCCTCCTGCAGATCCTCGAAGACGGAAAGCTCACCGATGCGCAGGGCCGGAAGGTGGACTTCCGGAACACCATCGTGATCATGACCTCGAACATCGGCGCGGCGACCATCTCGAAGAACCAGTCGATGGGCTTCTCGATTGAGGACGAGGGCGGTCTGACGTACGACGAGATGAAGTCGCGCA
>CAYTCZ010000132.1:0-10131 GCA_964436315.1 uncultured Gaiellales bacterium | reverse complement strand
GCGCCGACCGACGAATAGTCGATCTGAACCGGGGTCAGGTCTCTGATGTTGCAGCCACTCAGCTGCAACATCAGAGACCTGACCCCAAACGACGCGCTCGGCGAGAACCTCGGCGGCGCGAGCTGTTGAGATCCCCTCCTCTCGCGAGATTTCGATGAGCCGAGTCATCGAGTCCGAAATGCGTCGGACGTTCTCGGCAGCCCGCTCGCGACTGAACCCGCTGCTCGTAGCCGATCGGTGTCGACGATCGTCCCACCCTGACAGAAGACGACGGTCTCGTGATCGAACGTCTGCATTGAGTCGAACAGGTCGCCCATCTCGCTCCCGCTTCGGCCGTGGAGGAGCATCGTAATGGCTCGGCGGCCGGACGCTACCGGCGCGTGAGGTTCTTCAGCACGAATCCGACGTTGGCAGGGCGTTCGGCGAGGCGCCGCATGAGGTACGGGTACCAGTCCGGCCCGAACGGGGTGGCAACGAGTACCGGGTAGCCGCGGCGCGCGAGCTCGAGCTGGTACTGGGGGCGCACGCCGTAGAGCATCTGGAACTCGAAACGCCCCTGGGGTCGAATGTCATGGGTTTCGGCAAACGAGATCACGTGCTCGATGATCCGTTCATCGTGCGTGGCGACAGCGGTGAAGCCGGCAGAGCGAAGGCACGTTTCGGTGAGACGGACGAAGTTGCGGTCGACGTCGCTGCGCTCTTCGTATGCAACCGCGGCCGACTCAAGATATGCGCCCTTGGTGATGCGGAGATTCGGTTTGAGAGGGAGGAGTTCGTCGAGGTCAGCCTCGGCGCGAAACAGATACGCCTGAAGCACGGTCCCAACGTTCTCGTGACCCTCGGAGCGCAGACGTCGGTAGATGCGCAGCGTCGCGTCGACGTACCGAGACTCCTCCATGTCGATGCGTACGAAGTTCCCGAGGTTGCCGGCGACCCGTACGAGCCTCGCGACGCTTTCGAACGCAAGTTCCTCGTCGATGGCCAACCCGAGATGCGTGAGCTTGAGAGCCACGTTGGCATCGAGGCGCTCGGCGGCCAGTCGAGAAAGGATTTGTTCGTACGCCTCTATCACCCGTCGAACCTCATCCGAGCTTGAGACTCCCTCCCCGAGGAGGGTCGTGTTCGCTCGAAGCCCTCGTTCATTGAGCGAACGGAGGACTTCGACACATTCATCCAGCGTCTCGCCTGCCACGAATCGCGCTGCGCCAAGTCGCATGCCATAACGGTCGACTATCGACTTCAGCTGCCCGCTCGCGGCCGCCGCGAGGATCGTCTTTCGAAGGGCGCCGCTCGCTGCGTCAGAAACTGTCTTCAACCCGGCGCTCACGGTCGCACCATAATCTCGGCATGGCACACCGCGGCAAGCTAACGCTCCGGGCAGTCGATTATCACACCGCGGGCGAGCCGTTCCGGATCCTGACCGAGGGGGTTCCACCGCTCCCCGGAGACGACGTCCTGGCGAAGCGACGCTACGCAATGGAAGCCCTCGACGAGATCCGACAGCTCGTGATCAACGAGCCTCGGGGCCATGCCGACATGTACGGCTGTTTCGTGACGGAGCCGAACGACTTGACTGCCGACCTCGGAGTTGTCTTCTTCCACAACGCCGGCTACTCGACCGCGTGCGGGCACGGGACGATCGCGCTCGTCTCCTGGGCGCTGGAGAGTGACCTTGTTCCACCCTCAGAGCCTGAGACTCTCGTCATCGTCGACGTGCCGTTCGGTCGTCTGAGGACGACCGCCCGCGTCGAAGGCTCGAAGGTGCGCTCGGTCAGGTTCCAGAACGTCCCGGCGTTCGTCTTCGCAGAGAACATCCGGCTCAAGACATCGGCCGGACTCGTCGCATGCGACATCGCATTCGGTGGAGCCTTCTACGCCTCGGTCCACTCAGACCAACTAGGCCTCGCGATCGAGCCGCGCAACATTCCTGCGTTCATCAATCTTGGGCGCGAGATCAAGAGCCAGCTCGAATCGAGTCGCGACGTCGTCCACCCACTCGAGCCCGAGTTGCGTGACATCTATGGCGTCATCTTCTTCCAGGACGAAGCATCAGAGCCGACGCTGACACAGCGGAACGTGACGATCTTCGCCGACGGTGAGGTGGACCGCTCACCCTGTGGCAGCGGGACTTCGGCGAGACTGGCGCTTCTGGACCAGAGCGGGCAGCTCGCTCAGAACGAGCCGTTTCGACACCGGAGTATCGTCGGGACCGAGTTCGAGGCGGCAATCGTCGGTGAGGCCGAGGTCGACGGCACTCCTGCCGTCATCACGGAGGTAGAGGGCGCCGCGTTCGTGACGGGTCGCCACGAGTTCGTTCTCGATCCGGACGATCCACTCGGTACCGGTTTCCAACTTCGCTAGAGCCGGAGAATCAAATCTCCGGCCAGCGGTCCTGGATCTCGGGCGTCGCTTCATAGAAGGCATGAGCGGCGCCCAGTACCCACGCTTCTGACCACGGCGGTCCGGTGAATTGGACGCCGACGGGGATCCCGAGCGCGTCGAAGCCGGCGCGGACAGTGCATGCGGGCAGGCCGATCAGGTCTTGCGGAACCGTGTAGCTCATCACCAGCTGACGGAAATCGATCTCGCTACCGAAGTGGATCGCCGATTCATCCCCGATCGGAACCGGCGAGCCGGCCGACACGGGCGTCATCAACAGATCTACCTCTCTGAAGACGCGCGCGAAGCCTGCGCGGATCCGTTGGCGCTCGGCGGCCGCGGCGAGGTAATCGCTGACGTCTTCGGTCGAGGCGAGTTCGAGGCGGCTACGCACGTCGTCTCCGTATTCGCTCGCCCGCTCCGGGTACAGGCCGGCGCTCGTGTGCGTGTAGAGCGCCTCCGCGCGTTGGGTTGTTGCGAACGTGTCGAAGATGGTGTCGGCACCTGGAAATCCGATTTCGCGAATCCGGCCACCGAGGGACTCGACCGTCTGGACGGCGGTATCGAAGGCCGTTCGAATATCCGGTGCTAGCGGGACCACGTGTAGGTCGGGACACACACCGACGCTCGCCCCCGTCACACCCGCGCGGAGGGCGTCTGCGACGTCCCCGAGCGGAATGTCCTCCGTCGCAGGATCGGCCGGGTCCACCCCGGCCAGCGCCTCCAGAAGCAACGCCGCGTCCGTCGGCGTCCGCGCCATCGGTCCCGGATGGTCGAGCGATCGCGCGAGCGGCCAGACGCCGGCCGCGCTGATTCGTCCATACGTCGGCTTGAGCCCGACGATTCCGCAGAACGCACCGGGAACGCGAATCGAGCCACCCGTATCCGAGCCGATCGCCAGTGGCAGGATGTGGGTGGCCAGGGCGACGGCGGAACCGCCACTCGAACCTCCCGAGATGCGGTCGAGAGCCCAGGGATTCTTGCTCGTTCCCATACGTTCGTTCACCGACGTGATCCCCCAGGCGAACTCGTGCGTCTGCGTCTTCGCCACCAGAATTGCCCCCGCCTCACGTGCGCGCCGAATAGCCTCCGCATCCTCCTTCGGGATGTGATCGGCGAACATGGGCGAGCCGTAGGCGGTACGCACATCCTCCGAGTCGAAGAGGTCTTTCACGCCGAACGGCACGCCGGCCAGCGGTCCGACTTCCACTCCCGCCGCATAGGCGTCCTCCGCGGCCTGCGCCTCGACGATCGCTCGATCGAGACAAGACGCAATGAGCGCCCCCACAGTCGGGTCGACCTCCTCGATCCGGGCAGCCACAGCCTCCAGCACCGTCACCGGTGAAAGCTCGCGCGACTGGTAGTTGGCGAGCAGATCGACTGCCGACAGGCGGAGCACGTCGTCCAAGACGACTTGATTATCTCCGGAGTCGGGTGAAAGCTGCCGCCATGTGGAAAGGCAAATACCGCTGTGCAGCAACTCTGTCGGTCGACTTCGACGCAGAGACCCTCTGGAGTGGGACGTTCAGGCTCACGACGCCGAGTCCAATGTCGCGAGGGGATTACGACATCAGGGCCGGGCTCCCACGGATCCACGACCTTCTCGACAAGCATGGGCTCCCGGCGACGTTCATGGTTCCGGGGCAGGTGATCGACGATCATCCGGACGCCTGTCGACAGATAGCCGAGAAAGGCCGACACGAAGTCGGCTACCACGGCTACCACCACGAGAGCGTCCTCGAGATACCGATCGCTGAGGAACGGGAACTGATGAAGCGCGGCATGGCGCGGATCGAGGAGACGTTCGCCGCACCCCCGCGCGGAAATCGCTCACCGCCTTTCGCGCTCGGCCCGAACACTGCCGAGTTGCTCGAGGAGTTCGGGTACGTCTACGACTCGAGTCTCTTCGGCCACGACGAGCCATATCGGCCGCAGGTGCCCACGGTCACGGGGCCTTACCGCGATTTCGTCGAGCTGCCCGTGAGCTGGGAACTCGACGACGCTCCGTACTTCCTCTTCAGCTTCTTCCCGTACATGTCGGGCCTGTCGACTCCGGCAGAGGTGCTCGAGGTATGGAAGGCGGAGTTCGACGGCTCGTACCGGGTCGGTGGATGCTTCCTTCTCGTCGTCCACCCCTTCTGCATCGGGAGGCACCCGCGGATCGCGCTGCTTGACGAGCTCGTCGCCTACATCCGGAGCCACGACGACGTCTGGTTCGCCACCCACGTGGACGTCGCGAACGAGTGGAGACGGATGCAGGAAGAAGCGGGAACCTGGGACGCAGGCGGCTAGAGGCCCTCGGCGCGCGACTTTGACTCGCCGTTCGTCGGTTCGCCATCTTCGTCAGCTGGTCTTACGCGCCGAGCCATCCAGTCGGCTCCGATCGTGTCGGTGAAGCCGTGAAGGAGAATCGATGCGAGCACCGTGAAGGCGGCAATTTCGAACACGATCGTCCGATCAGCGGCCGTCGAGTCGAGCACGAAGAGCGCGAAGAGAATCGAGGCAACGCCTTTGGGCCCGAACCAGCTGATGAAGAGCTTCTCGGAGCGCGACATCCTCACTCCGACGAATGAGATCCAGACCGCCGCTGGCCGTGCAACGAAGATCGTGAACAGAATGAAGAGAACGAGGGCCCAGCTCTCACCGCTAAAGCCTGTCGCGACGATCACAACGCCCAGAACGAGGAAAACGATGACTTGGAGGATCGCGCCGAGACTCTCGTTGAACTTCGTGAACGCCGCAGGGATCTCGTGCCGGGTTACAGCGAGGATGAGACCGGCCGCAAAGGCCGCAATCAGACCGTTCCCCTGAATGATCTCCGCGAGACCAAACGCCCCGAATGCAAGGGCAAGCGCGTAGATGCCCTCATATTTTGGGCGGATCCCACCGCCTGGGAGCAGATCGAGGATCCGTCCGCCGAAGAACCCGATCGCGGCGCCGATGACCGCACCGAGCACCGACTCGCCGGCCAAGATTGCGACTTCGGTGCCGACGCTCACTCCTTCCGCCGTGACGACAAGGAGAAATAGAAGGACGAAGGGCAACGCCAAACCGTCGTTCAGCCCGGATTCCAGATTGAGCGTGTGGCGGACTACTCTCGGCACCTTTCGCGACGTCACGACCGCCGAGGTGATCACGGGGTCGGTCGGTACGAGGACTGCAGCGACGAGAAAGGCCTCAGCCCAGTTGAGGTCCGTACCGAACAACAGGCGCGCGCCCAGCGCGAGGAGCACGAGTGTGACCGGCATCGCGATTAGAAGCGCGCGAGCCGGCGGACCCCAGTGCGACCGAAGAAGCTCCTCCTCGACATGAAGTCCATCCGCGAAGAGCGTGAGCAGGAGCGCGAGTTCGACCACCACGATGATCCCCTCTTCCTCGGGCGAGAGGGAGACCACGTCAAAAGCAGCGAGTCCGACCCCGACAGCCAAGGCGAGGACGCTGATCGAGAGCACGGTCCCGTGAGCCCAGCCCGACAGCGCGGCGGCGATCGCCAGGACCGCGCCCAGAATTAGCAACGTCTCGCTGAGGGACAGCTCGTTCACGCGCGCAATTGGAGGCTCGTAGTGAGAGAAGAACTCGCGGCTCGCCGCCGACGGCGGAATCTACTAGCGTCTTCGGCGCGTTCTCGGTTCCGGTGGGAAGGAGTTCTGTCAATACCCGCGTGGCTTCGGCTCCGTGCACTCCTCATCTCCGGCTTCCGGCGCATCGATCTGGACGAGCCGGACATGCTCACCGCTGTCGAGCACGATCGTGTCGCCGTCGACGACGGCGGTGACAACCGCCGCCGCTCTCCTCGCTCGAACCGCCCCAAGCGCTGAGCGTGACGGCAATGATCGTCAGACTGAACAGACACCATGCCTTGCCCACGGGGAGCGTGAGCGCCAACGTTCAGACGAGGCGACGGTCGGTAGCCCAGCGCGTCAATTCGTGGCGGTTCGACAGCTGGAGCTTCCTGAGCACCGCTGACACATGTGTCTCGACGGTCTTGATGGAGATCGAGAGCTCGTGCGCGATCTCCTTGTAGGCGTATCCACGGGCGATGAGCCGCAGGACCTCGCGCTCTCGAGGCGTCAGTTGGTCGAGGTCTGGGTCGACCGAAGGTTCCGGCGAACCAGCGAACGCATCGAGAACGAACCCGGCGAGCCGGGGCGAGAAGACTGCGTCTCCCTCGGCAATGCGATTCACGGCCGCGGCGAGCTCGGTCGCGCTGATCGACTTCGTCACGTACCCTCGCGCACCCGCCCGGATGATCGCGATCACGTCTTCTGCAGCGTCGGAGACGGAGAGAGCGAGAAACCGGACGTCGGGGTGCGTCTCGGAAACGGCTCGAATCACCGCCTCACCACCGCCGTCGGGCATATGGACATCGAGCAGAACGACGTCGGGCTCCATGGCGCGAATGCCCGCGACTGCGCTCGCTACGTCCGCCGCGTCGCCGACGATCTCGATGCCGTCAGAGAGCTCGGCACGGACGCCTGCCCGAAAGAGATCGTGATCGTCGACGAGGTAGACACGCGTGCTCGCGGCGTCGGTCAACTCTGAGATCCCTCGGGTCTGTCTCCGTTCTTCGATCCATCCGGGCGGGCGAGTGACAGGGTGACCTCGGTTCCCTCGCCCGGCGCGGTACGGATGGTCGCGCTTCCTCCGTGGCGCTCCATACGTCCAATGATCGATTCTGACACGCCCTTCCGGTCGGGAGGAATCGAATCGAGGTCGAAGCCAACCCCGCGGTCGCGCACGAAGCAGGTCACCGTGTCGGGCTCGACCTCGAGGTATACGGCGACCTTCTCGTCTCCCGAGAGTCGAGCAGCGTTGACCATGGCCTCTCGGGTCGCCTGCAACAACGCCTTGAGCGGCTCATCGAGTTGGCAGTCCCCGACCGCGACGGCCTCGACCGGGACGCCGTGAAGATCCTCGATCTCGGCGGCCGCCAACTCGAGCGCCCCGGCCAGCGACGTGCCACTTCGTAGCGCGGAGCCACCGTAGAGCCAGTTGCGAAGCTCCCGCTCCTGGCGCCGCGCGAGTCGAACCATCTTTTCCGAGTCGTCCGGGTGACGCTGAATCAGCGCGAGCGTCTGAAGAACAGAGTCATGAAGGTGGGCTGCCATCTCGGCGCGCTCCTGTGAGCGAATGCGCTCGCGGCGCTCGGCGTCGAGCTCTTTCAAAAGCCGCCACGCCCAGGGCCCGAACACCAAGGCGAGACCACCGAGCAAGATCACCATCGCGACGAGCGAGTTCTGAAACGAATCGTTGGCCGACGCGAAAGCGCCGATACCCGCAATCAGGAGACTCGCACCGAGGACGATGCGGACGATCGTCGCGGCGTCAGGCCGCTCGGACCGTGCGGTCCCAGCGCCTCGATCAAGGAGCTCGTCCACTACCGGCGGGAGCCTCCGCTCTCGAAAGTCGCGGACGCCCGCTGCGATGGTGGCTCTCCGCTCCGGCGACGAGCGCCTCCAGAGAAGAACGATGCCGATCGCGGCGAGCAGGGCGGGCCACACGAAATCATCGCCAAGCCAGATTCCGGACGAGCGCAAGAGGAACAGGAGACCGAGGAGGATCAGTCCACCGGCGACGAGCTCGAGCACGCCGCGTCTTCGAACGGCACGCTCGAGAAGTTCTTCGCCAGGCCTCGCTGGCGGGATCAGGATCCAGCCGACCGCGTACGCAATGAGCCCGAAGCCACCGGCGAAGGCGGTCACGATGAACGCAAGCCGGATGAAGATCGGATCGGCGCCAACGCGATGGGCAATTCCGGCCGCGACCCCGGCGACGAGGCGATCCCGATGACTGCGATGCAGGCGCGGCGAGGCCGCGCCAGAGCGACGGTTCGCCGCTCCACTTTCGCTCTGATTCATGTCTATTCGAAAGTGTCGCATGCACGCACGCACGTCAATCGGGGACACCCCCGAGATCGTCTCGGGGGGAAACCCCCGAGATTCGTCTCGGGGATGGCTCGGGGGAAGTCCCGGGGCATTCCGGATTGTGGGGTCAGACTCGCGCCTCAAGACTGGAGGCATGGAACAAACAGCGAACCACCACACAGCGCATCTCCTGCGAAGGAATACCCGTGAGGGGAAGATCGCAGGTGTCTCAGCCGGCATCGGCGACTACCTCGGAATCGATCCCGTTCTCGTTCGGCTCGTGTTCGTTCTCCTCGTGTTCGCGGGAGGATTCGGCCTCCTTGCCTACCTTGTCGCCTGGCTCGTCATCCCTCCCGAGCACGACGCGCAGTCATTGGCGCCCGACTTCGAGCGGCGCCTCCCACCCTCCCGCACGCACTGGCGGACGATCCTCGGCGGCCTGATTCTGGTCGTCGGCATCCTTGCCTTCGTCGGATCCGCCGGCATCTGGTGGCTCCCGAGCGTCGAGATCTGGCCGCTCATCCTGATCGCCGTCGGTGCTGGTCTGCTCTTGCTCCGGCGGCGGAACGATGCAGCGAATCCACCGTCTCCCGAGCCCGATCCGGCCAGGCCGCCCGACGGCGGCCCGCCGACCGACCCGATGGCGCAGGCCTCAGCATCGGATGCTGACGCGGATAGGACTGAGGGCGATGCCGAAGGCGCGGAGGAAGAGCCGTCGACGGCGGTGGCTACGCTCGATGCGGAGCAAGAGCACCTCCCGGCCGAAGCAACCGACGCCGCGCCATTCTCCGAACCGGCTCCTGAGCCTGCGACCACTGCGCCCGAATCGACCGAGGCGCAGTGGTCGCCGGTTGCCGAGCCGCCCGCCGAGAAGAAGCGGCGGCGCTTCCCCGTCGGCCGAGCGACTCTCGGGGCGATCGTGATCGCCGCCGCGGTCGCCGGTCTGCTTGACGCCACGGGCGTCGTCGACGTCTCCGCGCAGGCGTTCCTGATTCTCGCTCTTGCCATTACTGGTGGCGGTCTCGTCGCGAGCGCATTCTTCGGTCGTTCGATCGGCCTCGTCCTCCTCGCCCTCCTTCTTGCGCTCCTGCTCGCTCTCGCCTCGCTCGTCAACAACGTCTCGTTGACCGAGGGGGCTGGCGACCGGACGATCCGTCCGACGACCGTTTCCGAACTCGAGGAGAGCTACGAGCTCAGCGCCGGAAAGCTCACAGTCGACCTTCGTGCGCTCGATCTCGCCGGAGCGGATGCCGTCGTCGATGCAGGTGTCGGCGTCGGGGAACTCGTGCTTCTCGTTCCCGTCGGCGTGGATGCCGAGATCAAAGGAAAGGCCGCGATGGGAGAGGTCGAGCTATTCGGTCGCGCCGAGGGCGGCATCGATGTCCAGCGTGCGGAGGAGGTCTCAGGCTTCACGCGGGCCGCCGATGTTTCTCCCGGTCCCGGGGTCCCGGGCCAACTCGTGGATTCCGCGGGCCGTCTTCAGATCCAGGCCGACGTCGGCATCGGGAAGGTCGAGGCGCGCCTGGTCGGCTAGTGGCAATCAATCGATTAGACCAGCACGGCATCGCTCAGTCGAAGAACGCGTTCACCACAACGAGCAGCAGAACGACCACCGCCAGGAGCCCGAGGGCGATCAGAAACGCGACGAGAACTCGCACCGGGATGAGTGTAGGAACCGCCGAGGAGGACGCGCCGGCGGGGTGAGGGGAACGGCCGGCCCCGAGGTTCACCCCGCCACGCGAACTCAAGACGACGTCAAGCCGCAAGGGTCGAACGCAGGCGCCCTCGTTCGGCGTCACAGAAGTTCGTCGCCTCGGCCCTAATCTGACCAGTCCGGCCGGCCCCGGTGGGTAACCGTGTGGTGAACAGCCTGTTTCGAGGCGGCCTT
>CAYTCZ010000131.1:3807-10272 GCA_964436315.1 uncultured Gaiellales bacterium | reverse complement strand
GCAGCCCTCCCAAGAGAGCCGGACCTCTTGACATTTCACTCCATGTCAGAACTCGTTTCACAATGACTCCTCGTCGCCGGGGCGCGATGGACGCCGTGAGGCCAGGACGCAGGGAGCGTTCATATTGATCGGAAATATGGACGCGACCGAGGACAACACTTCACGGCGTACAGTGCGGCCCGGAGACACAGGGTTCGGTGTGAAACGAGTTCTTAGAGCCCATTCCGGTAGGTGCGGTGCGGTATGGGCTCTTAGATGAGAACGCGGCCGAGCTCTTCGATTGACGTGAGACCGGAGGCGGCCTTCTTGAGGCCGTCCTGCCAGAGCGTCTGCATGCCGGCTTCCATGGCCGCGCGCTCGAGCTCGTCTCTGCTCGCGCGCTGAGCGGCAAGCCGTTCAAGCTCGTCAGTCATCATCATGAGCTGGTAGATGCCGAGTCGACCCTTATAGCCGGTCTGGTTGCAACGTGGGCAGCCACGCTTTCGGTACAGGGCAACTCCATCCGCCGAGGAAGCCTGCTCGAGTGTGAAGCGAGCTTCGAGCATCTCCTCCTGGGTCGGCATGTACATCTCGCAGCAGTGGTTACAGAGCTTCCGGGCAAGGCGCTGAGCCATGACCGCCGTAACGGCGGCTCCGGTCAAGAACGGTTCGACGCCCATCTCGTTCAATCTGCTGAGCGCGCTCGGCGCATCGTTGGTGTGGAGCGTCGAGAGCACGAAGTGACCGGTGAGCGCCGCTTCGATGGCCATCTTGGCCGTCTCGACGTCCCGGATCTCACCGACCATGATCGTGTCGGGGTCCGAACGGAGAATCGACCGCAGTGCCGTTGCGAAGTTCAGGCCAGCCTTCTGGTTGATCTGAACTTGGTTCACACCGGTCAGGCGGAACTCGACCGTGATGATGTTGATCTCGGGATTGTTGATCTCGCCTAACGCGGCGTAGAGTGTCGTCGACTTACCCGAACCGGTCGGCCCAGTCACCAGGAGCGCTCCGGTCGGCATTTTCACGAGCTCTTCGAGCTGCTCACGCATCTCGTCGGTCATCCCCAGATCGGAAAAAGTCGGCGCGCGTTTGGACTTGTCGACGAGACGCATGACGACCGATTCGCCCTCGACGGTCGGCAACACGGCAACGCGGATGTCGAGATCGCGGCCCGCAGACTTCGCATTGAGAGAGATCCGGCCGTCTTGCGGCCGCCGGCGCTCCGCGATGTCCAGCTTCGAAAGAACCTTCGGGCGTGTCGTTACCCCCGCCGAGAGTCGTCGAGGAACACGCTGTACCTCGCTCAACACACCGTCGACGCGGAAGCGTACGACGAGCGCCTCGTCCGTGGGATCGAAGTGGACGTCGCTCGCGCCGTCCTCCGCAGCCTGGAGGATGATCGAGTTCACCAGCCGAACGAGTGGGGCATCTGAGAGCCCGTCCTCGGCTTCGAGGTCGTCATCGTCGTCTTCAACGCGGTACTCAACGTCGACGAGGCTGGTTCGCTCGAGGGCCTCGGTCGCCCGTGTCATGCGTCGAAGCTCTGCCTCGATGTCCTCGCGCGGTGTAACGGCTAGATCGAGCGGGTATCGAGTCGCCATCCGCAGTTCGTCGATCCCTTGCACGTTGGCGGGATCAGCGACGGCGATCTTCAGACGATCGTTCTCGAGCTTGTACGGCAGCGCAAGGACACGTTCGAGAACCTTGACAGGAATGGCCTCGGCCGCGTTCGCTTCGACGCCTACCTCGTTTAGATCAATGAAAGGCAGTCCCAGTCGATCAGCCAGCGCACGCGCATGCGCGCTGTGGCTGACCAGATTCTCTGCGACGAGCGCCTCGGCCAGAGAGCCCTGGCCTGCCCGCGAGATGGCGACCGAGAGCCGATCACGCGAGATCAGGCCGGTGGCCTCGATCAGGTCGGCGACCAGGCTCGCAACGGCGTTCGGTTCGATGCCGGCACCCTCGAGCGGCGCGCCCGGCTCGGAGGAGCCTGGACTGTCCGAGGGACCCTCAGACGGTCTGAGAACTGAGAAATCGTCGGATTCCACCTGCTCGATTTATCGGCGAAGGCAGACCAATCCCTGAGAGGAGGGATACGTGGTAGGCAGGCTCGTGAGGCGCCTAGAAGCTGCTCAGATAGGAGTCGAGCATTCGATCGCCCCAGAACAGCGCGACGATCGCCCCAAGGGCGAGAAAGGGGCCGAACGGTATCGCCATCTTCCTCGCCGCGGCGCCATGGCGAACAAAGAACCCGATCGAGACGAGCGCCGCCGCGACCATTCCGACCATCATCCCGACGGCGACGGTGTAGCCAAGCACGGCGCCGAGCAGCAGCGCGAGTTTGACATCACCCATCCCCATGCCCTTTGGATAGGCAAGGAGGGCGAGAAACAGGAACAGCGCAGCCGCTAGAGCGGCGATCGTCCACTCGAGCGCGCGATCTGGATAGAACCCAACCTGAGCGATGAAGAGCACGACGGCAGTCGGCAAGACGATCAGGTTAGGCAGGATCTTGCGTTCAACGTCAATCGCTGACAGGACGACCAGCGCAGCAACGAAGATCGCGCTGATGAAGGCTCGGGCCGTGAAACCGAAGACGAGGAAACACGCCGCGACCAACAGTGCGGTGGCAAGCTCGACGGCCGGGTAGCGAAGGCTGATCGTGGCGCCGCAGTGGCGACAACATCCGCGCAGCAGCACGTACGAGACGACCGGGATGTTGTCACGCCAGGCGATCGGCGTCGCGCAGCTCCCGCAGCTCGACGTGGGCTTGATCAGCGATCGCCGCTCGGGCAAGCGAGCTGCGACCACGTTCAGGAAGCTCCCGAGCGCGAGCGCGGGAATGAAGACGAACACGGCGGCCGCAACATGCATCGCCATTGGTATCGGCTTCTGACGAGGTCGACATGAGACCCGGAATCGGTGCCGGCGCCCGGGAGCGTCCGGCCATTCGGTCGCTCTCACCGGGTTAACTGGGGCGGGGCTGGCCATGTAGCCGAGCCGGAGGGGCGCAGGGCGGTACGACAAGGTGCGGCCAAGCCCTGAATGCGAAGGGGCCTGCACGCGAGCGCCGTCAAGGCGGGATAGGCGGCCTGACCGAGGTGCGGGGCGTTATTCGACGAGCTGGATGGTGGTGCCGCTCCCTGACGGACCGAGGCCGGTCATGTTGAACTGGCTGCCGTTCACCTCGCAGGTGAACTCGCTCTCCGCGTACCAACGCGGCCAGTCGACGTATTCGTTGTCGCAGTGTTCGGCACTGCCGCCAAGGTCGATGTTCGCACCGCCGATGTCGGACTTGCACGGGCTACCGTAAGCGCTGGCTGAGTCGGCATGAATATCTTTGCCGTTCACCTCGAAGTCACCGTTGCGCCGAATCGCCCCGTCGACGTTCGTATCGCCGGCAGAATGACAAGCGCTCGGGTCGCCCCCGGCGGCCTCTCTGCTGATCAGGAATCCACGGAGCAGGGGGCTGCGGCCCGGCTTCGAAAGCAAGACCGCAACCGTCGTCTGGAGGTTCGACACGTCCCGGTCCGAGAACCCCTGCGGTCGGACGTACATCGATGAACTTAGCGTGAGCGAGAGATGTTCGGGACTTGTTAGTTGCTTCTCGGCCGTGCGCCGAACGGCCGTCTAGCGCTCCGGACCCGGGAGAAACCAGCAGACCCCCGTCGATCGAGGGTCCTCGAGTCAGCCAACCTTGTAGCTGCCCGAGACATTCTCGAGCGAGAAGATACCACCGTCGCCGACGTAGCCAGCCGACCCTGTCGCCTGCATATTGAACCCGCTTCCATTCACTTCGACTTCATCGTTCCAGTGCGTGGCGCCATCGTAGGTCCCTGAGTACGTGATCGTTCCCCCTTCCTGTGCCACGGTGCCAGAGACGATCGCGTCGGGAGCCGTGGGATCGGACGCCGTCCAGAGAATCGAGCGAGCAAACGCCTCGCCTGCCGCGGCCAGGTGAACGGCTGCTGCTCGATCTGCCGCGTACTCTGCGCTTCTCGAGTTCGTTTCCCGAGAAAGAGACAACCGCTGTTCCTATGACGGCAAGGAATGCGAGAACGACAGGTAATGGCTGGAATCATGAACTCACACCGGAACACGGGTTGTTCTGGCCGAGAAACTCGCGGCGAACGATCAGTGGTCGCTGGCCCACAACCTGAAGACGAAGGCGGCTGGGGGCGAACACTGGCCGAGCATCGACGAACGGCGTGGGCTCGTGCGCGTCCTCGAAGCGTTGAGGTCACGGCAAAGCCTTCCCGAGCGACTCAATCTCCTCTACATCGACTTGATGGACGACCTCTACGCTTACGACTGCTGAGTCCGCGCGGCCAGCGCAGTCGGCGATCACCGTGACCATCTCCAGCTGATCGGCGTCGAAGCATCTCGAATCCCGGGCCCGTCTCGGACGAGGGCTCTTGTGTAAGCAAACGCCGCCTAGCCAAGCACCCTCAAGGGCGGCCGGGCCCGTGTCGAAATACTTTACGTGCGGAACGCGCTTCGGACGAGACGAGATCTCATTGTTGGGATCGTGTTAGCCGTCGCCTTGGCCCTCATCGTCGCCGCAGCCACCTGGGGGAAAGCGGCGACCGCAACAAGGCTTTTGGCGACGAAGTGAGCATCCCAGCTCGTTTTGCAGAAGACGAGTCAAGCGTCGTCGCCTACAAGGCCAGCTACGGCTACTGTCAGATCATCCCGCTCGACGAGATGGCCGTAGACTTCAACGTCCCTGCCGAGCCAGCTGCCGTTGCAGCGGCCCTCGCTGCCGGAACGAGCGTCGAGCTGCGAGATGCCTCGTACGAGGCGTGTCTCCGCGCTTTCGAGAGTCTTGGAGAGGGCTCCGCCGAGGGCTGATCTGGTCCCGATCATGTGAAGACATTGCCGTTGATCTCACCGCGCGGCCCTCGATCAGACCGGGTGAGCACGGAGTAGGACCTGAATGAGTAGCCTGACGCCTACGGTCAGAGCCGCGTCGTGTTCCGTAGCACGATGTCGTCCTCGAGCCGCCAGAGCCTGTTGGGGTCAGTCGGGTCGAGATTGACCGGGAAATCGACGCTAAGAACGCCGAGCGTTCCCGAGCCAGGGGCGGTGTACGTGAACACGTCGTCGTTTGTGAAGTAGTCGGCGACGGTTACCGTGTCGCCCCACGTACTGCCGTCACCGCCTTGGCGGGTCATCTGGTAGCGATCGGTCGAGACGTTCGCGGTCGCATACGTCACGACGGTGTCGGCGCCCTGACATCCCGCCGGAAGCGTGACGGTGATGGTCGTGGTCGGGGTCCCGCTCGGCGCCGACACGGCGCTCGCGCAGTGGAGCTCACGCCGCATACGGTCAAGGGCTAGCCGAGCATTCTGTTGCGCCTGGAATTCCTGGTTCGCACGGATCTCAGCCCGGGAGCCAGAGACGAAGAGGATCGTGAGGGCGCCCAAGACGATGCCGAGGACGACCATCACGGCCAGGAGCTCGGTCAGCGTGTACCCGCTCTCGGCTCGAAGTTGCCGCAGTCGTGTTCGCATTGATTAGTTCCCGTAACTCCTTGTCAGTCGTTTGACTTCTTTCAGCGTCTCTCGCGCATGGTCCGCGCTCCTGGCGCCGATCCCCCATCGCTCGTACAGCGCCAAATCGACCTCGATTAGGACTTCGAGCGCTTCGGCCCCTTGACTCCAGCCGAACTTGGCTCCCGCGATGACCCACTCGTGCTGGTACAGGTACCAGTCGACCAGTTCAGGGGTCGCCGACGGGTGCTGAGCAAGCTTTTCACTGATCATTGCTGCGCGCTCCGGTAGCGGCATCGCCCCGGGAGGCTCCTCCGGCGCACCCGGAACGACGAAGTCCGGGCCGTCTGGATCCGCACCGGATGAGTCGGCTGACGAGGTTTCGTCGGACTCAGCCTTCGGGTTGGTCGGCGCCGGGGCAGGCTTGCTCTGCGGCTCTTCTAGCGGCGTTGCCGGCTCCGGCTCGGCCTCGGTTGCTTCGTTTGTCGGCTCAGGAGCTTCGGTCGGAGTAGCGCTTGGTTGCTCCGGCTCCGCCATCGCTTCCTCTTGGGATTCCAGAGCGTGAGGCGAGGTCGATGTCCCGCCAATGACGATCGCCTCGGTGCCGTCGTACGGTGATTCGTTTTCGGGAGACCCTCGCTCCTCATAGTCGGGATTGCGCCCGAGGATCAAGATGATGGTCGGCGCTCCCTCTGCTACGACCGTCGCTCCGGGTTCGGGGAACTGGCTCACGACGAGGTTTGCCGCGTACCCCTCGACGTCGCCGTCGACCTTCCACGCGAAGCCGCTCTCCTCCAGCATGCCTTGGGCGAAGACATTGGCTGCCCGCGGACGTCTGGAACGGTAAGCGTCCAAACCTTTGCCTCCTGTTTCGGTGGCTCGGGGACGAGGTCAGATCGCTCCGGCCTGTCCGTTGCGAGCACGCGCGAGCCGGCGAACGTCAGCGAGGCGGCACACAGAAGCCAGACGACCGTCATCGCGGTTATCCGGA
>CAYTCZ010000131.1:0-3707 GCA_964436315.1 uncultured Gaiellales bacterium | reverse complement strand
GTGAATGTGATCACTGTGTCTTCGACGACCGTGAACACCCTCGGCTGCGCATCAGCGGTGTCTTGGGCCGCACCGGCGAGACTCCGGTCGGACTCGGTTGCCTCGCCCTCGGCACCAATGCGAGTCCAGGCACGGAGCTGCTCGTAGGGGTTCACCACGCCGTCGTACCCGAGCGGTAGGAGCTCACGGGGGTGAATTTCGAAGTGGAGGTGGGGCGGTGTGCCAAGGGCATCACCGGTGTCACCCGTGTAGCCGAGCACATCACCCGCGCGAACAGTCGCTCCCTCGAGGGCGAGCGGTGAGAAGCCCGCGAGGTGGGCGTAGTAGAACTCGTTCCTCTGAGCATCTCGGAGCCAGAGCCGGTTGCCGCCTACGTCGTTCCAGCCGATGCCGAACAACTGGCCGTCGGTGACGGCGACGACGGGCGTGCCCATCGGAGCGAAGATGTCGTTGCCGTGATGCCAGCCGGTGCTGTGCCGGTGAGCTCCGAAGTCGTCGCCGAAGCTCGCCAACGGGCCGATCACGGGGAAGATGTAGCCCTCGAGACCCTCGCCGAGGTGATACAGGGGCGATGGACGCCAGAAGCCGATTGTCGAGGCTGAGTCTCGCAGCTCGTGGTAGCGGTCGGACGCGTCGGTGAGGGAAACAGCAAGCTCTCCGGCGAGCGCCTTGAGTTTGTCTTGTTTGGCCGTGAGTCGAGTAGCGCGCCGCTCGAGCAAGTCGAAGTCCCGGGCGCTCAGATCCGGATTCCCGGCGCGCTCTTCAACCGCCCGCAGGCGCCATTCGATCCGCTGGAGCTTCTCTTCGACCCCGCCCAGTTCGCGCCGAATCTCCGAGATGGCAACTCTCGCGTCAATCAGCCTTTGCTCGACGTCGATCTCGAAGACAATCTGCTGTCCGAGGCCATCCACGATCGGCGGTCCGCCACTCAGAGCCGCGCCGCCGCTGTAGATTGCCGCGAGGTCGAGGACGTCGAGGACGTACCAGTCGGCGTGGTTGTACGCGAAGATCGCCTGGTACAGATTGTGCTCCGCGCCGGCCGCAGCGAGGTAGCGAGCGGCCGAGAAGATTGCATCCTCCGGGTCCGACGGGTCGGCCAGGCCGTCTCCGCTCGCGTCGGTTCCCCAGAGCGCCCAAGAGGTCGGCAGAAACTGCATCCAGCCGATGGCGCCAGCCGAGCTAGGGCCCATGTTCTCGCCGAAGTTGGTCTCGATCCGGTTGATCGCCGCCAGCACTTCCCAGGGGACACCGTACGCTTCGCCGGCGAGTGCGTGGGTCTCCCGAAGCTGCTCAGGAGAGCGGTATGCGGGCACCTTTGGAGGAACGAGCAGCTCCGGCGGCAAGACGGTGCTCCCCGTACGGGTTCGGCTGGAGGTAGCTGGGAAGGTTGTCCGGAACCGATGAAAAACGCGACCGTGTCGGCGCGGATCGATCCGGGTGTCAAAGCAACGAGCGCAGACAGCATCGCAGCTGCGCAGACGGTCAGGCCGATGCGTCGAACCATTCGCCTCTATGCGAGGCGAAGGTGGCTGACAGGTTCCGCGTCAGCCTTGCCGCCGTCATCCGCCTCGGTGTCCTCTCCGGCCGCGGCAGCCTGCTCCTTCAGGGCCTGCTTGCACGCGATCTCGAAGTCGTGGCGGTTGGTGGCAGCATTCGCCGCAGTTTCGTACTCGACGGATCCGTCAAGCACCAGTTGTACGAGAGACTGGGTGAACGTCTGCATTCGATGGATGGCACCCTCGTCGATCGCGTCCGCGATCTGCTCGGTCTTCAATGGGTCGCGAATCAGTTCGGCAATTCGCGCGGTATTGACCATCACCTCGACGACTACGACACGCCCTCCGCCGATCTTTGGCAGAAGCCGCTGCGCAACGGCTCCACGGAGGGTGCCTCCGAGCACCTGGCGAATCATGGTCTGCTTCGCCGCCGGGAACAGCTCGATGAGCCGAGTAACCGTCTCGACTGCATCGATTGTGTGCATCGTCGAGAGCACGAGGTGTCCTGACTCGGCCGCCTGCAGGGCGGCTCGGGCCGATTCCTCGTCGCGGAGCTCGCCGATCAGGATGACATCGGGGTCCTGGCGCAGCACTCTGCGCAAGGCCTGTCCGAATGACTCCGTATCGAGTCCGACCTCGCGCTGGTTCACGAGGCACTGCTGATCGTCGTGGACGATCTCGATCGGGTCTTCGATCGTGACAATGTGTTGTCAACGCGTTCTGTTGATGTGATCAACGATCGCTGCGAGAGTCGTCGACTTCCCAGCACCGGTGGCGCCGGTTACCAGTACGAGTCCCCGGCGCTCCTCCGCGATCGAGTCCAAGCCGTCCGGGAGTCCGAGCTTGCGAAAGCTGGGAACGACACGGGGGACATACCGGAAGGCAAACGAGATGGACCCCCGCTGGCGAAAACCGTTCACGCGAAACCGACCGATCGTTTCTGCGACGTAGGCCGTATCGAGCTCCCCCGTGGCGAGAAATGCCTCTCGTTTCGCAGGTGTACGTTCCGTTATCTGGTGGAGGACTGACTCGAGGTCCTCAGCTGTCAGGGCTCGGTCATCGATTTCTTCCAGATCTCCGTCGAGGCGTCCGATGGGAACAGACGACTCCTTCAGATGGAGATCGCTGCCACCGACCTCGATGACGTGCGCAAGGAGAGGATTCAGGTCCATATTGACCTCCTTCTATCGGCCGCGGAGTTGTCGTTCTCTAGGGTTGTGTGCCTCGCTCGTAAGAGCTCTGTGCTCCGGCAATCACCAGCTAGACTTGGCCCGCTTCGGGGGAGTTCCCGAGTGGCCAAAGGGGACTGGCTGTAAACCAGTTGGCTCTGCCTTCGGAGGTTCGAATCCTCCCTCCCCCATCTCGAGCCGGCGCCCCTGCCGAAAGGGAACTGGCTCCAGGCGCGCTCCCTCCCCGTAGCAAGTTCGGGCCACGGGCGCAGGCCGGGGACGACCCGTTGGAACGCGATCCGATATCGCGCCGGGTGTTCGAGCGCCAGCCGTCGAAAACCCGATACGCCGACCTCGACGAGATTGGCGACAGGGTCGTCGGTCTCGACCAGTCCGTCGACTGCGTTAACGAGAAACTCGAACGCGCCTTGCGCGAGGGCATCAACGAGCAGTGCGACTGCGAAATCTCAACCGAGCCTGGCGGTAATCCGGAGCCTGGCGAGCTGCAAGCGAGACGTTCTGCGCTCGTAGCCCCGCCGCATCACCAGTCTGATCGCCGCACCGACGCCACCCGAAATCACGAACCCGAGCACAAAGGCACCGGCCGCAATTGCGGGGAGATTCTCGCGCAGAGCGCGCATCCCGACGAACTCGGTTCGCAGATTCTCGATCGCCTCGCCGAGCGCCTGCCGCTCTTCGTCAATCTGCTCGCGAAGCTCGGCGTCAGTTCTGGTCTTTGTCATGATCCTTCAGGAACGAAGCTGTCGGTTGAATATCGGCGACGCCCGTTCAGGCGGCTGCCCGAGCGCGCTCCCTCCAATCGAGCCACCGCGCGACCGCAGCACCGGCGACGAATGCGACCCCGATGACCACGAGCGGACTCGGCACGCTCGCCGGGCCGGTTGCCTGGTCCGCAGACTCTGACGCGGACTCGGTCTCGGCGGCCACTTCGTCGGCGGCTTCACCCATGGTCAGAAGCATCGGCACGTGGGTACCGTAACGCGTTCTCGCCCGCCTGTGTCAGTGAGCAGGCAGCGAGGCC